>NZ_PXVC01000002.1 GCF_003011125.1 Synechococcus lacustris str. Tous | reverse complement strand
TTCCAATCCCGCCCCCTCTGATCGCYTCTGGTTGCGTTCTGAGTTGATGGGCACCCAGGTGATCACCCGCGACACCGGCCGCCGCCTAGGCGTGGTTGGTGAAGTRATGGTGGACATAGACCGCAGGGAAGTGGTAGCCCTCGGTTTGCGTGATAACCCCCTCACCCGTTTCCTACCTGGCTTACCCCGCTGGATGCTCCTCGAGCAAATCCGTCAGGTTGGTGATGTGATCCTGGTGGATTCGGTTGATTCCCTTTCGGAAAAGTTCAATCCAGAGCGCTATAGCAGGGTTATTAATTCCCAGGTGATTTCAGAGGCTGGTGAACAGCTTGGCCGGGTATTGGGCTTTAGTTTTGATGTGGAAACTGGTGAATTAACCACTTTGGTTATGGGGGCGGTGGGGGTGCCTTTGCTGGGCGAAGGTATTCTTAGTACTTGGGAATTAACGGTGGAGGAAATAGTTAGTTCAGGGCCAGATCGCATCATTGTTTATGAGGGTGCAGAGGAAAAATTAAAGCAATTAAGTAGTGGCTTATTGGAAAAACTTGGGATTGGTGGAGGTAATTTAGAGCGCGAGGAACGYGAGCGCTATCGCTTAAATATGGTGCCGGTTGAAAATCAATTACCCGCAGCCCAGGCAACAGAACAGGAGCAGCGTCGCCTGCAGGCAAACCAAGCAGAGCGCTTTGCTCCAGCCGCAAGCCAAGATCGGCTTAGATCAAATTATGACGTTGACTATTCAGCTGCCAATGCTGAATTAAATTCAAGCCCCGACTACGACTACGTTGAACTTGAACAACGCACAACAGCAAGGCAGCARCAGCGGCGCAGATATCTAGATGAAGACCAGGAGGAAAACAATTATCAGAAACAAYCCAGATACAGSGATTCCGGCTACGGAAATTCCAGATACGACAACTTTGARAGAAGCAGGGAACCCTTAGATGTTGAAGCCGAACCGTTGGATAACAGGGCTAACAAAGCCCCTAACCCAGTTGATGATGACCCCTGGGCCTGAGCGTCTTAATTATTCCGCTTCAAAATTTAAAGATGCGGAATTAACGCAGTAGCGCTCACCCGTTGGCGCAGGCCCATCGTTAAAAACATGGCCTAGATGGGCATCGCAGTTGGCGCAACKGATTTCAGTGCGCACCATTCCATGGCTTTCGTCTTGATGAATGCTGATCGCCGCTGGATYTACCCCCTGCCAAAAACTGGGCCAGCCGGTGCCGGAATCAAATTTTGCCTCGGATTTAAACARTTCTGAATTACAACAAACGCAACGGTATGTGCCTTTGCCTTTGTGGTTCCAATAAACACCCGTAAAAGCCCTTTCAGTTCCGCCCTCCCGGGCAACYTGATATTGCTCTTGGCTGAGCTTTGCGCGCCATTCTTCAGGACTCAGCTTCATTGATTAGGAATAACTCGCTTGAAAATATAACGTTTGAATTTAAGTGGGAGGTTGTTTTTTTGCGGCCAATAATTCGTCCACCATYGCCGCTAGCTGGGCTACGGCCCCGGATTTTCCCCTCAAGTTGCGCAGTTCCTCAGCCATAGACTGCAATTTGTGGGGGTTGGCGAGCCATTGCTCAGCTTCTTTGGCAATTCCCTCAGGGGTGATCGTGCCAACCCTTTCAGGCACCACCAAATGGCCGGCGCTGATGTTGGGCCAGGCCAAAAAGCCCCGATGGCGCATCCGCCAGGTGGTAAGTGCAACACCAAGAAGCCATCGCAACAGGGGCAGCCTTGCCAATAGGCCAAGCCAACCATCCCAGGCCTGCATCACATGAAGATGTTGGGTGGGCACTAGCACCAGCATTGGCACACTTAAGGCCCCCAGTTCTGCCGTATTTGCCCCAACTGTTGTGAGTGCTAGRGAGCATTGGCTWAGGAAATGGTGGGCYGGTTGGGTTTCAATAAGCAAAATTTCGCAGCCATTCCAGCTTTTCAACCAGCGTTCACCGTCCCTTTCCAGCAGTTGAGGCGTGCTATTGCCATAAAAATGCTGGAGTGGATTGCTGGGGCTGCCGTAGTTGATTATTTCTGCMACCGATGTGGTGGGAGCCACTGGCAACAAAAAACGCACCTGGGGCCGCATCTGTTGCAACAGTTCGGCGCAGCGCAGCATGAAAGGCACCCCCACCTGCAATTTGGCCCGCTTTGAGCCCGGCATTAGCGCAACCCATTCCCCTGCAGCTAGTTGGSTTTCAGAGCTGGCGTAGTTAGTGAGATCTGCCATCAGATCACCCACCACAGTGCAGCGCTGTTGCCAGCGGGGCGCCAATTGATTAGCGGCAGCTGCCCCCATCGCCGCAATGCGGTCGTTCCATTGGGGCCAACGGGCCACCCATTCGGCGTAGGTGATGTGGCGATAGCCAAGCCGCGCTGATARCAGCACCGTCCAAAATTGATCGCCGCCAAGGAACACCACCACCCCTTGGGTTGGCCATGGCCCATAGCGKTTTGGCTGTAARAGCAACCACCAAAATTCRCGGGCGGCGATTACCCGCTCAAACAGCCCCATGGCATTGGCCACCCGATGCTCAGTGCCTGTTGCATTTGGGCATGGCACCARCACCAGCCGTAGGTTTTCGGCGGCACCAGGCGCCAGGGGCCTAAGCGAACGGAGCCGATGCAAGGCCTGGGCCAGGGGCCTCACCCATGTGGTGAGCTCCCCGGGGCCATTGCAAACCAAAACGATTGTTCCGGTTGGTTCTGATGCGGATGGCGAGACTTGAACTCGCAAGACCGAAGTCACACGCCCCTCAAACGTGCGTGTCTACCAATTCCACCACATCCGCGTGGCCTGCAAAAAAGCAGAGRTCGACTTTACCAGCTGCTCCAGCGGGTTCTACGGTTTGATTCGTAACTAATCCCGATAGCCACTGATACAGTCGCTGGCTACAGAGGGCCCCCATGGCCATTGGCAAGCTTCTGATAGCAAATCGGGGTGAAATCGCCCTGAGAATCATTCGTACCTGTCGRGAGATGGGTATCAGCACCGTGGCGGTGTACAGCACGGTTGACCGCACTGCCCTGCATGTGCAGCTAGCAGATGAGGCCGTATGCGTTGGGGATCCCCCCAGCAGCCGCAGTTATTTAAATATTCCCAACATCATTGCCGCCGCCACCTCCCGCGGCGCTGATGCCATTCACCCCGGTTACGGCTTTTTGGCGGAAAACGACCGTTTTGCCGAAATCTGCAATGCCCATGGCCTCACCTTTGTGGGTCCATCACCGGAATCGATCCGTGAAATGGGGGATAAATCAACGGCAAARGCCACCATGCAAMGGGTTGGGGTACCCACCATCCCCGGCAGTGAGGGCCTGCTTGATACCCCGGAGGAGGCSGCCCAACTGGCTGAAACCATGGGCTACCCGGTGATGATTAAGGCCACGGCAGGCGGCGGTGGCAGGGGCATGCGCCTCGTGCGCCACGGGGATGAATTGGAGTCTTTATTTAAGGCAGCTCAAGGGGAGGCAGAGGCTGCCTTTGGTAACCCTGGCCTTTATATGGAGAAATTTATTGATCGTCCCCGCCATGTGGAGGTGCAAATCCTTGCCGATCGTTTTGGCCAGGTGGTGCACCTGGGCGAAAGGGATTGCTCGATTCAAAGGCGCCATCAAAAATTGCTCGAGGAAGCCCCAGGGCCTGGTTTAGATCCAATCATTAGAGCCCGKATGGGTGATGCAGCCGTGGCTGCTGCCCGCTCGATTGGTTATGAGGGTGCTGGCACGGTTGAGTTTTTGCTGGATGCCACAGGGCAGTTTTATTTCATGGAAATGAACACCCGCATCCAGGTGGAGCACCCCGTTACGGAGGTGGTTACGGGCATTGATTTAATCGCTGAACAGCTGCGCATTGCCGCTGGTGAGCCCCTGCGGCTGCGCCAGGAAGACATCCAACTGCGGGGCCATGCRATTGAATGCCGCATCAATGCTGAGGATCCCCGCCATAACTTCCGCCCTGCCCCWGGCACGATCACAGGCTGGTTACCCCCTGGCGGGCCAGGCGTTCGTTTCGATAGCCACGTGTATACGGGCTATGAAATTCCTCCTTTCTACGATTCCCTCATCGGCAAGCTGATTGTTTGGGGGGAAGACCGGCCCGCCGCCTTRAAACGGATGCGCCGTGCCCTCTCCGAATGCGCTGTGATTGGGGTGCCMACCACGATTGAATTYCACTTAGCCCTGCTGGATCGGCCGGAATTTCAAAGGGGTGAGGTGCACACCAAATTTGTTGAGATGGAGATGCTTAAGCCAGGTGCTGGGCTGAACGCAACAACTGGCTGATCAGGCCTTGCTGGCCCACCAATAGTTCACGCATCAAGCTCACTAGGCCCACCCAAATAACAGGCGTAACATCTACCCCGCCGATCGGCTGGATCAGCTTTCTAGTGGGGGCAAGCAATGGCTCCGTTGGGATYAAAACCAATGCCACCAAGGGATTTGAGCTATCTAATTGCGGATACCAGCTCAGCACAATCCGCACAAGAAATAAAAGGGTCCAGGCCGCAAGTAGGAGGCCGATCAAGCTATTGCTGGCATTAAGCAAAGGCAGGGGTAAAGCTGTCACAAACTTCTACGGCTTTCAGCGCCGATCCTAAAGAACCCACCGGGCGCCGTAGGATTCAGCAATCACCGAAGGTGCCATGACCCCTTCCCTTTCCAATTTCCTCACCAGCCTTGGCGCTGGTGCCCTGATCGTTGTGGTGCCAATCACAATCGCTTTGATTTTGATCAGCCAAACCGATCAGCTCGATCGCAAACTTTGAGTTGCTCTAGCACTGCCCCTTAAACTGACTAAACAAGGGCACCCCCTATGGTTAATGCCAGCCTGAATTGGGCCAGCATCGTTGGCATTGTGCTTGCGGTTGGTGGCACGATGCTTTATTTCTTGCGTAGTTTTAAACCTGGGCTCGCCCGCGACTACGACGTATTTTTTGCCGCAGTTRGCCTTCTGTGCGGTGGAATTTTATTTTTYCAAGGCTGGCGATTAGATCCAATTCTTCARTTTGGTCAGTTTTTGTTAGCTGCCACMACGGTATTTTTTGCCTACGAATCGGTGCGCTTGCGCAGTGTTACCACCGAACAGGCAAGGCGCTCAGCTTTTTTTGATGAAGATGAACCGCTCCCCTCTCGGCCCCGCATGGGTCGTGGTGAATGGGGTGCTGAAGATCGCTTCGACGACCCCCAGCCCCTAAGGCGCAAAATTCGCTCCCGCGCCGATGATTTTGAGGAACCGGAAGAAGAKTTAGATCGGGATTTCTATCGGCCGCGCCGGCCTGAACGCCCAGCAATTCCCGAACGGGCCCAAAGTCGTTTTGCAGCTAGCAGCGAAGCYYCCCCTGAATTCGGCGCCCGCCGCCGCGAACGGGATGGCCGCGAAACCAGATCAAGGCTGCAGAGCAGTGCAGCTGCCGATCTGCCTAGATCCAGCCGCCGCCCAGGCCCCGCTGCAACTAGGCCGGAAAGAGCMGCTGCRCCCATAAGCGAAGCTGATTTCAGCCCCCTTCCACCAAGGCCTAAACCCGTGGAACGGGCCACTGGTGCCACAAATTCGCAAAATCCRAGCAATAACTCCAGGTTTGATAGCTGAGGGCATACCTAAACCCGATGGTTTGGCTGTTGCCCYTGCTTTTTTTGTTAACTGCATGTGGCCAGCGTTTTGAYGCCCCAGGTATCGGTGATCAGCAGGAACCTGCCCTAAGYGGCAATGGCCGCCTTCTGGCAATGGTGGCTGAGCGCTCYGGCAGAAGGGTGGTGCGKTTAGTTGAGCGCAATAGCGGCCAAGAGCTGCCCTTAAARGGTTTGCAGTGGGGCATGCCCCACCGCTCGCCATCGCTTAGCTGGAACGGYAGATATTTGGCCTTGATTTTGCAGAGGGGAGAACGGGGCGAAATAGTGGTGTTGGATCGTGCTTTAGGGCTGTTGCGGCCTTTGCCCTTGCCGGGGGATCGTTTGCCCCAGGCCTTGAGTATGTCGCCGGATGGCAAGCGGCTCGCTGTGCAATTRCTGCACCGCGGCCAGCAGGATGTTGAGCTATTTCARCTGCCAGCCCATGAGGCGGATTTAGCCCCAGGCACCCCTTTGCCATGACSAGGGCTTTGGGTGGGTGCTTGGTGTTGCTGCTTTTRGCTGGCTGCCAAGGCCAAGGGCTGCAGCCTGAGATGGGTTTAAATCCCCGCMTTGCCCAACCCGGCGACGACAGTTCACCAAGTTTGGCCGCCACCGGCATGGCCTGGATTGCCCCTGCCYCYAATGGCCATCAACAGATTCGTTGGTTGGATTTTGCCTCTGGTTTAGGCKCCCCCCTGCCRGGGTTAAACCGGCCTGATGCTCAACCCATCAGTGTTGGGGTGGATCGCTTAGGCCAACGCTTTGCCTTGGTGCGCAGCTTGGAGGGGCGCACGGAGCTTTTAATTTAYGAACGCAACCTTGCCCTAYTGCGGCCGATCCCRTTGCTGCCGGCTGGGGTGCCCGCCRAGGTGGCCCTTAGCGGMGATGGACGGGTGCTTGCGGTGCAGGTGAGCCGGGAGGGGCGCTGGCAGGTGGAGGTTATCAATCTGCCTTAGGTGTTAATTAATGCCAGCCCAATGTAAAAAAGTTTGGCSGCTTAAGGCTTCAATTAAAAGTATCGCTGTGAAGCCAAGCATGGCAAAACGGCCATTGATCCTTTCGGCATAGGGGCTCCAACCAAAATCAGGAGCATCGTTTGTGGTGGCGCTGGTGGCCGGGGGGGTGGATTGATCCATGGGGATTGCTTATTTGATGTTTAGCKGGGGTCGAAAACGTAGCTTGCGGCCGGTATGAGGCTCCAGCCCCCTTGGCCATCAAGTTGTAAAACMGTGTCGTGGAATGCACTCAAGGTGGGGCGATGGCCCACGCTGATGAACGCCATTTCCCTTTGGGCTAATAAACCATAAAGCCTTTTTTCAGTGGCCACATCMAGGGCACTGGTGGCTTCATCCAGCACTGCAAATTGAGGGGAATTAAGCAACAGCCGAGCGAAAGCRAGCCGCTGCTGTTCGCCAAGGGATAGCAACCTGGGCCAATCCTGCTGAATACCTAGATTGGGATAGCGCTTAACCATGCCAGCTAAATTCACCTCCTCAAGAACATTGCGCAGTTGGGCATCGCTAAAGCGTTCTTGATCTAGGGGATAACAAAGCTGTTCCCGCAGGCTACCAAGCAACATATATGGCTTTTGGGGGATGAACATTAGTTCCCCCAGGGGCGGGCGATGCACCTCGCCGCTTTCACTGGGCCAGAGGCCACTAACAAGGCGCATTAGGGAGGTTTTYCCGCAMCCGCTTGGCCCCACCACTAAAACCCGCTGATTGATGGCAACTTCRAGGCTTATGTTYTTKATTARGGCCATATTTGTGCCCGGTGGTGTAACCGTGGCATCTCGCAAYACGATGGAGCCGCTGTGGTCGCCCCGCTCCTTGGCCTCTAGGGAAGGTGCCGGCAGTGATTCAATTGTTGATTGAAAACCCTCCAATCGGCTAATGCTTGCGGAAAAGGCTGTTAAATTTTCAATGTTATTAACAATAAAGCTWACKGAGCCAAACACTTGGCTAAAKGCTATAAATGATTGRCTGATTACTCCAAACTCTACGCCTTTAGCAAAGTAAACTGGTGCGATGACAATCCAGGGTAAGAAGCGGGAAAAGTAATCGTAAGACCTTTGGATCATATTGATTAAGGCTTGCCATATAATTAGGCGATCGAAGTTCTTAATCGCACCCCCTAGGCGCCGCTCMACCTCTAGGCTTTCTTGGGTTTCGCCTTTGTAAAATGCGATCGATTCAGCATTGTCTCTTATGTGTACAAGACCATAGCGAAAATCAGCCTCTARTTTTAATTGCTGGAAATTCAATTTAACYAGTTTGCGGCCGATRAAGATTATTATTGCCGTGCCGCCAACCGCGTAAACKAGGAGGGCGAAAGTTAGGGTTTTACTRATTGTCCATAAAACAATTATAAAGCTAAAGAATGTTAGCAAAGCCTCTAATATACCAACAATAAAYGAYAGGCTTGTGCCGGTAAAGTTTTTTGTGTCTTCGGATATTCGTTGATCTGGRTTRTCTACTTCCGCATTGCTTTCATCGTTGGGATTTAGTTGGTAATAGGCCCGATCACCCATGTAGCGATCCAGTAATCTTTTGGTGAGCCATTCACGCCATAGCAGSCCAAATTTAGGGATTATATAATTTTGTAAGGTGCGAATTGGCAGGGCTAAAAGTAGGCAAAAGCCGTAAATAGAAACAATCCGCCAAAATCCGGAGGCATCGTATGCAACTAGCGAATTATCGATATTTCTCGCAATAAAGCTGATGCCCACATTTATGCCRTTTAACACAAGCAGCAACAGGGCAATTACCCCAAGCAGTAGCCAGGGCAGCCARCGCCCYTGGCGCAATTTGTTCCTAAAGGCCACAAAGCAAGCGATGCTTGCGGCAAAAATAAGCATCATTACCGCRCCAGCAGGCCCCCCCCAGATGCCTGCCACCCTCTCCGGYACYCCCGGTAGGAAGCGGCTTTGTAACTGGGGAATCAAGGCGCCACTGGCYGCCACCACTCCAGTGAGCAAAAGCAGGGTTARCCCCACCACAATCCCCAACAGGGCAGCCACCAGCAATAGAAATTGCCARGAATTGGATTCTTCRCCCGGTAGGAAGTAGGGCTGGGCTAGGCGCTGCAGTTTCCCCAGCTGAATGCGCAAAGACTGAATGGGGTTACTCAAAGGTTGCTGATAACTGTGCAGCCATTCTGATGGTTTAACCSGGAGGCCAACTGAGGGGRCGGCCACCAATCACATGTAAATGCAAGTGGAACACCGTTTGGCCAGCCTCGGCKCCTGTGTTGATAACCGTGCGCCAAGCGGCTAAGCCCGCTTCTTTCGCCACCTGGGCTGCCACGAGCAGRAGGTGGCCCAGCAGGGCTTCCTGGCCCGCATCGGCCTCGTTTAAGCCTGCCAAATGCAGCCTTGGAATCACCAAAAGGTGAACTGGGGCTTGGGGTTGGAGATCTTTAAAAGCGATGCAGTATTCGTCTTCGTATACACGAGGAGCATCTATTTCCCCCCGCAGGATCTTGCCRAAAACCGTTGGATTGCTATCCGCCATTGGGATCGAGTTGCGTATCAATTGTCAGCATCTCAGCTTGGCTAGCAGCACACCTTTACCAAAGGCCCGTAACACGCTTCAATATGTTGCCGGCCAGTTGTGCCAAGTAATGCTTCATCTCCAGTTTCTGGAAGAGCTGGCCCAGCGTCGCCGCGGGCCGATCCGCAAGCGGCTAGAACCMGATTGGCGTGATGCCGGCATTGATCTGCTCTATTCCGTTAACCGCCTTGCCGACATGCTTGATGCCGTTGATGGCCCCAGTGATAAGCAAGCTCGCTCTGAATTGATCGACTACACCGAGGCATCAATTCGCCGCCTRGAGCGCATTCGCTATCGCYTAAGCCAGCGYGGGGCCTGAAAAAGCTAAACCGCACTAATTAAATTCAATAAATAAATGGATACAAATCAGCCCTGGGTGGAATCAATTCCCTAGTGGCTTAATTGATTTGCTGGCCTTTTGTTCCGGTGCTTGCCTGTTTGGTTTGGAGGCAAAGCCCATTCAGGTTGAGGTGGATCTAGCTCCGGGCCTGCCAGGTTTACAACTAGTTGGTTTAGGCGACACCAGCGGTAGGGAAGCCCGCGAACGGGTGCGTTCTGCCCTGCGCAACAGTGGMTTCCGCGTGCCCCAAAGCCGTGTGGTGGTGAGTATTGCCCCAGCTGATCTGCGCAAGGAGGGGCCCGGTTTTGATCTGCCGATGGCCCTTGCGCTTTTGATGGCAACAGGGCAGCAAAAACCTGAGCCATTGCAGGGGGTTTGGGCTACTGGGGAGTTGGGTTTGGATGGCAGTTTGCGGCCAGTGCGAGGCGTGTTGGCCATGGCCMAGGCGGCGCGCAAAGCCGGGGCTAAAGCCTTGATCGTGCCCAMTGAAAACGCTCTGGAGGCCTCCTTRGTGCAAGGCCTAGAGGTTTTGCCCGCTAAGGGGTTAACCCAAGTGGTAGCTGCTTTGGCCGGCAGCCAAGCCTGGGGCACTGCTGAGTTACCAAGGCTTCCATCGCCGTCGCCCTTGGCATCAGCCCCTGATCTGGCAAGCGTTAGRGGGCAATTACATGGCCGCCGCGCCTTGGAAATTGCCGCCAGTGGCGGCCATCATTTGCTTTTTATTGGTCCRCCCGGTTGCGGAAAAACACTGCTGGCCCGCTGCTTGCCAGGTTTGCTGCCCCCCCTTGGCCACGAACAGGCCCTAGAGCTCACTCAAATCCATTCGGTGGCTGGTTTGTTGCCTGCTGGGGCAGGCTTGCTGCGCCAACCACCATTCCGGTCACCCCATCACGGCTGCAGCGGGGTTGCTTTGGTGGGTGGTGGCGCTTATCCAAGGCCAGGGGAGCTYTCCTTAGCCCAYAGGGGAGTGCTTTTCCTAGATGAGCTGGCTGAATTTCGCCGTGATGTGCTCGACCATTTGCGCCAGCCATTGGAAACCGGCATGGTTCATCTGGCGCGGGCGCGATTTTCCCAGTCCTTTCCCTGCCAATTGCTTTTAGTTGCAGCCACAAATCCATGTCCCTGTGGCTGGTGGGGCGACCAAACCCGCACCTGTAGCTGCGGTGAACGCTTAAGGCGCCAGTATTGGTCGAGGTTGTCGGGGCCGCTGCTGGATCGCCTTGATCTGCAGGTGTTGCTTGCCCCCCTGAGCCCTGCTGAGCTAACCGAAGTGGGCGAACAACCATTGCACCAGAGCAGTGCTCAAGTTGCKARGCGGGTTTTGCAGGCAAGGGAGAGGATGAAGTTGCTGAATCCGATGGGCCTTAGCAACGCTGAAGCTCCCCTTGAAGCAATGAAAGGCCGCCTAAAACTGCAGGGGGCAGCCAAAAATCTTTGGCRGGCAACTTTGGARCGTTTGTGTTTATCSGCCCGCAGTTCCTGCAAGGTTTTGCGGGTTGCCCGCACGATTGCAGATTTAGATGAARYGCAAATGATTGAACCGGTGCACATCGCCGAGGCGCTCACCTATCGCCCCCTAGATCGACAGGCAGCTCAGTTGTAGCCAACTCCATAGGTTTCCACCCACACTTGCCCTTTGGGTCTGGTGTCGCAGGTMATGGAGCCATCGGGATAGCTGCGGCAGTTGTCGCTACCCAGCTGGCTTTGGGTATCCCAAGGATCTTGGTTGTAAATAATCGTTTGATTGAGAATATCCGCCTTTACGAAACCAGCCGAAGCMACGGCAAGGCTGGTAAGGGCAATGGCCAGGCAGAGTTTTAAGGCCATTGGCTCAACGACGCCTGCGCCGTTGTTGAGCTTTGCGTTTGTATTTTTCCACCGGTGTTTCATGGTGGCGCAAGCGTTTTAGGTCGGCAAAAATGCCCGCCTTAGACACCTGGCGCTTAAAGCGCCGCAGGGCCGATTCAATTCCTTCGTTTTCGCCAACGGTAACCTGCGTCATGAATGGATTGGGGTGCCCATAAACCAGCCCATAACCCTATCAAAAAGCCTGTTTTTGTTCAGGCATGGTTTCACGGTAAACATACACATGGCCCAGGGGGCGCCTGCCGAAGTGGCGCCGCATCAGCTTCCAGCCCGGTTCAAACTTGAGTTCCATAAAGCCACTGCCGCTGCCCCCTGCCCGGGCCAGTAGCAGAGCTAGCCCATCGGGGCTGTGGCCCATGAGCAGGGCTTCACCCGCCTGATGGCTAACGGTTAGGCGCATATCGGAGCCAAAGTCGCGCTTGCCCACCCGCACGGAATAGCCATTGCTGTCTATGTAGCGATTGCAGATCCCGGTGAAATCGAATGTGCCCAAAAGTGGGTTTACCACTGTGGGCTTGTTGCCTGAACGGGCAAAGCAAGGGCGGCGATCGCTCACCTGCTCATAGATGTTTAATTGCGAGTTGCTGCCGTCGCCGATGGGTGCCGCCACAAGAATGAAGCGTTCACTTTTCACCTCTTGCGCCTGGAAAAGGCTTGCAAAGGCTGGTGTGCAGTAGAAGCTGCTGAGGCCGGCAACCAMTGCGGCCAAAAATTTTGCACTGCGGCTTTGGCTAAACACAAACAATTGGCAGAGGGGCTGATCGTATAAGTGGTTAGGGGTTGGCGAAAGGTGGGTTAGGCCGGAGAGTTAATACGAATAGCTACCAACAGCGCRAYAGCACTGCCCGGCAAGCAGGCAGCAAGGATGGCGCTGGTAAGGCCCACCCCCAGGTCGGGCTCTCCATAGGCGAGTTCAAAAACACAGCCTGTTGCTGCAATGCCGCTGAGGCAGGCCAAGGCCAAGAACAATCCAGCAAGGGGTTTCATTGGCATGGTTCAAGCAAGCGGTTGTACGTGGGCACTGTTCAAGCCCAAYCGCTGCAGTTCACTATTTAGTGAAATCTCATCGGTTACCCGATCCACAAACAGCACACCTTTGAGATGGTCTAGCTCATGCAGGATGCASCGGGCTAACAAACCATCGGCCTTGCGTCTTTGGGGCCTGCCRAGTTCATCTCGATAGCTGATTTCCACTCGGCTGGGGCGCACCACCTGCAAATACACGCCTGGAATACTTAGGCAACCTTCTTCGTAGGTGTCTAGTTCCTCGCTGGTATTTGATATTTCTGGATTGATCAGCACCAATGGCGGGTTGGCGGCTTCCTCCGGCTCCAGATCGATCACCAACAACTGTTGCTGCACYCCCACCTGCGGGGCTGCAAGGCCAATGCCTTTTGCTGCATACATGCTGCGCAACATGTTGCGGGCAAGATCGCGGATGCTTTCATCCACGCGGCTGATGCGTTTGGCCGATTGCCTCAGTTCCGTGGCACCCAAGGTGTGGATCCGTGGCGAAGCTGGCTGCTCATCACCCTTTGGCACCATCACGGTGGAGTTTTGGCGTTCYGATAAACGCGCTAGTGAAGCGAAATCAAGGGCCAATGCCATCTGTTGCTCTTAACAGCATCCTAGGCAGCAGTGGCAGGTGCAAATGATGGCGAATATCAAGCTTCAAGCAGCAGAGGTTGTGGCAGCAAGCCTTGCCCTTAAGGAACCCTTGCTCAGTGGTAACCGCTTGTTCTGGTTAGAGCAAAGGCCAGCAGAGAGGGGACGCACCACCTTGATGCTGCAGTGCAATGGCCWAGCCCCCCAAGAGCTCACCCCAGCGCCTTTCAATCTGCGTACCCGCATCCACGAATTTGGCGGCGGTTGTTTTGCTGTTGCTGCTGATCAGGTGGCCTTTATCAATGGCGGCGACGGTGCCATTTGGCTAATTGAATTGGCAGCTAATTCGCCCCCGAAGCAACTCACGCCGGCAAGAACAGAGCCCAGCGGTGGCTTTGCTGGTGGCCTAATCGATGCCAAACGCCAACGCTGGATTGGGKTACTGGARGAGGCGGAGCAGGACCATTTGGTGGCTGTGCCATTGGCTGGCGGACCTGCACAGCYRTTRCGGGCGGCYGCCGATTTCTGTGGTTATGCGGTTCTTTCCCCTAGCGGCCAGCAATTGGCTTGGCTCGAGTGGAATTTGCCCTGGATGCCATGGGAGCGCACTGAGCTTTGGTGGTCTGCCCTTGGTGAAGCAGGCGAATTGCTGGAGCCCARATGCCTTGCGGGGGGAGATCGGGAACCGCAATCGTTATTTCAGCCCCTTTGGGCATCTAACACTGAATTGCTGGTGGCCTCCGACCTAAATGGCTATTGGAATGTGCAGAGCTTTTCTGTTGATGCCAAAACTGGCAAAACCAAAGCCCCGATTTGTTTAGGACCAAGGCAGGCGGAATGTGGMATGCCCCAATGGGTTTACGGCATGCGCACGCTTGCCGTGGGMGCTGAAAATCTGCTGGCTTTGTTTTGTGATCAGGGCCAATGGCAGCTCTGCCGCCGCCCGCTGGATGGGAGCCAGGGGTTTGGTTGGCAAACCATTCCTTTGCCCTTTAACGATTTGGCAGTGCTATCGGCTTCCGGAGATCGGCTTGCTTGCCTCGCCAGCAGCGCGCAGCAAAAGGAGGGGTTACTGCAACTCCAAATTGCGAGTGGCAAATGGAGCCATTCCGCAGGGCCAGCAACTGAGCAGGCAATTGCGCCGCAATCAATTTGGTTTGAAGGCGGTGATGGTGAGCAGAGCCAGGCTTGGTTTTACCCAGCGATGGCTAGCGATGGGGGGCCAGCTCCACTTCTTGTGCGCAGTCACAGTGGTCCCACCGCCATGGCCAGGCCTGGTTTTAGTTTGGCTAACGCCTTCTGGAATAGCCGCGGCTGGGGGGTTGTAGACGTTAACTACGGYGGTTCCACCGGTTTTGGCCGCCAATATCGCCAAAGGCTGGATGGCAACTGGGGTGTTCTTGATTCTGCCGATTGCGCGGCAGCCGCAAAAGCTTTAATTRCCAGCGGTGCTGCTGATCCTGCCCGCATTGCCATTGAAGGCGGCAGTGCGGGCGGTTTCACCACCCTGGCGGCCCTGGTAAGGGAGCCGGTTTTTAAGGCCGGCGTTTGCAGGTATGCCGTGGCCGATGTGGAGGCATTACAAAATCAAACCCATCGTTTTGAATCGGGTTATATCGAGCGGCTGATTGGTCCCTGGCGCTGGCCTGGAGCGGCGGYACTAACCAAACCGGTGCTCTTTTTTCAAGGTTTGCAGGATCGTGTTGTTCCACCCCAGCAAACRGAGGCAATGGTGAATGCCTTACGTCAGCAAGGACAAACCGTTGAGGTGGTTTTCTTGGAGGCTGAGGGCCATGGTTTTCGYAGTGAGCTGATTAAGGGGCAGATCCTCGAGCACACAGAACGGTTTTTCGAGCGGATGTTGCCAGCTTCTTAAGGATTTAATGGCCAGGAAGMGCTTAGATTTAACTCAGAAATTTTTTAAACTGTGTTGCTTCGCACCTCCGCGGCTTTTCTGCTTGGCTCCCTAGCAATGCTGGCTGCGGGGCCAGCTTTCAGCCAAGCCGGTATTGATAATGCCCAGCAAAGGGCTGCAAATTTGGCTCGTAATACGGCGGTGAAGCTAAATGGTGGCCTTGTGAAATACAGGCCTGCGGCCTGCATGTTTGTTATTGGCGGCACCCCTTGCTTAGTTAAAAGCGATGGCAAGGGTTTCCTTTTTCGTTTCGAAGGTGGTGGCCCCGCCTGGCAGCAACTAAATCAACCCCCCACCACCCTCACTGAGGTGTTGGTWGATCCCAGYGGCAGGGAGGTTATTGGCACCCCAGTTAACAAAATTCTTACCCCTGCAGCAAAGCCATAAGAGCCTYAGCCCAGTTTTGATCGCARTWAAGCCTTTCTCGGCGGGTGAGGCTTAGGGCGATGTGCTTCTCCTGGTAAGCCGCTTCGTTGCTAAAAACAGTAAACAGTGGTGCGGTTTGATCCGTTTCAAATAAATCCACAGTTCCGTTTGGTTTAAGGAAAAGCGGATCTCCTTTTTTAATTGGGCGCCAATCGCCCTCTAAACGTTTGGGATGGAGGCAAGCCGTTGGAACCCCCGCCCCATCCCTTGGTAGATCAACACTGCCCAGATGRCGGTGCACCCAAAGGAATTTGGGTAATTTCAAGTTGCCAAGCTTGGCTTTGGCAAGCACCTCCAGCAGGCTGTTAACACCAAGGCGGGTTTGGGCGCAGATCTTTGGGCACAACACCCCTTGGGCTACCGGCCCCACCTCTAAAACCAAGCCGCAAGGCCAAGCTTTAACCATAAAACCGTCTTGTTTTGCATCGGAGCCATGCAGGTAAATAGGTAGGCCCAAAGCGCTTTGGCAGGCTGCCGCTAGGGCTAAATCCGCAGGCCTCTCCCCATAGATAACCAGGCAGGCACCCATGGCTGCCGTGGTGCTGTGCAGATCGATCAGCACTGGCGTGGGTGTGTTTCCTTCTGGCCCATATAAAGAGAGGATCTGCCTAGCTCTTTGCAATTCCCATTCCTGGTTTGTTGCGTTTTGGAGTAGGTCGCTGCGGAAACTACGGTTTAAATCGCGATCGATATATCTGCGGTTTTGTGCCAAGGCCGTGGGATTGCCCACCAAGGTGATCACCTCAAGGCCTTGTTTTTGCAGTTCCTCTGGATATTGCTGCCAGTGGTGATGCAACCAGGGGGCATTKGGTTCATTGCCATGGGTGCCAGCCACGAGCAAAACCCGTGCAGCTGAAGGGATCGGAGCCACGGGCATCAAAATCAGAGGAATTAAGCCACTTTGGCCAGGTCTTTAGTTGTTTTGCCCACTCCCAATTCGCGCAGTTCTTGGGCCAAGCCATTGAGCACCTGTTTCGCATCCCCAAAAATCATTGAGGTGTTGGGGCACTCAAACAAACTGTTGCGAATGCCGGCATAGCCAGCGCCAAGGCTGCGTTTAACAACAAACACCGTGGCAGCCTCCTCCACATGCAGCACCGGCATGCCRAATAGGGGGCTTGAAGCATCAGTGCGTGCTTGCGGATTCACYACATCGTTGGCCCCAAGCACGATCACCACATCGGTGCGGGGGAAATCAGGGTTGATGGCCTCCATTTCAATTAGCTGGTCGTAGGGCACATCGGCTTCAGCGAGCAGCACATTCATGTGGCCAGGCATTCTTCCCGCCACTGGATGGATTGCATAACTCACCTCAACGCCATGGCGCTCCAGCAGTTGGGCCACTTCTTTGAGGCTGTGCTGAGCTTGAGCTACGGCAAGGCCATAACCAGGCACAAAAACAACCCTTTGAGCTTGCTCAAGGGTCATGGCACATTCCTCAGGGCTGCAGGAGGTAACGCCGCTGTATTCGCCTTGGTCGGCACTGGTGGCGCTYGCACCACCAAGGGCACCGCCAAATAAAACACTTGTAAGCGAGCGATTCATGGCATTGCACATCACTTGGGTGAGGATCAASCCAGCGGTRCCCACCATGGCTCCCGCCACGATCAAAAGCTCACTGCCCACAACAAAACCGGCTGCTGCTGCAGCCACCCCTGAGTAGGAGTTCAAAAGGGAAATAACCACGGGCATATCAGCACCACCGATCGGCAGGGTGAGGCCCACCCCCAGCAGTAGGGAGAGCAGGGCAAGCGGAAGCAGGGCAATTGAGTGGCCGCTGCAAACCCACCAACCCAAAGCGAGGGCGCTGGCAGCAGTTAGGCCATTAACCCAGTGCCTTGCTGGTTGCAACATCCATGCGGGGGTTTGCAGCCATTCCTGCAGCTTTGCCATTGCCACCAGGGAGCCACTAAACGTGATTCCCCCCACCAGCACGGAAACAACGATCGAAACCAGGGCTAACAACCCGGTTTGAGTTGGTAAGGCAGCAGCGGCTAAAGCCACCAGCAATGAGGCCATACCACCGCAGCCATTGAAAAGTGCCACCAGTTGCGGCATGGCTGTCATGGCAGCTTTTTGGGCAACCAAAACCCCAAGCAGGCTGCCGGCAACAGCACCGGCCAAAAGCCAGGGCCAACCCTGTAGGCCCTGCTGGAGTAATAATCCCAGCACGGCAATGGCAAGGGCTAGGGCCGCTAAGCGATTGGCAGCGCGGGCGGAACGCACCTTGCCCAGCCCCTTAATGCCAAGGGCTAGCAGCAAAACCGCCGCCAGATCAAGGGGAGCATGGGTTAGGGGCAACCAGCTCAGATCGTTGAAGGAGTTGATGTTGATCATTGGTCGTTGCGACGGCGGAACATGGCAAGCATTCGGTCGGTTACTAAAAATCCACCAACCACGTTGAACAAGGCAAAGGCGAGGCTCACGGCACCCATTGCTTGCAGCAAGGGGGTTGGCGCCTCTGCGATCAGAACTATTGAGGCCAGCAGGGTGATGCCGCTAATGGCATTTGCGCCGCTCATCAAGGGGGTATGCAGGGTGGGGGGCACCTTGCCGATCAGTTCAAGCCCCAAAAGGCTGCCCAGCAGCAGCACCCAGAGGGCTTCATTCAATGAAAGGGCGTTGTTCATGGTTTTACTCCTTCTTCTTGTTTCCAGTTGGGTACTAAATCGGTGCGWCGCAGCGCCCCCGCAAGGCTCACTAGGCATGGATCGAGCAGAGGATCCTCGGGATCGAGGTTTAGCTCCCCTGTTTTTGAGATAACCACTTCTAAAAGCGCTGCCACATTGCGGGCATAGAGGCTGCTGGCGTGGTGGGGAACCGTGGCCGGTAAGCGATCAGCACCTATTACTAAAACTCCTTTGTGGTTGATGTTTTCTCCCACTTGGCTCAATTCACAATTTCCACCTTGGGCCACGGCAAGGTCCACCACTACTGCGCCAGGGCGCAGTAGTTCGGTGATCTCCTTGGTTAGGAGAAGAGGTGCTGGCCTGCCAGGCACCTGGGCCGTGCAAATAACCATGTCTATATCTGTAAGTTGTTCGGCTAAACCCTGGCGTTGAGCTTCAAGAAAAGCTGCCGTTGCCTCTTTTGCATATCCGCCCTGCTCACCAGGCACCCCTTGCACTGGCGGTTCAATGAAACGAGCACCTAGGGATTCCACCTGCTCCCTAGCCGCGGGGCGCACATCACTCACCTTCACCACTGCGCCAAGCCGCCTGGCCGTAGCTACCGCCTGCAAACCGGCAACACCGGCACCGATTACCAAAACCTTGGCAGGTTGCACGGTGCCGGCTGCTGTCATCAGCATCGGCATATATCGATCCAAGGCCGCGGCCGCCAGCAACACCGCCTTGTAGCCGGCGATATTGGCTTGGGATGAAAGCACATCCATGCTTTGGGCCCTGCTAATGCGGGGCAGCAGTTCTAGGGAGATGGCAGACAGCTTTTGGCCTTGCAGGAGCTGCAGCAGATTTTCATTGCCGTGGGGAGCTAACTGACCCACCACYAARGCTCCAGCTGAAAGCTTGGGTTGCTCCAATTGCAGGGGCCCAACGGTTAGTAGCAGGTTTGCTTCTGCCCAAACAGCGCTGTCTTGGGGGGAAGCCAATTCGGCCCCCGCGGCGCTGTATTGCTCATCAGAAAAACCTGAGGCAGTGCCAGCACCTTTTTCCACAACGCACAGCAGTTGGCGTTTGGCCAGGGCCCTAACTGTGTCTGGGCTTCCAGCCACCCTTGTTTCAGCTCCCATTTCCTTGGGAATTAACACCTTGAGCATTGGCAACAGCAACGGTTTCACTATTCACAACAACTGCTATGGGATTCGGCCACCCCGGGGCAGGTCATGTGTGGGCTTGCGCACAGCGGAATGCTTCGTTGCCCCCTTTTAATGCGCCAGGAAGGGAATCAGTGGATAACCTTGGCTTTGCTGAGGACCAACCAAATCATGAAGTCCATCGACGAGCACATCGCCAAGGACCAAGACAAAATTGCTGAAGCTCGCGCCAAGGGAGACGAAGCAATGGTGCGTCACTTGGAGGAAGAGCTGGAATCCCTAAAGGAATTCAAAGATCACCACCCAGAAGACGACCACGACCCCACATCCTTAGAGATGTATTGCGAGAACAATCCCGAAGCCGCTGAGTGCCGCATCTACGACGACTGAAGCGGTTTCTGCTTCAAACATCCTCGTTGTAGGAGGCCGGGGTGTCGGTTACACGGCAAACCACGGCCTCTCCGGGTTCCATTTCCACAACTTTTGCCACGGGGCGGCCCAGGCTCTTCAAAACCTCCACGTCTGCCATGGTTTGGCAACGGGCGATGAGGGTGCCCTCTTGGTCGAAGCAACAGAAGAATTTCACGAAAGCAAATCAAGAGAGCTCCCACCATTTATGGCGAGCAGATCGATTCTGGGCAACGCGGCCACTTGTTAAATCTGGTTCCCCGAACCACCGATGGCCCTTTCTCAAGTGGCATGTGCCACTTTCCTGTTGACAGTGCCTTCCTGTGGGATATGATTCATTGGTGCGCAGTTCTCGGAGCTCGGTTCGCCCGGCCCCGTGTTACTGTTCACAAGTCGCCGAAGGGCGACGCACCTGGACAACCGAAAAGCTTAAGGAACCGACGCTTTTGTCGCGTTTTTATCGCAAGCTGATTTTTGCTACTTGAAATAGAGCAAAAACTGGCGTGTGATTGAAACGGATATGCGACAAAGGTGTGAGGTCCCGTCAAAAAGAAACAAGCGAAAGCTATCTAAGGATCAATTTGCGGTTCTCACGACTGCGAGTTGAGGTAAAGCTGGGTAGTGGACGCACCGGAACTGAGTTCCACGGAGAGCTGTGGATTGCACTGAGGAGTGTAATCGACRCATAGCACTTTTCTGAACCTTCCGAGAGGAAGAGAGCTTATGAACTGCAACTGAAACAGTGTTGCGGGTCGAGCTAAGCACTTTGAGAAAAAATCAAAGCYAATAAGTTCAATATTGTTTAGTAGTTATGATYTATTGTAGCTAYTAAGTATTTATTGTTCTTTTTGTTCTGATCCATTCAATAGGGGGTGTTTACAACGGAGAGTTTGATCCTGGCTCAGGATGAACGCTGGCGGCGTGCTTAACACATGCAAGTCGAACGAACCTTCGGGTTAGTGGCGGACGGGTGAGTAACGCGTGAGAATCTGCCCTCAGGAGGGGGATAACGGCTGGAAACGGCCGCTAATACCCCATATGCCGAGAGGTGAAATGAATTTCGCCTGAGGATGAGCTCGCGTCTGATTAGCTAGTTGGTAGGGTAAAGGCCTACCAAGGCATTGATCAGTAGCTGGTCTGAGAGGATGATCAGCCACACTGGGACTGAGACACGGCCCAGACTCCTACGGGAGGCAGCAGTGGGGAATYTTCCGCAATGGGCGCAAGCCTGACGGAGCAACGCCGCGTGAGGGATGAAGGCCTCTGGGCTGTAAACCTCTTTTATCAAGGAAGAAGATCTGACGGTACTTGATGAATAAGCCACGGCTAATTCCGTGCCAGCAGCCGCGGTAATACGGGAGTGGCAAGCGTTATCCGGAATTATTGGGCGTAAAGCGTCCGCAGGCGGTTTTACAAGTCTGTCGTTAAAGCGTGGAGCTCAACTCCATTTCAGCGATGGAAACTGTAAGACTCGAGTGTGGTAGGGGCAGAGGGAATTCCCGGTGTAGCGGTGAAATGCGTAGATATCGGGAAGAACACCAGTGGCGAAAGCGCTCTGCTGGGCCATAACTGACGCTCATGGACGAAAGCCAGGGGAGCGAAAGGGATTAGATACCCCTGTAGTCCTGGCCGTAAACGATGAACACTAGGTGTCGGGGGAATCGACCCCCTCGGTGTCGTAGCCAACGCGTTAAGTGTTCCGCCTGGGGAGTACGCACGCAAGTGTGAAACTCAAAGGAATTGACGGGGGCCCGCACAAGCGGTGGAGTATGTGGTTTAATTCGATGCAACGCGAAGAACCTTACCAGGGCTTGACATCCTGCGAACCTCTGGGAAACCGGAGGGTGCCTTCGGGAGCGCAGAGACAGGTGGTGCATGGCTGTCGTCAGCTCGTGTCGTGAGATGTTGGGTTAAGTCCCGCAACGAGCGCAACCCACGTCTTTAGTTGCCAGCATTTAGTTGGGCACTCTAGAGAGACCGCCGGTGACAAACCGGAGGAAGGTGTGGATGACGTCAAGTCATCATGCCCCTTACGTCCTGGGCTACACACGTACTACAATGCTACGGACAAAGGGCAGCAAACTCGCGAGAGCTAGCAAATCCCATAAACCGTGGCTCAGTTCAGATCGTAGGCTGCAACTCGCCTACGTGAAGGAGGAATCGCTAGTAATCGCAGGTCAGCATACTGCGGTGAATACGTTCCCGGGCCTTGTACACACCGCCCGTCACACCATGGAAGTTGGCCATGCCCGAAGTCGTTACTTCAACCCGCAAGGGAGGAGGATGCCGAAGGTGGGGCTGATGACTGGGGTGAAGTCGTAACAAGGTAGCCGTACCGGAAGGTGCGGCTGGATCACCTCCTAACAGGGATATTAAACATTGAATGATGATCATCAATTTTGTATGGTCCATTTAACTGTTCATCTCTAGGTCGATCGGTACCTCAATRACCCTTTAATTTTAAGTAATCTAWTTATTTAGTTYACTTAATTATTAATGTGGTTATCTCGGTCCTTAAGCTTGTCTAGGTCACACCCCATAGCTGCTAAGCTATGGAGATGGGCCCGAAAGGGTTCCTGGGCCATTAGCTCAGGTGGTTAGAGCGCACCCCTGATAAGGGTGAGGTCCCTGGTTCAAGTCCAGGATGGCCCATTCAACATCCCCAGGGATGATTGGGGGTTTAGCTCAGTTGGTAGAGCGCCTGCTTTGCAAGCAGGATGTCAGCGGTTCGAGTCCGCTAACCTCCATCGAACATTTGTGATCTAGAAGGTAATGGTGAAACCAGCCTCGTTTGATTCTTCAATCATTAAGTCCATRTTTTGGCCTTATTTGAGAAGTTCAAACGATGCTGGGCTCAGCAATGGGTTCAGCAAAGAACCTTGACAACTGCATAGGTGAATCTGGAAATAAGCATCTAACAGATGAYCCAGAAGAASGTWTTGTAAACGAAAGTTTRCTTTATTTTCTAATGGATCAAMCAATTCTGTAGAAAGCCGAGATCTAGCTTTATTGGGGAAACTCTTCTTTCACGAGGRGAGTGAAACTAATTTAGTTAGATAATAAAATGGTCAAGTTACAAAGGGCTCACGGTGGATACCTTGGCACACAGAGGCGATGAAGGACGTGGTTACCTGCGATAAGTCTCGGGGAGCTGGAAACACGCTTTGATCCGGGAATTTCCGAATGGGGCAACCCCTAGAACGGCTATCTGAATACATAGGGTAGCTCGAGCCAACCCAGCGAACTGAAACATCTTAGTAGCTGGAGGAAAGGAAAGTAAAAACGACTCCCTAAGTAGCGGCGAGCGAACGGGGATAAGCCTAAACCGATGTTCTCGAACATCGGGGTTGTGGGACAGCAACGTGGACCTATGAAGTTAGGAGAAGCGCTTGAATGGCGCGCCATAGAGGGTGAAAGCCCCGTATCCGAAAATGGATTAGGCCTAGCTGTATCCCGAGTAGCACGGAGCACGTGAAATTCCGTGTGAATCCGCGAGGACCACCTCGTAAGGCTAAGTACTACTGTGTGACCGATAGCGCAACAGTACCGCGAGGGAAAGGTGAAAAGAACCCCGGGAGGGGAGTGAAATAGAACATGAAACCGTGAGCTTACAAGCAATGGGAGTCCGACTAATCGGATGACCGTGTGCCTGTTGAAGAATGAGCCGGCGACTTATAGGCACTGGCAGGTTAAACCGGGAATGGTGGAGCCATAGCGAAAGCGAGTCTGAATAGGGCGATAGTCAGTGTTTATAGACCCGAACCCGGGTGATCTAACCATGGCCAGGATGAAGCTTGGGTGATACCAAGTGGAGGTCCGAACCGACTGACGTTGAAAAGTCAGCGGATGAGCTGTGGTTAGGGGTGAAATGCCAATCGAACCCGGAGCTAGCTGGTTCTCCCCGAAATACGTTGAGGCGTAGCGTCTGGTGCTCCAGCAGGGGGGTAAAGCCACCGTTTCGGTGCGGGCTGCGAGAGCGGTACCAAATCGATACGAACTCTGAATACCCTGTGTGTAGCCAGGCAGTCAGACTGTGGGGGATAAGCTCCATGGTCGAGAGGGAAACAGCCCAGACCACCAGCTAAGGTCCCAAAATTACCGCTGAGTGATAAAGGAGGTGGGGTTGCCCAGACAACCAGGAGGTTTGCCTAGAAGCAGCCATCCTCAAAGGAGTGCGTAATAGCTCACTGGTCGAGCGATCCTGCGCCGAAAATGAACGGGGCTAAGCGGTATACCGAAGCTGTGGATTTATGGTAGGGGAGCGTTCTATGTGGGGCGAAGCGTTAGCGTGAGCGGGCGTGGACTGCATAGAAGTGAGAATGTCGGCTTGAGTAGCGAAAACATGGGTGAGAATCCCATGCCCCGAAACCCTAAGGGTTCCTCCGGTAGGCTCGTCCTCGGAGGGTWAGTCRGGACCTAAGGCGAGGCCGAAAGGCGTAGTCGATGGACAACAGGTCAACATTCCTGTACCGATCATGTTTTGGGAAGGGGGACGGAGAAGGCTAGTTCAGCCGGATGTTGGTTACCGGTTCAAGCGTTCGAGGCGTTGAGGAGTGGTGAAAACACTCTGAGCTAAGGCGTGAGTACGAGCTCCCACGGGAGCGAAGTGAATGACGTCATGCTTCCAAGAAAAGCCCTATACCCGTTAAGGCATGRTTGCCTGTACCCGAAACCGACACAGGTAGGGTGGTAGAGAATACCGAGGGGCGCGAGGTAACTCTCTCTAAGGAACTCGGCAAAATGGCCCCGTAACTTCGGGATAAGGGGTGCCACCGCAAGGTGGTCGCAGTGAAGAGGCCCAGGCGACTGTTTACCAAAAACACAGGTCTCCGCTAAGTCGTAAGACGATGTATGGGGGCTGACGCCTGCCCAGTGCCGGAAGGTTAAGGAAGCTGGTCAACGTAAGTGAAGCTAGCGACTGAAGCCCCGGTGAACGGCGGCCGTAACTATAACGGTCCTAAGGTAGCGAAATTCCTTGTCGGGTAAGTTCCGACCCGCACGAAAGGCGTAACGATCTGGGCGCTGTCTCGGAGAGAGGCTCGGCGAAATAGAATTGTCTGTGAAGATGCGGACTACGTGCACCTGGACAGAAAGACCCTATGAAGCTTTACTGTAGCTTGATATTGTGTTCGGGCTCTGAATGCGCAGGATAGGTGGGAGGCTTTGATCATTAGCTTGCGGGTTAATGTGAGCCACTGGTGAGATACCACTCTTTCAGAGCTAGAATTCTAACTTTCACCCGTTATCCGGGGAGAGGACATTATCTGGTGGGCAGTTTGACTGGGGCGGTCGCCTCCTAAAAGGTAACGGAGGCGCGCAAAGGTTTGCTCAGGCTGGTTGGAAATCAKYCGACGAGTGCAAAAGCAGAAGCAAGCTTGACTGTGAGACCAACAAGTCGAACAGGGACGAAAGTCGGSYTTAGTGATCCGRYGGTWCYGMRTGGAAGGGCCRTCGCTCAACGGATAAAAGYTACYCTRGGGATAACAGGCTKATCTCCCCCAAGAGTYCACATCGACGGGGAGGTTTGGCACCTCGATGTCGGCTCATCGCAACCTGGGGCTGAAGTMGGTCCCAAGGGTTGGGCTGTTCGCCCATTAAAGCGGTACGCGAGCTGGGTTCAGAACGTCGTGAGACAGTTCGGTCCATATCCGGTGCACGCGCAAGAACATTGAGAGGAGTTCTCCCTAGTACGAGAGGACCGGGAGGAACGCACCTCTGGTGTACCAGTTATCGTGCCAACGGTAAACGCTGGGTAGCCATGTGCGGAGTGGATAACCGCTGAAAGCATCTAAGTGGGAAGCCCACCTCAAGATGAGTGTTCTCATGGCATAAGCCAGTAAGGTCACGGGAAGAACACCCGTTGATAGGCTCTACGTGGAAGCGCAGTAATGCGTGAAGCGGAGGAGTACTAATAGACCGAGGGCTTGACCATAAAAATCTCAGCAGATACTGAATTGTTTGAATTCGGTTGAGATGTAAGTTTCCAGAGCTAYCTCTAGTTTTTAGTTAAACTAGATTTTGTTAACCTATGCAGTTCTCAGGGCTCAGCCTTGAGGGAAAGTTATTAGTTAGAAATAGCTAATAGCTATCCTGGTGTTCATGGCGCAGTGGAACCACACCGATCCATCTCGAACTCGGAGGTGAAACGCTGCTGCGGCGACGATAGTTGGGGGGTGGCCCCCCGCGAAAATAGCTCAATGCCAGGTAAAAATTTCCTTAAATCAGATRGGTCTMTTTAGATCTGTTCCTTAGCCACCCCACAGCGGGTGGCTTTTTTTATGGGTTTGYTTCCTATGTTTAAGCAGTTTTCACGCCTTGYCATTAGGCAATCCAAACTGGTTATTCGTTTGTGGAATCGCCATGGTTGTGTTGATCTAAGTGCCGCCTTTGCTTTCCATAGTCTTCAATCTATATTTCCATTTTTATTGCTTTGTTTAGGTATTGCAGCTAGGTTATTTGGCCAGGCTGATGGTGCCTTAAAGCAAATTATAGATTTTACAGAACAAGTTTTACCTGATGGTAGTAGTGCATTAATTGCTGATATTTTAGAAACCTTAATTCGGCAAGGTAGGGCCGCTGGAGTTGTTGGTGCAGTRGCTCTATTGATAACAGCTAGTAATGCCACCCTWTCTTTGCAGCGTGGTTATGACCGCCTTTGGATGGGATTACATGATTCGCCGCAAGTTAGTAATTCTTGGCAATGGCACCTTAGKGATTTGTTGCTGCAACGGTCAAAGGCAATATTTGGCGCATTATTGCTTTCTTTTTTGTTATTAATYAATCAACTCACCACACCATTTAAGTTGATTTGGCATAGTATCTGGTCTTCATTGGCCAGTTGGTCTTTAGTGTTGCCTGAATTTTGGCAAATTCCAGCACGGTCAGCCACCTCAATATTTTTTAGTTGGCTAGGTTTATGTTTGGGAATAATTGTATTACTTAGTTTTTTGCCCCGCAGGCGACCACCCCTTGCGGTGCTTTGGTCTGGTGCTGTGTTAGTGGCAACTCCACTTACCCTATTGAACCCATTATTAGGGAGATTGTTGATCTGGCTATCTTCCAGATTTTTTGCCTATGGTTTGGTGGGAGGGGTAATTGTGCTAACCCTTTGGGTGTGGTTACTTGGTTTGATTCTTTATTTTGCTATGGCCTGGACCGTTGCACTGGCYAGGTCTACAAAAAATGTGCCTTTMWATCCAACAGCATAACTTCCTTAGTCCAATACTATAACTTCGGCGATTTCTATTGTTTCAAAATTTCCCCGTTGTTGTTGATGGCGTTTCGCAAATTTAATTAGTGCWACACCTGCTGTGCGCATCATTAAGGCGTTTAATCCCCCGCTTAAAATTGCCCCCCCGAGTGGAATTAATCTGCCCATATTCCACACGCCTCTATTAAGGATAGTTGTTAGTGCCTTTTGCCTTAATACTCTGCTGATTGCTCTTTCACCAAGCTTGCCACCAACAAGCCTCAGCAGTTCATTAACGCTTAAACCCAACACAGCAGCAAGCAATAATGGTTGTTCRCTTTCTTCACTAATATTGAATTCGAAAATTGATAAAATTGCTGCTGCTAATTCAAYTTCAGCATATAAAAAATATAGGAGGTCTCCCCCTCCCGCCGCAAGGCTAATTACACCGCCSATACTTGATGCAGCTCCACTGCCAGCTGTTCGCCACATCGCAGATTGGATTACTGTTTCGCTCAATTCATCCTGTGATTTATTTGGGTATTTTTGTTTTAGTTGTTTTGCCCATGCCACTCCTTGGTTTTGGGCGCGTTTCAGCGCTGCTGAAATTATTGGAAAATCAAGAATATTRTTTGATTTATTCATTGATTTTYAGCTATTGATTTCKAGTGATTCTTCTTGTTTTATTCTGTTTAGGTGTCTTTCTCGCAGGGCAAGAAATAGGGGTGCCCCAGCTGCAAAGGCAACACTAATACTTATTAATATTGGCCATTGGCTGTGTTTCATCCCAATGCGTTTGCTTTCTGTAATCATCCAAATCAAAATTGCAGTAGCACCAATTGCTAGGTCCCAGCTGAGTGATTGGCCGGCCGCATTGCTCGCGGCATCCGTTACGAATTGAGCCAGTTTAAAGCCTCCATAGGTTTGGATGAATTGCCAATTCGCTTGCTGAGTTAGCACTAGCCCGGCTAAGGCGAGGCTAAAATAAATTACTTGCCTTAGGTTTGATCCATTAATTAGGGGGCTGGTTYTTGAACTTGTTGTATTTATAACTACATCGGTATCCAGATCTATTTTTACATCTATATCTTGAGCTAATTTGTTATCCATCGGTGTAATTCTGATTTGTTAGCTCGCTGATTGTAAAGCCATCGGGATCGAGTTGTTTGATGTCTTGGACAACTTKCTCCAGCACACCCCGGCAGTGCTTCTCTAGCTCCAGGGCCTCTGCATAGAGCTGCGGCAGCTCCTCCAGGGGGATTTGCTCGCTCTGCAAAGCTTCGATCAGTTTATTTAAAGCAGCCTGCGCTTCGGCATAGCTGAGTTGCTTCTGGTTTGATTTTTTCATGGTTGTTTGAGCCAGTTTTTTACCGTGAGCCCAAGTTGTCCACCGCTTAATTGGGCTGTTAAGGCGTCGCCGCTTTTAAGCCCCTCTCCACTGCGGATMACCTTGCCATCTGTTCCCTTGAGAATTGCATAGCCCCTGCTTAAAAGCCTCTGGGGGGAAACCGCCTGCCGCAGGTTGATCAGGTTGTTTAGTTGCCAGTGGTTTTTCTCCAAACGCCTCTCAATCAAGCTTTGGCATTGCTTGGTTAGCTTTTTTTGCTGGTGTACCTCCCATAATCTCAGCATGCGGTTTTGTGGATACAAACGCCATTGCATTCCCATCTGTTGGAGCTGCTGGGCTTTATGGGTTCGATCRGGCAAAAGGGCAACGATGGCGGCAGTGGGTGTTGCAGCCCGCTGATCARCAACTAAATCAGCAACTGTGATGTCRTCTTCATGGCCGATTCCAGTGATGGTTGGAATCGGACACCGGCTTAGGCAGCGAGCTAACGCTTCGCTGTCAAAAAGGGCAAGATCCTCCCTGCTGCCGCCACCCCTTGCCAAAACCAATGCCTCAATTCCGAGCCGCTGCCAGTGCTGTTCAAGTTTTTCAAACACAGCGCAGATTGCATCTTCCCGATCCCCTTGCACAGGTATGGCAACTACCCTGATGGCACACGCAGGCCAGCGTTGTTGGGCGGTGCGCAGCAGATCGGCAAGGGCTGAACTTGGCACAGCCGTGAGCAGGGCAATGCAACTAGGAAATTCTGGTAGCGCCCGTTTGCGCTCGGGWGCAAGCAAGCCCTCCTCAGTTAATTTCGTTTTCACAGCCTCAAATCGACGCAGCACCGTAGTGAGGCTGGGCCTGATATCGAGCACCTGCACACTCAGGTTGGCCCTTGCTACCCAAAAATTCAACTTGCCAACAACTAYTACCCCATCGCCATCTTCAGGGCAATAGTTAAGGCGTTGCAGAGTGGAAGCCCATGCCACCGCTTGGATCGTGGCATCTCCATCCGTAAGGCTGAACCAAAGATGCCCCTTTTTGAGCACAGGCTTCAGCACTGCAGCTTCGATTAAAAAGCGGGGGGCAAAAGCACGTTCGAGCAGYACCCCAATTGCTTCATTGAGTTCACGAACGGAGTAKCTGGGTAGATCCATTAATGCTTCAGTTGCTTGTAACAATGCCAACACCAAACACTGGCGGCGCTGCCTAATACCAACACCACCTGMCCCCAGGTGGTGTTGCAGCGCACAAGACCCACAAAGGTAATTGCAATGGCACTGCTGAGAATCCTTGAGCCATCACGGCGGTTTTGAACGAACAGCCCCATGGCACCTTGTATTAACCCAATCACCATATCTAGCTGCCCGCATTAAAAAAGGGCCTTGCGGCCCTTAGGGGAATWGCTTTTTAAATGTTGATTCGTAATTGGATTACGGGGAATCAACCTAAACCGATTTGGGCCAGGATGCCTTGGCCGGTTAGAAGTTCTGTAGCAAGGCCAATAACGAAGCCCATCATGGCAAGACGGCCATTCCAGGTTTCAGCGAAGCTCACAAAACCGAAGCGTGACTGGGAGTCGGACATTGGTGCRAAGGGGTGAACTGCGTGAATTGTAACGTTTCTTGGCGCAAAGTTGACAGTATCCACGGAAACACTTTTTGCGCATATCAGGAATTGACATTGGCGCCGTTCTGAACTATCGCTTAACAATTGCTTGCGGTTCCCGAAATGACAGATCGAGCCGTGCAGTTTTTGGGTTATGGCTCCGCGCTCCTAACCACAGCCAGCTTCTTCCCCCAAGCAMTAAAGGTGTTGCGCACCAATGAAACCAGGGGGATTTCCCTGCGCATGTATTTGCTTTTCAGYCTTGGTGTGCTGGGCTGGGGCATTTATGGCTGGCTGAACCGCGATTGGCCTGTTTTTGTGGCCAATTTGATTACCTTTCCTGCAACGGCGGCAATCCTTGATCGCAAGATCAGGGCCCAGCTGCTCCTAAGCCGAAAGGGTTATGAGCAGGGCCAGTAGGGCTGAACTGATAAAACCCATGGCCGCAAGTAAGCGAATAAATGGCCCCGCMAGGGACATGGAGGRRAACATRAAGAAAAACCGAAGTTCATGGTCATTCCGTTTTAGCCCCAATTTGCTGCGGCGTCCCTAGTTCGTTGCAGGCTGTTTCAATTGCTCGTAATGCTTAGCGAACGTGACGGGCGCCATCCACCGGGTGATATGGCTCGCCGGTGGTTTCTTCAAACACAATCGCCGGAAGGCCTGTTTCAAACATTGTTTGCAGGGCTTCCTTTAAGTAAGGATTCCAGCCACCCGTAGACACCTTGCCGTGGCGGACGGTCCAATCCCAKGTGCCCTGCAGGTCGCGGGGGATGCGMCCTTCCCTGTCCCTTCTGGCTACCAGATCTTGGGATTCCACTAAGCCCACCAAGATTGGATCTTTGCCGTAGGCGGGGGTAATGGTTAGCTCTAAACGCACGGGGTCGTCTTTCACCATGTGCAGYCGAAATCTGGGCGGTAGCTTTATCGCCTTAAGAACGGCTGCCACTACTTTTGTGCGCTGATCCACCTGAGTTGCTCCGGCTTGCATCGGTTCTTGGTTATCTGTTTCTACTAGCTTGCGCGATCGTCGGCCCGAAGCGGTTCGTTATCTCCGCTGAAGCGCACGGTAAGCAGCTCTTCTGTGGTGAGATTGCCATTTTTATCAAGCATCTCAGGATGAATAGTTATTTGTGGTTGTTTCYGGGAGCTGATGAAGCCCTTGCCCATAACGCGAAAGGCCTGCCAGAGAAGAACAACCATGCAGCYGAGGTATAGCAATGGGAAAAGCTGATTCACCTTGCTACCAATYTGATTACAACCATTATGGGAGTTGGTTTGCAACTGCGGCATGACCTTGGCTAAGCCCCTATTAATACTGGCGTTATCGGCATTAATTTCCGGCCCCGGCGCTGCCCTTGCCCAAAGYCGCAGTTCGTTTGTGGCTGATGCCGTGCGCCGGGCTGGCCCCGCGGTGGTTCGAATCGACACCGAGCGCACCGTAACTAGCAACCCAGGGCGAATGCCCCAAATGCTGTTGATGGATCCATTGTTTCGGCAATTTTTTGGAGTGCCAGGCATTGGTATGCCAAGCCAGCGCACCGAAAGGGGCCAAGGGACAGGGGTTATTTTTCAACCAGAAGGCTTGATCCTCACCAACGCCCATGTGGTTGATGGCAGTAGCCGCGTAACGGTGGTGCTGGTTGATGGCCGCAGCTTGGAGGGGGCCGTTGTTGGTAGCGATCCGATCACCGATCTTGCCGTTGTGAGGGTTAGCTCAGGTTCGCGGTTGCCCGTAGCCCCCCTTGGTAATTCCGATGCKGTGCAGGTGGGTGATTGGGCAATCGCCGTTGGTAATCCGTTTGGACTWGATAACACGGTTACGTTRGGGATTATTAGCAGCACAAATCGYAATGCCAGCAAACTTGGAATTACAGATAAAAGGCTTGATTTAATTCAAACTGACGCAGCAATAAACCCAGGTAATTCAGGGGGGCCGCTGCTGAACGCCGATGGTGAAGTGGTGGGAATAAATGCACTGGTTCGCTCTGGCCCAGGGGCTGGATTGGGCTTTTCCATACCGATAAATCGGGCCCGAAATATTGCAGATCAAATCATTAAAAACGGCAGGGCTAGCCATGCCATGGTTGGTTTAGTGCTTCAAGCYGATCCACGGGGCGCCAGGGTTGCCTCGCTACTGCCGGGTGGGCCAGCGGCTCGAGCGGGTTTGCAAACCGGTGATTTGATTACGAAGGCAGCGGGGCTTGTAATTAAAGACCCTTCCCAATTCCTAAAAGCAGTAGAGGCAACAGGAGTGGGGCAACYRCTTCTGGTGCAGGCTCAGCGTGATGGTAAAACCATTTCCTTTTCCCTTGTGCCARTTGAAATGGCTCAAAGCCTTAAGCCTTAGAAATACAAATTYYGGATTAATGTTTCYAAAGCTCAAAAGCAGCCTTGGAAAAGCGTTTGAAACTATCTCAATCCCTTACYCTGGCTGCAACCATTGCCTGGAATCAGGCGCAAATAAATAAACTGTTATATGCAGGGCGCGATGAAGATGCTAATGCAATTAAGCAAGAGTTTCGGGGAGTAAATCAACCAAATCAAAAAACGATTTGGTTRCCTTTGAACAAATAAWTYTYTTTAAATTACTCYCCATAAATTGTTAGCTTGTTTAGATGTTGGAATCCGAGGAAATTTGTTGTTTTATTACCCAAGAGGTTGCAGCCTTTTGAGTTTGCCAAGCGTTTAAAAGCTGCTTGGCAATGCCGCGCAGCACCGTGGGATCTGCCTCAGAATCGATGGCACGGCTGATACGTTCCATTTCGAATTTTTGGCCGAGGCTGAGCCCCAGGGTGTTCTCCATGGTTTCAACACAACTGTGGAAATCTTAAGAACTATTTCAGTCGGTTGCGCGGCTGGGCTGCCTAGGGGGTTTGCGTTTCTGAGTTTTCTCCGCCTTCGCGTAGATCCTCAACGCAACGGGTAACGCAGGCRCCATCTTCTAGGGAGCATTCGGTGATGCATTGGAAATAAGCCTCCACTGCATCCCAGGCTTGGCCATTGCTGGCGTTGATTTGGTTGAACTGAGTCACGCGGGGGTACTTCGCGGTGGTTCAGTCAGCGTATGAACACCAATCWGCTTGGTCTACAAAAATGAGTTTTGTTGCCTACGCAACTGTGAAGTTGCGTGTTGAAGTGCTACCTCGCTCCCAGGAAAAAGCCTTTAAAACTGGGGTGAGGGTGAGGGTGTCGCTGGCGAGGTTGAATTTGTAGCGGCTKAGGGCCCCTCGCTTCACAGCTAAACCGYGGATCTCCCCCAGGTTTTGGATCAGGCGGCATTCAACTATTTGGGCATCGCTAGCCCATTGCTTGCGCAGCTTCTGTTGAGTCCTGGCGAAAGGGGAGGCCATGGTCCCAAAAAGACTTTGTTTCAACTGCAATTGAGCACCTCTAGAGCCCATGGGCAACACATATTTTTTACTCTTCCCCATACCTGTTGAGTGCAGCCTCCACAGCTGGTGAAACCACAACTGCTCACCCCAGGTGTGGCGCCTTGGCGCCTATTGCTGTGGGCATTTCCCCACTTGGAATTGACTGCTTTTCAACCTGGTCTTTTGCGCCGGCTTTCGGCCTTGCTTTTTTGTTTGAGCCGGTTTGCGGCTCTTTTGGCTTCTTTCTCAGCCTCCGCTTCGCTGGTTTGCAGTAGTTCGAGCTCCTCTTGCTTTTTCTGTTGGTAGTAGGCGTAGTCGCCTCGATAGAGCAGTAAYTCCCCATCTTTTATCTCAACAATCTTGTTGGCAACCTGGGCRAGGAAATAGCGGTCGTGGCTAACGATCAGAGCTGCGCCTTCGTATTCCTGCAAGGCTGATTCCAGCATTTGTTTGGCGGGAATATCCAGGTGGTTGGTGGGCTCATCTAGCACGAGCAGATTGCAGGGACTCAGCAGCATTAAGGCCAGGGCGAGGCGCGCTTTCTCTCCACCGGAAAGCTTGCCCACCTCTTTGAATACCGCCTCATTGCTAAAGCAAAAGCTTCCAAGCAAGGATCTCACTTGGGTTTGGGTCCAATCTGGAACTGCCTYAAACAGCGTGTCGATAACGGTTTTGGTGAGATCAAGGGCTTCTGCTTGGTTTTGCTCGAAATAGCCGGCAATCACRTTGTGCTCACCTAAACGAGCTGAACCCTCATCCGGTTTCTCGCTGCCCATAACCAAGCGCAGCAGGGTGGACTTGCCTGCGCCATTGGGGCCCACAAAGGCGATGCGATCCCCCCGCTCCACCTCAAGGTTTGCGCCAAGAAACAAAATATTGTTSCCATAGCTGTGGCTGAGATCCTCGATAACGGCAATTTGACGGCCGCTGCGGGGRGCGGGGGGAAATTGGAAGCGKGGGCCACTAACGCCCTCAATTGGTGCATCAAGTCGATCTACCTTTTCAAGTAACTTTTCGCGGCTTTTTGCCTGGGTTGATCTGGTGGCGCTGGCCCTAAATCGATCGATGTATGCCTGTTGACTCGCCAGTTCTTTTTGTTGGCGTTCAAAGGCGGATTGGCTTGCCTCTAGCCCTAGGCGTTTTTGCTCTAGGTGCTCGCTGTAATTACCCAAATAACAGCGGGAAACCCCCCGCTCTGTTTCAACAATTTGATTGCATACACGGTCRAGAAAAGCACGGTCGTGGCTAATAACTACCTGGGGAACAGTTTGCTCGCGTAAATAGTTTTCAAGCCATTGAATCGTTTCAACATCAAGGTGGTTTGTGGGTTCATCAAGCAGCAGCAGATCGGGCTCTTGTAATAGGATTTTGCCAAGGGCAATACGCATCTGCCAGCCGCCCGAGTAGTCGCCCACAAGCGCTTCTGCTCCAGCGGCGCTAAACCCAATCGTAGGTAACAACTTATCTATGCGCGCAYCSAGTTCATAGCCGTGGAGGGCCTCAAAACGGTTTTGCAAAGCGCCCAACTTTTCGATYAACTCATCCAAATGCACGGGGCATTCGGCCGCCGCCTCGGAGGCCATAGCCTGCTCCACGGCACTTTGTTCGTTCAGTACTTCTGCGGCCTCGCCAAAGGCTTGAAAAAGCTCTTGCCTCACGGTGCGGTGCAGATTTACATCAAATTCCTGCTGTAAATAAACGATACGGGGATCACCCTGTTTGATAACTGAGCCGCTGGTTGGTTCTTCTAAACCGGCAATGATGCGCAGCTGGGTTGATTTGCCAGCTCCATTCACACCAACTAGGCCGATCCTGTCGCCGGCTTTTACCTCCCAGGTCACATCCCGCAGCACCTCGCCGGTGGGATAGATCTTGCAGACCCTCTCCAGCCTCAGCATTGCCTGTTCACCAATGGGCAGACCTTACCAAGCGCGGGGCAAGGCAGACTCCCTTAACTTCCTTTGGCTGCTGAAAGCAGTGGCATCGATGCTCAAGCGCTTGGAACAGGTAACTGCCCTTGTGGTAGCAGCTGGTTTAGCCATAGTGAGCTATTGGCTTTTCTTTAGTTGGGCCCAAGGGGATAGCCAAAAACCAATGCGCATTTCAGAACCGATAGCAAAACCAAATCAAAAAGAAAATCCAAAACCCTTGCCAAGGGCAAACTAAAGCTGGTTGAGGCTGCCAAACATGCAGCCCACATAGCGGCGTGTGAGTTCCCTTTGCTGTTCGCTCTTGTGTTYWCCCTGTTGCAACAGAAAACCAGCCAGGGCAGCTTGCAACAGGCGGTACTGATCCCATTGGGGATGTAGATCAATGAATTTGCCCATGGCCTCAAAAAGAGGACCTGGRAGAGGCGTTTGAAAACTCACCTGATATTCCTCTGCTTTCAAGGTTGTGGCGGAACGCTGGACCAACGGTTGGGCTCAAGAGGTGCACCAGTACGCCACGGGAAAAGCGATTCGTCAAAGTTGGGGGTCGCCATGCTGTCTACCCGATCTAAGGGCTGAGATCGATTGCCATGGYTGAGTTGTTTTAGGGATTGCTTCGGGGGCTATGGGCCGGCCTCGCCCAGGCTCYCCCCGTCAAGGGCAAAGCTGCTTGAGGCAGTTATTTCCCCAGCTAACTGCCAGGAACAGGCCATTTTGCCTTTGCCCTGGGGAAAAGCCCATGGCGCCCTTGGGAAAAGCAATCGGAACTGGGGAAAACGATTGTTGATTAGTAGGGCTTATCAATGGGRCATTTTTGARCSAATCTCATGCGGCCATTTCCTCGGGGCTTTCCACCGCTGAGGCATCTTCCATGGTGCGGGCATCAAGGCAAAGCACTTTGCGCAGCTGGGCGTAATTGCAGGCCATGGCGCTGCGTCCCTCTTGGTTGGCGCCGTATTCGGCCTTTTGCAGCACGTGGTGCAGGTGGGTGAGCAGGTAGGTGCTGATTACGGCAGATACCAGCACATCGCTCTTTTGGGGGGATGGGGCCATGGGCGGACATGCCTCTGGATGAAAAGCGAAACCCAACTATAGTGTGGGATACTACCCATGACACTCTTACTACACTGGTGAGTGTCGCAGACATTGGGTTCCTTCCTGTGGCCACCCGCCAAGCCTCCAGYAGTGGAAAATCCAAGTCCCCCCGCATTCAGGTGGTTTTGCCTGAGGGCCTATGGGAGAGCCTTGCTGCCGCGGCGGAGGCCGATAGCCGCACGGTTAGCAACATGGCCAAGGTTTTGATCCAGCAGGGGTTAGAGCGGCGCCAACCCCGCCAAAGCAACAGTGAGCTTCTGCGCAGCCAGCTGGAACGCCAGCAGCAGGCACCAGCACCACGGCTGCGGGGAAGACCCAGGCGAATTCGCCTTAGGGGTGCACAAGTACCCCCAATGGCCCCTGGCGGCTAGCACCCGTAACCGATGGCAAGCCCGCTGCTACACCCCGCTGCTGCCACCAAGCCAATAGAGCAAAGGCAAGCGCCTCCCTCTGYTGATGGGGGATGCCCAGCTCTGCTAGCGGTCTTACCCACACTCCAGGGCAGCGCTTTTGCAGTTGCAACATCAAGGCTTGATTGCGGCAACCTCCACCGGAAACCARCAGCTCCAATGGCTTSACCCCCCTTCCCAGATCAGCGGCCACAGCTGCAGCGCTGAAGGCTGTGAGGGTGGCGATTACGTCTTCAGCGGCGCTCACCCCCACTTGTTCAAGTTGTTTAAGCCGTTGCTCYAAATTTTGGCGGCCAAAAAGTTCTCTGCCTGTGGACTTTGGTGGWGGCTGTKTGAAGTAGGGCTCCGTTARCCATTCCTGCACTAGGGGTTCACACACTTCACCTGCTAGGGCCCAACTGCCATCGCTGTCGTAGTTTTTGGCRCCGCAGCTAAAAAATTGAACAGCCAGGTCGATCAGGCTGTTTGCCGGGCCGCAATCCCAACCCTGCAGCGCCATGGCTTGATCGGGCCCCTGGGCCGGCGGCAGCAGGGTGATATTTGCAATCCCGCCAAGATTYAATACGCCGCGCCAACCGCCAATGCTTGGAATTAATGCCCTGTCTGTAGTTGGCACCAATGGGGCGCCATGGCCTCCACGGGCTAAATCGGCAGCACGGAAATTGCTCACCACCGGCCGTTGAAGGATTTCCGCCAACCTCGGTGCATTAAGGCATTGCCAGCTGGCCCCCAGGCATTCCCCCTGGGGAGGTTGATGCCAAAGGGTTTGCCCATGGCAGCCCAGCAGTTGAGCCCGGCTTGAAGGGTCGGTTAAGCGGGCGCAAATCGCCTGGGCGTTTGTAATTTCCTGTTCAAGTTGCAAAAAAGAAGCTGCTGAGAGGGGTTGCCCCTGCCCAGCAGCGATTATTTGCTCTTGTAGCTCTATTGGGTAGGGGTGATGGCCACTGCTTAGCAGCTGCCATTGCGGTTTGTTGACGCGGCCCCAGAAGCGCACCAGCACACCATCAACCCCATCGGCGCTGGTGCCACTCATTAGGCCCAGCACCGTTAGGCCCATCTCAGCGRTTGGGTTGRGGGGTAGTGCGCAGGTAGGGCTTGATCTCKGTTACGCCCTTAGGGAATTTGGCCCTTGCTTCCTCAGTWGGGATTGAAGGYACCACTACGCAGTCGTCGCCATCGCACCAATTAACAGGTGTGGCCACCTGATGATTGTCGGTGAGTTGGAGCGAATCAATCACCCKCAGGATCTCTTGGAAATTGCGGCCAGTACTGGCGGGATAGGTGATTTGYAAACGTAGTTTTTTGTTTGGGTCGATRATAAAAACCGACCTAACTGTGAGGTTGTTGAGCGCATTTGGATGGATCATTCCATATAGATCGCTAACGCTTTTATCGGCGTCGGCAAGGATGGGGTAATCCACCAAGGTGCATTGGGTTTCGTTGATATCACCAATCCAGCCCTTATGGCTTTCGGCGGAATCAACACTTAGGGCGATCGTTTTTACATTGCGCTTCTCCCACTCAGGCCTCAGTTTTGCCACCTCACCCAATTCGGTGGTGCAAACAGGGGTGTAGTCGGCAGGGTGCGAAAACAGCACCACCCAGCTGCCCTCTGCAAAGTCGTAGAGATTGATGGATCCCAGCTGGGAATCTTGGGTGAAATTGGGAACGGTGTCGCCGAGTTGAAGCGCCATATGCATAGGAAGTACGCGCTTTGATGCTGGCACAAGCCCCCCACCTCGCACCATACCTATGACAGGCTGGCAACGATGAGCACTCCCCTAGCGCTGTTCAACGGCAGTTATTTGGGTGAAAAGCCCACGGGAATTGGAGTTGTGGCAAGGGATCTGGCCGCTGCCCTCGAGCCGGGAAAGTTTCCAGCCGTTTGGCCTAAAGGGCTTTCCCCCAGCCATGGCTCGWGGGGCCATCTGCGGCGACTGCTCTGGACCCAATTGCAATTGCCYCAGCTCTGGAGAGCTAGTGGCGCACCCCTACTGCTATCCCCTTTGCCTGAGGCACCGTTGGCAGTTGGGGTGCCAACGGTGGTTCTAGCCCATGATTTATTGCCCCTGCGCTACCCCCAGCCCTCGCCACTTTTGGCTTATCACYTGGCATACGTGCCTTTGGTGTTGCACCGGGCCCGCCATGTGTTGTGCAATTCAGAGGCAACAGCAAGGGAGGTGCACGGCCGCTTGAGAGTTCCCCTGCGGCAGTTATCAGTGCTGCGCTTGGGCTTTTCTCAAGGCCTACTGAGGCCGATGGCATTGCAACGCCAACCATTCCTACTAGTGCTTGGCCGCCATGATCCCCATAAAAATTTGGCCCGTTTGTTACGCGCTTTTGCSCGCCTCACTAACCCCGAGCAGTTGCTTCACTTTGTGGGTCCCCACGATCGYCGCTACACCCCCAAGCTGCAACAGCTGGCCCTTGACTTGAACATCAGCCAGCGTTGCCGTTGGACCCCATGGGTAAGTGACACAGAACGGCTTGAGTTGCTCAATCGGGCCACTGCATTGGTTATTCCAAGYTTGTGGGAGGGTTTTGGTTTGCCAGCCCTAGAAGCCATGGCCTGCGGTACCCCCGTTTTGGCTTCAACGGCAGGGGCTCTTCCTGAGGTGGTGGGACCAGCCGCCTTGCCTTTTAATCCGATCGATCTAGCTGAAATGGCAGCTGCCATGGCTCAAATTTTCAGCGACGCTGAACTATTTCGCCAATTGGCTAGGGCTGGCCTGGAGCGAGCGRCCCWATTTAACTGGGCTGATACRGCAGCTGCCCTGCAGGAACGCCTGGAAAATTTGGCTAGCTAAATCCGGCTAATTCACCTAGCCAGCCAGCGGCMACTTTTAGGGGAAGTTGTTCACCGGGAAGGCGGGTGAGATAAGCCCATCGGCGCATCTGCTGGGCTAATGGACCCGCAAGGGTTATGCCCATTCCAGTGATGCTTGCTTCCCCCACCCCAAGGCTGAGCATTTCACCTAGGTCGCTCCAAGCAAAATCCTCCAGGGGTTCAGCAGCGAGGGAATGCATCACATTGCGGGCAACAACTGGCGCCTGCTGAAAGGCCACCTGGGCCGTGGCCGGCAAGGGGGGATCGTGGGGCACAGAGGCACCGTCCCCAAGGCTGAAAATCTCTGGGTGGCCCTGCACCTGCAGGTTTGCCAAGCAAATCAGCTTGCCATTGGTTTGTTTTGCAAACGCGCCATCAGGWGGTTTGCTTATTTGACCAGCAGTCCAAATCACAGCTGCAGTGGTGAGTTTTTCGGGTAGGTCTGCCCCCTCTTGCTGTAGCTGCAGTTCATTGGCAGCCACCATCAGCACCTGGCAATGGCAGCGCAGGCGCACATCGCGGCGTTGTAGGGCCTGTAGCGCCTGGTTGCGGTTGAAGGCCTTGGCATTGGGCAAGCATTGGGGCCCCTTTTCAAGCAGTTCCACCACTGCAGCCCCCTGCAATAGGTCTGCAAGTTTGCAGGCCAATTCCACCCCACAGGGGCCAGCCCCCACCACAGCTATTTTTTGGAGCGGTTGGGGTTGATTTTTTAGTTGCTTTATTAGCGCCTGCAAGCGTTCCACATCGCTAAGGCTGTGAAAACCCTGGGTGTGGGCCTGCACCCCAGGCACACCAAATCCGAAAGGGGTTGCTCCAGTTGCTATCACCACACGGCTGTAGCTGATTTCCTTGCCGCCAGCTGTGTAGAGCTTTGAAGTTTCTGGGTTTATTTGGCTCACACGATCTTTTAACCAGCCGATGCCATGGCCGGCCAGCAGATTGTCGTAGCGAGGAGCTAGCTGCCATTGGGCTAGTTCGCCACTCAGTAGTTCGTAGAGAAACGGCAAAAATATGAAGCGGCCGTTGGGTTCTATTAAGAGAAGTGGCGGATGGTTTGGACGCTTTGCCAATTCCAAAGCGGTGTAAAGGCCACCAAAGCCCCCACCAACTATCACAATCGGCGCCAGCACCACAACCTCCGATTTATGGCCAGGCTACGGGGTTAAGCGCGAAGATGCGTTTGGTTGATATTTGCTGAATGGGGCGTTCAACGCTCGAAATTGAAGTTGAGCTGGATGCCTGCCAAGCCCAACTTGCTGGGCTTGATGCCCCTGCCCAATTGCAATGGGGYTTGCAGAAATTTTCCTCTGGGTTTGCCCTCACCACCAGTTTTGGCATTCAATCGGCGGTKTTGCTGCATCTYGCCCATCAATTGCAGCCCGATATTCCCGTTTTCTGGGTGGATACCGGCTACCTACCGCCTGAAACCTATGACTACGCCGAAACCCTTAAGGATTTACTGCAGCTGAATCTTGAGGTGGTGCAACCTGCCATGAGCGCTGCGCGSATGGAGGCCCTAATGGGCAAACTATGGGAGAGCGAAGAGCCCGGTGCGCTGGCCACCTACCACCGCTTGCGCAAGGTGGAGCCCCTWGACCAAGCTTTGCTGGCTAAGCAAGTGAGCTGCTGGGCCAGTGGGGTTAGGGCGCGCCAAACGGATCACAGGGCAACCATGGCACCCCTTGAGTTGGTGCGGGGTTGCTGGAGTTTGCGCCCCCTWTTGCWATGGACAAGCCGCGACGTGTACTACTACATGCAGCAGCATTCATTACCTGCCCATCCCCTATTTGAAAAGGGCTACAGCAGCGTTGGCGATTGGCATTCCAGTGGGCCAGATGGTGGCCAAGGYAGGGGCAGTCGATTCGCGGGCAAGCAGCAGGAATGTGGGCTTCACCTACAGGAATCAATGCTTGAAGGTGCTGGCATCTAAAAACGATGGAGCGGTTGTTATTGATTGGCAACAGCCGTTGGCATTGGTTGCAWGGSGGCAGCTCTTGGCACACCAGCCCGGGGGAGGGTTTACGGCAATTTCAGCAGCAACCAGCTCAGCATTGGGCCGCTGTGGGCCTGGTGCCGAAGCCGCTTGAAGCTTGGCGCGGCTGCCAAATTTCGGCTGCTGATGTGCCCCTCAAGCAGCAGCAAGCTGGKTTGGGTGTTGATCGAGCCCTGGTGGGCTGGGGGGCCTGGCAGCGCAGYTCAACKGCAGTGTTGGTGGTTGATGCTGGCACCGCGGTGAGTTTCACGTTGGTTGATCGCAACGGCAATTTTTGTGGTGGGCGAATAATGGCTGGTGCTGCTTTGCAACTGAGCTCCCTCCACCAGGCCACTGCTGGCCTGCCAGCCGTTAYCAAGCTTGAAATAACAGAAGCTTGGCCCCACACCACAAAAGAGGCCATGMAAGCAGGGGTGCTGAATGGAATGGCAGCTGCGCTTRTTTKTGCCGCTAAGGATCTACCCAAAGGCTGGGAAGGGGCCGCCATTTGGCTAACCGGTGGAGATGGGGAGCWGCTGCTGCCGTTGCTTGCAGCAGCTGGGCTGAAACCTCAATGGGCGCCAAATCTCGCCCTGGAGGCCCTTGCTGAAATCAAGGCTGAATTTCCAAGTCGCTGAGGATTGTGGATGCCATTGTTTCGGCTTTCACTTTTGTGTAAATCTTTTCAAGTTTGCCATCAGCATCGATAACAAAGGTGTGGCGCATCATGCCCATATATTCACGACCCATGAACTTTTTAAGACCATAACTTTCGTAGGCAGTGGCAACGGGACATGGCTCTTCATCRCTYAATAAAGTAAAGGGCAAGTCGTATTTTTCAATAAATTTGCCATGGCTTTTGGCGCCATCYTTACTGATTCCAAATACTTTGATGCCATTGCTTTYAAACACACTCCACTGGTCGCGGAAATTGCAGGCCTCTTTGGTGCAACCAGGRGTRTCGTCTTTTGGATAAAAATACAAAACAACCCTGCTGCCGCGTTGGGCCTCAAGGCTCACCATTTGGCCGCTCTCATCTGGAAGGGTGAAGCTGGGTGCAAGATCGCCTATTTGAAGTGCCATGGCTGCAGGTTTGGTCCCACGGGAGCTTAGGCAGTCGCGCTGGGGCTGGGGTGACCTGGGAAAACTTGCCCCTRGGGAACTAATGGATGGCACCACTTCCMAAGAGTTGGAATGGGCCAGATCCCTCCCTGCAGCAAGGCAAGAGAATTTTTTGCGCAGCAGGTTCCTGGTGCGCCAATGGCTGGCCCATTGGCTTGGTTGCAAACCAATGGCAGTGCCTTTAACCGCCCCCCCGGGGCAAGCTCCCCACCTAGGGGAGGAATGGGGCACGGTTAGTTGGAGCCATAGCGGACAAAGGCTTTTGCTTGGTTGGTCGCCACAAGCAGTGGGTGTTGATTTGGAGCGAGCCAATCGCCCGCTTGCGGCACAAGCTTTGTTGCAGAGGTTTTTCCCCTTGCAAGAGCAGCAACAGTTGAGTTGCTTAAGCGCTTCTGAACTGCAGGGGGCGGTGTTGCGCAGTTGGGTGGCTAAGGAGGCTTTGATCAAACAAAGACGCAGCAGCATTTCCCTAGAGCTGGGGCATTGGTGGATGGAAAGCAAGCAGCCAAGGGCCATGCATTTGCCCACTGGTGTGTGGTGGCCAGTGCAGGTGCACTGCCTTTCCTTTGGAGCAGAACAGTGGTTTCTTGGCTGGAGTGGTGATAATTCACCTAGCCTGGAATATCTGGATTGCAGCTAGTTTCAGAGCACTTCTGCCCCAGCTATGCCACGCACCAGCAAGGTTGTACTGATTTTGTTGTTGAGCTTGGTGGGAATGGCTGGGTTGCTGCGCCTGCCTTTACTACCKCCGCCAGTGGCCCGCAGCAGCGCAGACACCACGTTGTCTGGTTTAGAGGCCCAAGAATCGCTTCAGGAGGTTCGTCAAGAGGCTGCGGCCTTAATGAGTAGATTTGTGGGTGGTGAGATCACCAGGCATTACTGGGGTGGGTTCACTCCATTTCTTGATGTGCTCGGCATCGAAATTCCGCCGGGGCTTGAGGCAAAGCTAGAAGTGTCTACGGAYAATGCCGTTTTTAGTTTGCGGCCGCGGCGGGCCCGAGAGCACTATCAGGCTGAGGTTCGAATTACCAGCAACGGCACCMGAGGTGTTGCCTGCCGAGGGGAGGGAGCCCCCAAGTCATTTCGGCTTGAGGGGGAAAGGCTGATCTGCCCGCTTGGTTGGGTAGCAATGATCGATCCCTCCGTTGATGGCTATCGCAAATAACTTTGTTGGGGTTTACGGATGGGGTTGGCTAATTTTCTTTTTGAAGCTAAATTAAGAACGACGTGTTTCGCTCTGCTCCCCATGCTGAAGCGCATTGCTGCTGGCCTTCTTGCCGGCGCTGCCATCTCCGCCTCCGCTCTGCCTGTTTCCGCTCAGCCTTCCCCTGTGCGTTGGAACTCAGGTGCAGCCGTTTGGACCACCAAATTCTCTGATTTCAACRACTTCCTGAAGTCGAAAGACGCYTACTCCGGYGAGCGCGGYCTCTCTTCWGGTTTAGCTGCTTCTGGCTGGACMGCCAAAGAAGTTCAAGCTGGTCTTTCCAAAACCTACAACGTTGATGTAGTTGGTGTTACCCGCTACCTCTACTCCAAARACGGCRTTAAGTTCCTGCAGGATCAAACCCGCAGCTACTTCCCYTACTGGGCCCAGAARGCAACTGCAGTTCAAGGYCTGCGTTCCGCAATCATCCTCGCTTCTGTAGACGGCAAGCTGTCTTCCGCTGSGATCATGAAGAACTTGCCCGTTGACTTCCGTTTAGCCGACACCTGCACCACCTTCGACGGTAAGCAGAACATCTGTGCTAAAGGCAAGTGCAAGGGTGCAGCTCAGTGCAGCTCACTGCTTTCTTGGTATGTGTTCCTGCCCGCCTGCATTCAGGCTAATCAAATTCTTGACAAGGCCACTGCCGGCAGGYCKKCWGCAGCYGGYGCCGTTCGCGGCCTCTGGTGATCARTTARTTASYTTTACTCAATTAACCCCGCCATTARGCGGGGTTTTTTTATGGCCAATTAGATGATGATGTTGYAAARGTTGCACAAACTGGTTTCCTAACCGTTGCCGGTAGTAATTCTCTAGCTCAGTAAAYAAATCAATTGAAAAGTTTGCAAGCCACCATTGGCGATAGCTACTCTTCTTGCTGAACCARCGCTCTAGCCAGCTGGATGTGATCGAAAYTAAAATYKTTTCCTGCCAATACTCCTCTGAAATATGCCAAGCAGAATTCTCAAGCTCAGTTTTAGCRRCTTGYCCCCAATCTTGMAGTAATAACCACTCTTCTTCTGATTYAGWTRGGTTSGTGGTTGCGYAGTTAGCTTCCCTATTYGCTGATTTTAAATCCTCCTCTGGCAATAAACYAAASGGACCRCATTTCCCGTAACTAAAGAGTAGATCGATGCGACCTGTTTSRGTTACCAATAAATCAAGTTGTTTAAGCCATTTGTGRCGATCACTTKGATTTGCGTTATTTAGCGGATTATGAGTGATGATGTGATCAAACCTCCCACCTGTTTGAATTTGTAATTTTGCAAGCTTCAGGGGATTTGCTTGGTGGATGGATGGTTTTTGYAGATTATCAAATAGCTGTAATTGTGTTTCWAGCCTTTTTGCTAACAGCTGATCTTCTACCTGTAAAYAAACCARGCCTTCAKTTGTTGCCATGATTACAGGCAATGCCCAATKRATYGAKGGGCAATTGCAGATCAAAACCCTATGCCGGGGCTGCAGGCTAATTCGCTGCCAAAAACGATKTTGTAAYAGTTGGGCATAGCGGTGTTGCTGCTGTTGCTTAAGCCGCTCACCCTCCCAGCCAATRATKCCYGGCYTATAAAACATYTCACCTTGTAGGGAGCTTGGAAGATATTGCTGAGCYACCCAATTATTTGAGTAGTTATGAGGATATAAATAATTCTCTCCATCACCAAAGGCTGCTCCATCCCTGTTGGGATCCCGTAGATGCGCCGGTATTTCTTGGGCCCGCTCCTGCACCAAACTATTGAAAGCATCAAAATATGCTTTAGYGCTGTTGCTTTTGYTTGTATTKGCAAGGTAAAGAGTAGCTTGCACTAACGGATAGAYACCCTCAGGTAAGCCGATGCGATCAAATGCTGAAGCACAGGCTTCAACTACAACCATAGCTTGAGGATCTGCAAGGCCAATGTCTTCCGCGGCTGCTATTAATAAGCGACGAAAAATAAATCGAGAATCTTCACCAGCCTTCACCATACGCGCCAACCAAAATAGAGCTGCATCTGGATCACTGCCACGAATTGATTTAATGAATGCGCTAATGGTGTCAAAATGAGCATCACCTTGTTTGTCGTATAAAACCGCTTGTTGTTGAATTGATTGTTCAGCAACGCTTAAATTAATTTCTATAATGCCTTCATTATTTGCCTGGCTGCTTTCAACGGCTAACTCCAAAGCATTAAGTAAGCTGCGGGCATCACCACCGGCCACGGCAACTAAATGCTGGCGAGCATCGGCGCTAATTTGAATACTTTTAGATCCATATCCATTCTCTTTGTCATCGATGGCCCGCTGTAGCATCAACTCTAGGTGAACTCGGCTCAATGGTTCTAGCCGAAATAATCTTGATCTACTTAATAGYGCTTTRTTAACTTCAAAAAATGGATTTTCCGTTGTGGCACCAATTAAAGTTACTGTTCCATTCTCAACCCAGGGTAAGAGTGCATCCTGTTGGGACTTATTAAATCGGTGCACCTCATCAATAAATAACAAGGTGCGTAATCCATGGCGGCCAAGTTTCTCCTGGGCCTGTTCAACCGCCTCCCTTAATTCACGAACGCCCGCTAACACCGCATTTAGGCTGCTGAAATAGCAGCGGCTGCTGTTGGCAATAATTCGAGCCAGGCTTGTTTTACCGGTGCCTGGTGGTCCATGCAAAATTATGCTGCCCAATCGATCTGCCTCGATAGCGCGTCGCAATAGGCAGCCGGGACCAAKGATTTCCTCTTGTCCAATAAAGTCGCTGAGGCACTGGGGCCGCAGGCGTTCCGCCAGGGGCGCTTGCCGTTGCAACTGCTGATCCCGTTGGTGGCTAAATAAATCCATGGGGATACTTTGCCGTTCTTCATCAAAAGATGGCAGGCTTAGGCCATCCGAATCATTCTTGTGCGCCAACTGCTTGCAGGGCTAATGCTGTTGGSGCTCCCCCTTACAGGATGTAGCCCTAAGGAGCCAAGCAAAAAACCGCTACCTGTTTCAACCTTGCAGGTGAAACCAGCYACTTTTCAAGACCTCGGGGATTACACCAGCACTTTGGAAGCTGTTGCTGAAGTGAAGATGGCAGCCGTTAGTAGTGGCAGGGTGCAGGCCCGGCTTGTACAGCCGGGGCAAAATGTGCAGGAGGGGCAAGAATTATTGCGTTTGCGRGTGAGGGAACGCACCGCCGATGTGCAGCAAGCCCAAGCCGATTTAGCCCGCAGTAATGCCCAGGTGGCTGAGGTAAGGGCAAAACTTGAAAAAGACAAATCAAATTACCAGCGTTACAACTACCTAAAGGGCCAAGGGGCGAGCAGTGCCCAGGAATTAGAYGGCTATCGGGCCCAGTTTTTAGCYCAGCAGGCAAGTTTCAAAGCATCCTTAGATGGTGTAGCAGCTGCCAAAGCCGAACTTGAGGCGGCCCGTTCGCGCCTATCAGACAAAGTTGTGGCAGCGCCCATCGCTGGCCAAGTGGGTGATCTATTGGTAAAAGTTGGTGATGTGGTGAAAGAAGGTGATCCATTTACAACAATTACACGAAATGATTTGCTGTTAACTCGCATTGAAATACCRTCMAATTTAAGCGGGCGGATCAAACTTGGYTTACCCGTTTGGCTAAGGGATACAAGCGATGCAAAAGTTTTAGCAAAAGGTATCGTTAGCTTTGTTAGCCCCTCCGTTAATAGTGGAAGTCAAGGTATATTAGTAAAGGCTGAATTTCTAAACCCTGAGGGTAAATTGCGCACTGGTGAGCGGGTGCGTACCCAGGTGGAATTTKCTAGGCAGAAGCAATTGGCTGTGCCCTTTTCAGCGGTTGTGCAAAGCGCTGGTCAAAGTTTTGTTTATGTGCTGGGTAATGCMAATCAGTTGCCAGCTGAATTGAGGCAAAAACTTGAACTTTCACCCTCGGCCGCTGTGGCAATTAAGCTGCCGGTGCGCTTGGGCGCCTTGCAAAATAACTGCTACCCAGTGTTGTGGGGGCTGGGGGCTGGTAGCAGRTTAATTAACAGTAATTTATTGAACCTTCGCAATGGCAGCGCTGTTAAAGCACGACCTGTTCGCGAGCGGAAATCCCTATGTACCCCAAYTGGTTGACCTTCGCTGCAWCWTCACTTARATTGGRWCTAAACGCGTAAAGAACCGTGGGGATACATACTGCCAGCAAACCATTGACAACAAAACCATTGACAACAAAATTATTGACAAAAAAAGCATTAGCAAACAAAATGTCTTGTAATAAAGTATTATCCTTCCTGGGCCTTATTCCATTAATTATTTTCACTGGATGTGGCATGCAAAAACCACTGCCACCCCAAAAACCCAAATTTAATTTGATCTACCCCAGCAGCAAGCGCTTTGATGATCAAGCAACCTATCAAAGTACACTGGAATCCATAAATAATGTTCCCCTGGCGGCGGAGATTGACGGAAGAATAATTGCAATGCCCATGTATGAAGGTCAAAAAGTTAAAAAAGGKGCTCCTTTATTTACCCTTGATCAGATTCAACAAAAAGCAACCGCTGATTCTTCTGCAGCGGAGGCCCGCAAGGATTTGGTTAATGCTGAGCGATATATATTTTTAAATAATCAAGGCGCTGTTTCCACTAAAGATCGTGATTATTACGTTACCGCTGCAATTCAAAGTGCCGATCAAGCCAGATCGGATAAGGCAACCCTTGGATATAAGAATGTTGTTGCTCCGATCAATGGAACGGTAGGTAATATAAATCATAAAYTGGGATCGGTTGTAAGAAGTGGCGAATCAATAGTAAATATTGTTGATAATAGCCGTTTGTGGCTAAGGTTGGATGTGCCAGGTGAGCTCAGCTATCGATTGAAATTAGGAATGCCTGTGCAATTAGATGTTTCAAATAAGCCAGAAATTCGCGTAAATGGGAATGTATCCTTTATCGCTCCAGCYTTAGATAAGCAAACCCAAACGCTGCTAATTAAGGCTACATTTGATAACCCAAGTGGTGTTTTGCGCAACAACCAAAGGGTTAGTGCSAGATTGTTATTCGCTGCTTCCACTARTCTGGCAATACCGGAGGCAGCTGTATTTTTGCAAGCGGGAAAAACCTTTGTATTTACGGCGGTATCCCCAGCWGAGGCTAGAAGAATGCTTGGTAGGCCCATTGATAAGCAGGCCCTACCTGGTTCCCTYGTGGCGCTTCAGATGCCAGTTGAGTTGGGTACTTTGGAGAATGGCTTTTATCCGGTGCGAAATGGTTTAGGCGCTTCTGATCGATTGGTTTTGGGTAATCTTGCCCAAATTACTAGCGGCGCAGTGGTGGCATCRAAATGAGTTTATCCGACACTTTTATTCGCAGGCCGGTGCTAAGCACTGTTTGCAGTATTTTAATTTTAATGGCAGGTTTGATATGTTTACCCCTGTTGCCAATTGAAAATCTACCTAATATTGCACCCCCCACAATTCAAGTAACAGCGAATTTACCTGGAGCTGAYGCGCTTACGGTTGAAAGTGCTGTTACAGGACCATTGGAGGAACAGATAAATGGCGCCCCGGGAATGGATTACATAACATCCAACAGTACCAGTGAGGGAACAAGTCAGATAAACGTATATTTTACCCCTGATACAAATTCAGATATTGATCAAGTTAATGTATTGAATCGTGTTCAAACTGCAAGTGCTCAGCTACCCGATCAAGTTAATGCCCAAGGTATAACTGTTCAGCAAACGGCTAGTAGCTATCTTTTGGTTTATAACCTCACYTCTAGCGAGGGGCAATTTGATCGAAATTATTTGAACGGACTATATCAATTGAATTTGGCATACCCCCTTGGTAGGGCCCAGGGTGTTGGGCAGGTGAATGTTTTTGGTAGCAGTAATCCTGCCTACCGCCTATGGGTTGATCCGCTCAAATTAGCCCGCTTCAATYTAACCGTATTAGATGTTACTAATGCCCTTAAATCCCAAAACCAAATAGTTATTGGTGGTTTCATTGGTGGCCCACCTTCAGTTKCCAGCAATCGATCCACATTCCCGATATTGGTGGAAGGAAACCTTAAAACAGTTGAAGCTTTTGAAAATCTCATCCTCAGCACTGGGCCTGGTGGTTCCGATACCGCTAAGGGCCCAGATGGCAGCTTGATTAGGTTGAGGGATGTGGGTAGGGCGGAATATGCATTTCAAAACTTTTATCAGTCTGCTGAGAATGTATTAACAGGAAATCCTTGCATCGGCTTTGGGGTTATYCAGTTGCCGGGTACAAATGCTATTAAAACTGCGAAAGCTGTTGATCAAGTACTTTCAGACTTCAGAGCTACTTTGCCTCCGGGMGTAGTACTTGAGAAGGTTTTTGATCAAACGGATTTCATCAATGCTTCCATCTATGGAGCTCTCGATGCCCTTAGGGATGCGGTGGTGTTAGTTCTATTGATAATATTTTTATTCTTGCAGGATTGGAAAGCAACGATGGTCCCTGCTTTGGCATTGCCAATCGCYCTCTTRGGAGCATTGGTTTTTGTGAAGGCATTTGGATTTTCAATTAATGAATTAACACTTCTAGGAATTATTTTGGCTACAGGATTRGTTGTTGATGATGCCATAGTTGTAGTTGAAGCTGTTTCTGCGAAAATCGAAGCTGGGGATAAGCCCTTTGCGGCAGCATCCAATGCAATGAAAGAGTTAACTGGGGCGATAATGGCAACCGCACTTGTGCTGTTGGCTGTTTTTATCCCCGTTACTTTTTTCCCGGGYGCAACCGGTGTTATCTATAGACAATTTGCCCTAACTATAGTTTTTGCGATATTAGTTAGTACATTTAATGCCATAACTGGTAAGCCCTTGCAGTCTGCCCTSCTCCTGGGCGGTGGAAAAACCAATCCCAGCGGTTGGCAATGGGTTGTAATAGCGGGTTTGTTTGGCACCGGATATGGATATCTATTTGGGGGTTGGCCATGGAGCATTGGCTTTGGCCTATTGGGTGCATTAGTTGGCGCCTTCCTGCAGCCAATCTTCCGTGGATTCAATCACTTCTTTGCAGGTCTGCAGCGGGCCTATAGCGCCTTGCTTGCCAATGCAATTCGTCTGCGCAGGCTAATTATTGCTGCACTACTTGGTGGTGTTGTTTTAACAGGCWTTGCCTTTGTKGCTATTCCCACCGGTTTTGTTCCCACCGAAGATCAAGGCTATGGCCTAGGCATCATTCAATTGCCACCACAGGCTTCTATCGAAGCCACGATGGAAGTGGCCTCAAAGGTGCGCGCGGTTGTTTCTAAAGAACCTGATGTTGTTAGTGGTGAAGTTGTTGGCGGCGCTGGRTTTAATGGTGGATCTTTAAAYCAGGGTCTTTTCTTCTTCGGCTTAAAACCAATTGAGGAGCGTACCAATCCAARTCAATCTGCGMRCGCAATCATAAGGAGAATGAACTTGGAGTTTCGAAAGATTCCTGGAGCCTTGGTTTTGGCGCAACMGCCAGCTGCCGTGCCAGGTTTTAGTGCCCAGGGGGGTGTTTCCTTCCAGTTTAATGATTTAAGTAATGGTGGATATTCTTTCACTGATCTGAGTAAACTMGCCAGTCAATTAATTAGGCGATCCCTTGCAACAGGTAATTTCTTTAACCTCTATACGCAATTTGTTAGTGAYGCCCCCGCCTGGCGCCTGGAGCCAGATCGGGATCGAATGGCATCTATGAATGTAGATTTCGGCACTGCTATGCAGGTATTGGGGGCGCTTAATGGGGGTGTRTTTGTTAATCAAACCTATGAAGATGGTCAATATAGGCARGTYTATGTGCAGGCGGAGGGCAGTAAGCGATCGGTTGTTCAAGATCTTGATAATTTGTATGTTCCAAATGCTTCGGGTCAGCAAATCCCCCTGAGTAATTTTATCAAAGTAAAACTTGATAGCTCACCACCAATTGTAAGCCATTATAATTTATATCGATCTGTGTTAATCCAGGGTGTTGAAKCTATCGGTAAGAGCAGYGGTSAGGCAATAGATAGCCTTGCTGATAACTTCCGTCAGCTGAATTTTAGTAATATYGGATCAGCTTGGTCTTCTTTAAGTAGATCTGAGGTTGCGGCTGGATCCCTTGCAGCGTTTGTTTTTGCCTTGGGCATCATCGTTGTTTTTCTTGTACTTTCTGCCCAGTATGGCAGTTACTTTGATCCTCTGGTTATCTTAATGACCGTTCCCCTGGCCATGCTTGGCGCCTTGATTTTCCTTGTATTGATGGGGCAGGTAAATAATGTTTATGCCCAAGTTGGCTTGGTTACGCTGATTGGCCTAGCGGCYAAAAATGGAATTTTGATTGTAGATCTTGCCAATCAACGTATGGAWACGGGCTTAACGGCTGCCGAAGCGGTTCAGGGTGCAGCTGAATCAAGATTYAGGCCKATCCTCATGACGGCTTCGGCTGCCCTCTCGGGTTTCTTCCCTTTGGTTATTGCCAGTGGCGCAGGGGCGCTGAGCCAGCGGTCGGTGGGTTCCGTAATCTTTGGTGGCTTGCTGGTTGCCACTGTTATGAGTTTATTTGTGGTGCCTGCTTTTTATGTTTTTATAAAAAAACTTGAGGCTAATTGGTTCCCAGCCAGTGTTTCTGCAAATAACTAATGCCCCTTCCCCATCCCCCTGGATATAAACCTCCATATCAAACTAAACTGGATAAGCGCAGGCTTTTGTTGTCTGTTGTTTTATTCTCAATGATGGCTGCTTTGCTGTTGGGTTTTGGSCACAGGGCTGCAAGAGTGCCTGGCACTCTTTTGCAACCTATTCCAATAAATAATTTTATTTTAGTGGTAGTTGGTGCGGCTATTTGTGGATTATGGGCTGAAATAATTCGCCAGCTTGCTTTAATGGCCMGATCCCGTGATGCTTCTAACTAGGTTCATTTGTRTGGGATTTAGGTKATAACAGTTGGTTTATTCATTCCCGTRCCTTTGCTTATGCCAGCAAGATTATCTGCTGCTTTRATCATTTCCCCAAGGGCCATTTGGGGATCTTGATGTAAATTCCCTTTCGTTGATACATAACGYTCAAGATATAGCCTTAATGTGGCGCCTTGGGTGCCAGTGCCAGAAAGACGTAATATTATYCTGCTTCCATCTTCAAGCAATATTCTTAATCCCTGCCCAGWAGTTATTGACCCATCCACTGGATCAGCATAGGAGAAGTCATCTGCCAGGGCTATGGTGTTATCAGCAAACTTTTCACCTTTTAGGCTGCCAAGGCGATCGTGTAGGCCCTGGTAGATGCTGTGAGCKYGATTRCTATCAACGCCTTCATAATCATGGCGAGAATAATAATGGCGGCCATATTGATTCCAATGGTCGCTCATAACATCWGCAACACTGCATTGGCGTTTTGCAAGTATGGATAACCAAAACAACACAGCCCAGAGGCCATCTTTTTCCCTGATATGGTTGCTCCCCGTACCAAAACTCTCCTCCCCGCAAATAGTTATTTTTCCGGCATCTAGTAAATTMCCAAAAAATTTCCAGCCCGTTGGCGTTTCATAGCATTGGATACCAAGTTGTTTKGCCACTAGGTCTACAGCGGCACTGGTTGGCATCGAGCGGGCTACACCTGCAAGGCCTTCCGCATAACCTTTCGCCAGAGACGAATTTGCTGTAATAACTGCAAGGCTGTCGCTAGGGTTTACAAAACAACGTTGCCCTAGAACCATATTGCGATCGCCATCGCCGTCGCAGGCGGCTCCAAATCGGTATTGATCGCTATTTAATAGYAGGTTTGCAAGCTCATGGGCATAGGTGAGATTTGGATCTGGATGACCACCTCCAAAATCTTCAAGGGGCTTTCCGTTTCGCACTGTGCCACTGGGGGCACCAAGGCGCTGTTCAAACAGTTGAGTTGCATAGGGGCCGGTTACCGCATGCATTGCGTCGAATGCCAGCGGCCAATTCGACYGAAGTAAACCGCTGAGAAGATCAAAGTCGAATAAATTYTCCATMAGTTTTAAGTAATCGTTTATTCCATCTATTACCTCCACCTCAAAGCCTGGATATGTATATTTTTGGGCTTGATTTAATGATAGATTGGGAAGATCAGAGATGCTATAATTTTCCAAGGATTTGCTGCATTCATATATTTCGTTTGTTAGGGATTCAGGGGCTGGACCGCCGTTTGCGCCATTGAGCTTTACTCCGAAATCACCATCGGGGCCGCCTGGGTTGTGGCTTGCGCTCAGAATGATTCCGCCAATTGCATTTCTACTTCTAATTARATGGGAAGCAGCTGGAGTGCTGAGGATTCCATCGGTGGTGAGTATCAACTCAGCAATGCCATGGGCAGCTGCCATGCGGGCGATCACTTGAATTGCCTTGTTATTCCCAAAGCGTCCGTCGCCACCCACCACAAGGGTTCCCCCTTGCACCCCTGGCAGCACCCGCAGGATTGATTCAATAAAGCTTTCTAGGTAGTGGGSCTGGCTAAAWTGCTTAACGCTTTTGCGTAGGCCCGAAGTACCCGGTTTTTGGTCTTGAAAAGCTTGGCTGAGCTGGATTCTTTCGATTGCAGGGCTTTGGGGTGCTGTCAATGGATTCTCTAGCTCGCTTGGTTATCCTAAAGTTTGTTCAAACAGGGCAAGTGGATATGCGGAATCCTTTTTGGTTAAAGCCAGCCTGCTTATTTCCACTGGCACTTATWTTCAGTTTGCTGTTTGCGCCAGCCCATGCCGCTGTTGAACCGGCATACCCTCAAGCGCTTTTAAAAGTTAAGGAAGCAACCGAGGCGGTGCTTGGCCGCACTGGCACTGAGGGGTGCCTACAAGGAAAATTAATGAATGCAATGGTGGAGCTATCCAACAGTTGTGATGCCTCCGGTCGCAAGGATCCAGTTTGTAATTTTGCAGACAAATTTGTGATGTCTTCGGTGCCTCCCTTGGCGGGATTGGATGATGCAGCCCAGCAGTTCTTAAAACTCACATCAAGTCCCTAGCGCTTTTTGATGCCGGGCCCTGTTTCAGCTGGGGYAGCTGGTTTTTCCTGTTCTTTTTTAACGCAGAGTTGTAGTAAATCTGTTGCCTTGTTCARCAATAGTTCCTTGCGATCAAAGTTGTTGATTGCGGCTACTTTTGCCTTTATGGTGATAGTAAATGCAGTGTCTTTGCATAAGGCTGTTAGGAAAGGTTTGTCTAGTAATTTATCGGCCAAAATTCTTGCAGCTTGGCAGCCGGCATCTTGGTTCCTTTGGGCGCATTCCACCACGGCATCAAAGGTTGGTTTGAGGTCTGTTTTGGTTARAGGTTCCAGCTCCGCCTCAAGCTGTTTTGCGCTCTTGGCMTGTTGGGCGGAGGCAGGGGCCAMTTGAARGGCGAATAAGCTGAGGCAAACCAAAAAAAATCTTGCCATGGCTACGGAGAAACTTCCCTATTGGCCATAACTTTGCCACAGAATCGCTCAGCTTTATGCAATTTCTTTTCCAATCCAGGTGATATCCCAAGGTTTGMCCCTCCCCAAAGACGATCGATCTCCCTTGTGAAATGCCTAGCTAGTTGAGCCGAATGGATAATTACTAGGGTTTCATCATTGCCATGGGCGGCGCTGGGGCTCCAATTAAATGAACCACTGATAACAGTTTTGCCATCAATTACMGCTAATTTATGATGTAATTTATCTCCGTTAGCTAATTTGGGTATGCCAACTGCCATTAATGGTTTTTGCCAAGGCTTATTTTTTGCTTCTAATTTGCAGCGTTTATCAGGAAGGCTCACTCCCATGATATCAAGAAGTTCCGAATAGCTMCGACTGGCAAAWCCAGGATCAACCAATACTCTTAATTTTATACCAGCCCTTACCCTTTCTTCTAAAACCCCTGTTAGCTCTTGGGCTGAAAATACGAATAGTGCYAAATCAATTTTTTCTTTTGCTTGTTTTAAAGTATTTGCAATTATTGCTAATCCATTGCTTGGGTTGCTTCGCTTGTGGGGTGCAAATAGAACTTGTAATTTAGCCGTTCCCACCATCGCTTCTTGAGTGGAACCTGATTCCTTGTTGATGCCAAATTGATTATTCCAGAGTTTTTCAAACTCCCCCCTAAATATTTGAGCTAGGGCCTGATCATTTACTTTGATTAAGTGATTTGTGTTCCCTTTTGTGTGCCCAGCCCCTGCATCTCCATGGATGTCTGAATTGCTAAAATTGGCTGATCCAAAGATTACATGCTTTTGATCTATTACCATAAATTTGTGGTGCATTAGGCCACTGCCTTTACTGTTGTCTGCTGTGTCGTCTTTCAATGGCACGCCAGCTGTTTCAAGCAGGGCCATTGCATCTCCATTGAGGGTTTCTTCTGCATTTAGCCTGCCATCATTGTTTGCATCGGCCAGGGCTGCCAATTGCCCCAAGCGCTGTTGCTGATGGGCTGGAAGCCCTGCCGCATGCAATTTGCTCCACGGTTTGCGATATTGATTTTCAACTACCACTCTTACCCTGATGCCGGCTCGATGTTTTGCAGCTAATGCCTTTGCAATTCTTGGCAGTGATAATTCTTGAACAGCAACTAAAACCTCACCTTTGGCRCCGTTAATAGCTTCTAGAATGAATTGTTCAAGGTTGTCACCGGGGCGATTCCTCCCGTTGATTGGGCTTTKGTATTCAGCTTGGCTAAGTTGATTAAACCTAACCTCTATCCCCTCTGGTTGATCTATATTTTGTTGCTYGTTTGCTAGGTAGCTCGCCGTGGCCGAGCAGCCTGTATTAAGAGCTCCAATTAGCGCAGTTGTAACGCAGATTAAAAGCTTGAGGTTTATTTTTTTAACAAGCAATCTCCTGAGTGCGAATACTTACAGTATTCCCCTTATTGGGGTTTTATTGTCTAGCTGTGTTCAGGCATTTCTGCAAAACGAAGCATTAAGGCAAACCAAAGGCAACTCACCACTAATATCAAGCCCACTCCAGCTCCTATGCCCGCCTGCTTCATGAGTAGGGGCACTGCCAAAGGCAGCGTTAATGAACCCGCAAGGGGTATACCTAATACAAGCAGTTTTTTTAGGGGCACCTAGTTAGAACCACTCTGCTTTTGCTTGTCCTGGGGTGTTGCTGTTGTCTTCTGGGGTGGTGCGCTCAAACTCAAGGGTGATGTTTCTGCTTTGTTCACCATCAGCGGCAACGGCCTTGATTGGATAGAGCTGCTTGCCATCACGGAAGGGAACTTGAATCCTAAATGTGCCATCCGCTGAGAGTGGTACAACCTCTTCTCCAATGGAAAGGGTTGCTGATGGTTCAGTGGCTCCGTAAACAATCAACTCTGCATCAGCCACCAGCCAGAAAGAGCGTTGGCGAGGGGCTACACCACCAATGCCACTCTCATTGCGGCCACTAGCCCACCGGCCAATCCCTGAATCATTCAAGCCGTGCAGGGAGGAATTGTTTTCATCCATTTCATGGAATGCCTCTGAACCGCGGCCCAGCTTGCGCCAACGAACAGTGGCAGTTTGATAGAGGCGCTCATGGAGACTGCTGTCGCCAGATTCCATGGGGGCTGGCAGGGTGGTGGGAGCTGCATCCAGGGAGAAGGGAACAAATTGATCAAGAATTTGTTCACTGGGATGCAAGGCTGGAACCCTTGCAACAGCTGAGAAGGCTAAGGAGAACCAACCGCCATCAGTTTTGCGAAAGCCCAGCTCAACGCGGTAATCGCGGTCGCTCAGGGGTACAGGTAGATACCACTCGGTTGCATTGCTATCAACCACCACTTCTTGCAGGGTGTGGGGGTGGCTTGCTCCGCTCTGCAGGCCGGTTACATCAGAAACCCTCAGGCACAGTTGGCGGGCACCAGCTGAAGTTGCTGCATTTCTGCTATCGCTGGAGATCTCCCAAAACACATAGGCCCATTGAGGATCCCTGGGTAGAAACACCACCCTGGTTTCAGCTAATGGAAGGGGAACATCACCAAGGCTGGTTTCCATCTCAGCCAAGGAGATTGCTGTTTCAAGCCGTGTGCGACCTGTGCTGAACTCCTGCTGCTTGCTGATGGCATCCAGGAGCTCTTCCTTGGATTTACGGCTGTAGAGCCCAACACCTAGGTCACTGGCCACACGGCGCAACTGCCGCAGGGTTAGACGGGCTAGTGACGAAAGCGTTTGGTTCACCACGATTAAAGGATTGGTTTGGGATCACTTTGGCTTTAGTAACCAAATCCCACAAGCGGCTTGGGCTGCCTGGTCAGCAATCGCTGATTCTTAACCCTCGAAAATCGCTGATTTGAGCGGCTGTTTTCAGCGGCCGATGCTTCGGTAAGGCACCTTCGCAAGGAAGTTTTCAGCGATTTCACCGGCGGGCGCAGCGGTGCGCATGGCGGGCAGGGAGCGTACCCATGGCATGTAGTCCTCTGGGTAACCACCGCGCCTTTGGCGAGCCCTTGGGGGCAGGGCACGGGGGGTACCGGTGTAAACGACTTGGGGAAAACCAAGGATTTTTCGGTAGTAGGCGTCGTAGCGGGGGCTGGTGATGTTGAAGGGAGTTTCACCAAGGTCGCGGGAACCCACCACGCGGTTGCGCTGGAAAGGAACCGTGTCAAAGCCAAAGGCGTTGAGATATTCATCGCTGTTGATGATGTCGTCCACCATGCCCTTYACCCCTCGGGTCATGATCACTGCAGCCCAGGCGATCTCTTCGCTTTTGCCGTGGGTGGTGCGGCCCAAAAGTTTTTCCACCAGGTGGCGAACCACCTTGTAGTTGCTGTTTAGGTTGTAAAAACTGCGGTTAAAGGTGTCTGAAAGGCAAAGGGAGCGGATGAAATCACGMACGGTGATCTGTCCGTTGCGCAGCTGGCTTTCTAGGAAGCGATCCCGATCAACCTTGAATGCATGGAAAAAGATTTGGCGATAGGCGGCTTCAATCACGAAACCCAGCTCTTGACGACCGAGGGTTCTATCAAGTGCAACAGCCTTGGGATCTTCATCCGATCCCACCCGGAAGGGCTCTACTCGGGCATTTTTAGTGGTGGGAGCGTATGAGAGAAGGGGCAGGGCCACGCGTGATCAGCATCCGTTGTTGATGATCGTAGAAGTAGGGCAGTCCCTGGGAGCTTTTGTAGTTCACGGCACTCACAGTCCGTAACCTTCCAGAGCTGATTGCAATTGCTTCACCAGCCCAGCAAAGAAGCAGCAATGCCATTGCTGGAGCTGGATGTGCTGCTTTGCTGACCGCCGTTAAGCCTGGTTTCGATACATAGGGATGCTGTGTTGGATARGCCCTCCACGGTGCTGCTGCGCAGGCGGATATTGGGGCTCACAAACCAAAAGCGTTCTTCGCTTGCCATGGTTTCGTAGCTGGTTGTTAGCCAAAGGCTCCCCTCTTGGTCGAGGCGAAAATTTCCGGCCACGGGAGCGGTTTCGGCATAGCCCCGATCCCGCAGCAATAGCCCTTGCCTGCCTTCAGTGTCGGTGGGGATCAGGGCAAACATGCTTTCACCCTCATGGGCTTCACCATGTTTATCCCATGCCATCGATCCCCCCCAGCGCACGTGGCAGCCGCCAACCACCTCGCTGKGGTTTTGGTTGTGCAGATTGGCCATTGCCACTAGGCGCGGATCATCGGGGCTGAGCATCGCCACTTCGATTAAGGAGCCCCCTGCTTCAGCCCTTCGATGCAGCAGATGGTGGCTGGTGCGTTGGGAGCGCCAGCTACCAGCGCTTAAACGAAAAAAAGTGAGGGCGTTATCGATTTGATCCATGGAAATTGCTTCAGGTGAGAGGTTGGAGCCGAAAACCGCAGGCGTGGCCCCCTTCAAGCTTCCAATGCACCCTCTCAACGGCGCAATCGGGAAAAGTTTTACGCATTAATTGCAGTTCTTGATCACAAATTACCGGGAATGCCTCCGCAACCCTAGATACCGAGCAGTGATATTCCTGCAGCATCCAGTTAGGGCCACCAGGTTCTGCCTCACAATCAGCCACATACCCCTCCCTTCGCCTTAGCTCCACCAATTTTTCCAGCCTTTGGCCAAGGGCACCATTGCCAATTTGACTGCGATAGCTCTTGGCCAGCAGTTCGGCCTGGTTGTAAAGCAAACTTTGAACCTGGCTTGGGCTGAGGCTTTCACTCATCGATTGCAATAAACCCAAGGCAAAGTGTTCACTGCCATCTGGAAAGTGCCCCCTGCCGGCGCTGGTAAGTCGCCAGCGGTTGCTGGGCCTTCCCCTGCCGATGGCTTGGGGGCTGGCTTCAACTAGGCCCTTATCCTCCAAACTGCGCAAATGCCTGCGCATCACCTGCACTGAAAGCTCTAGCTGCTCCGCCAATTCCCCAGCGCTTGCTTCGCCTTGACGCAGAAGCAAAGTAAGCGCCGCTTCATGGGTGGTGGCTGGGGAACTGCTGGTCATGGATCCAGCCTGGCATCAAGCAACTGCAATTGCGGAATCCAAGTAAATGTTTTGTACTCTCTGAATCAAATCAACACCCTCAGCTAGTGGGCGTTGGAAAGCTTTGCGGCCCATTATCAAGCCGCAACCACCAGCCCGCTTATTAATTACTGCGGTGCGAAGGGCATCATGRAGGTCATTGCGCCCCGCCGCCCCGCCGCTGTTGATCAGGCCGATCCGCCCTGCAAAACAATTGAGCACTTGATACCTGCACAAATCTATGGGGTTATCGCTGCTTAGTTCGCTGTAAACCCGTTCATCTGTCATGCCATAGGCCTCGCCTAAGGCCTTCTCCACGGCCCGATAGCCCCCATTGTTTTCAGGAAGCTTCTGTTTAATTATGTCGGCTCCAATGGTTACACCAAGGTGATTAGCTTGCCCTGTGAGATCAGCGGCTAGGTGGTAATCGGCATCGGCTTGCTTGAAAAGGGGATTTCGCAAGTAACACCAGAGAACGGTTGCCAGGCCCCGCTGGTGGGCCTGCTCAAATAAAGCGGAAACYTGTTGTAGTTCGCGGTTGCAATCATCGCTGCCGAAATAAATGGTGGCTCCCACGGCAACGGCCCCCATGTTCCATGCTTGATCTACCGATGCAAACAGGATTTGCTCGTGGTTATTGGGCGCTGTTAAGAGTTGGTTGTGGTTGAGCTTCACCAAAAAAGGGATGCGATGGGCCCAGCGGCGCGCCACGGAACCCAGCACCCCAAGGGTTGAAGCAACKGCGCTGCAGCCTGCCTCCACGGCCAGTTCAATGATCGCTTCACTGTCGAAGTAACTGGGATTTGGGCTAAAMGAGTGGGCTGCAGAATGTTCAATTCCTTGGTCTACCGGAAGAATTGATAGATAGCCCGTATGGGCCAACCTGCCAGCGCCATAGAGCTGTTGAATGCTGCGCAAAACCTGGGGGGAGCGATCTGAACAAGCAAAAAGACGGCTCACTCCATCGGCGCTGGGGAGGTGCAGAAGCTTTTGAGGCACCTTGGCTTGGCTATGGAGCAGAAGTTCCGCCTCATCACCCAGCAGCTCTTCRATGGAAACTTGGGGCAGCCCGGATTGGGTAACCATGGATTTGGATCAGCTCTTAACTGCAAGCTATGGCGCCAAAAGCAGCTTTCAGTTAAGGGAAAGGTCGCGGCGGGTCATACCCTTGCTTTACCCTTGGTATAGGAAACCAGGGTGTTTCGTAAATTCCCTCGCCCATAGCCCCATGGCTCACGACACAAACACTCCAGCCGTTTCAGAGAGTCTTGAGGTGATTCGGCGTTTTGCCGAAACCTATGCCCAACGCACCGGCACCTATTTYTGCAGCGATCCTGGCGTTACGGCCGTTGTGCTTGAGGGATTGGCTCGCCATAAAGACGACCTGGGTGGTGCCCTYTGCCCCTGCCGTCACTATGAAGACAAGCAGGCGGAAGTAGAGCAGGCCTTYTGGAATTGCCCCTGTGTGCCAATGCGCGAGCGCAAGGAATGTCACTGCATGCTTTTTCTCACTGAAGACAATCCATTTAGGGGTGAACAGCAAACAATCTCTATTGAAGAAATCCAAGCCCACACCACCGGCTAATGACCGCAACCTCCTCCCCAATTACGCCGCCTTCTAGCCTTGGCTCAGAGCTCAGCGATCTGGTTCAACAGCCCTATCGCTACGGCTTTGTAACTGATATTGAAACCGATAAAATCGCCAAGGGTTTAGATGAAGATGTGGTGCGACTAATATCAGCAAAAAAGCATGAGCCAGAGTTCCTATTGAATTTTCGGCTSAAGGCTTTTCGCGTTTGGCAGCGCATGGAGGAGCCGGATTGGGCCGCTTTGGGTTATCCCAAGATTGACTACCAAAATATAATTTATTACGCTGCTCCCAAACAGCAGCAAAAAAAGTCAAGCCTCGATGAAGTTGATCCAAAGCTATTGGAAACCTTCGAGAAATTAGGAATACCCCTAAGTGAGCAAAAACGTCTTTCAAACGTAGCTGTTGATGCGGTGTTTGACAGCGTTTCMATTGCCACTACCTATAAGGAAAAACTCGCCGAAGATGGGGTAATTTTTTGTTCATTCACAGAAGCTGTTGATGAGCATAGGGATTTAATCGAACGCTATTTGGGTTCGGTTGTTCCCATTGGAGACAACTATTTCGCTGCATTAAATTCAGCTGTATTTAGTGATGGRTCCTTTGTTTTTATTCCCAAAGGGGTTGCCTGCCCCATGGATCTTTCCACCTATTTTCGCATCAATAGTGGTGATACAGGTCAATTTGAACGCACTTTGATAGTGGCGGAAGAGGGGGCTTCGGTGAGCTATCTGGAAGGTTGTACTGCACCGATGTTTGATACCAATCAATTACATGCAGCCGTAGTTGAACTAGTTGCCCATRCCGATGCTTCAATAAAGTATTCAACCGTTCAAAATTGGTATGCTGGTGATGAATCAGGTAAGGGTGGTATTTACAATTTTGTTACCAAACGTGGGATTTGTGAGGGACCCCGTAGCCACATCAGTTGGACCCAAGTGGAAACAGGTTCTGCAATTACCTGGAAATATCCCAGTTGCCTGCTTGTAGGTGATGATTCAGTTGGTGAATTTTATTCTGTTGCCCTCACCAACAACCATCAACAAGCTGATACGGGCACAAAAATGTTGCACGTGGGTGCCCGCACTCGCTCCACMATTGTTAGCAAGGGAATAAGTGCCGGCAAGTCTTCYAATAGCTATAGGGGTTTGGTGCAAATTGGCCCCAAGGCCTGCGGAGCCCGTAATTACAGCCAGTGCGATTCAATGCTCATTGGTGACAAGGCTGCAGCAAATACTTTCCCTTACATACGCTCCCAGCAACCTGATTCCACAATTGAACATGAGGCAAGCACCTGCCGAATTTCAGCSGATCAGCTTTTTTATCTGCAAAGCAGGGGGATTTCCTTTGAAGAGGCGGTTTCAATGATGGTTAGCGGCTTTTGTCGTGATGTTTTTAATCAGCTCCCCTTGGAGTTTGCRGCYGAGGCAGATAAATTGCTTGCCCTCAAATTGGAGGGKTCCGTTGGTTARCGGACCTAACGCAACTCTRATTTYCCCATTCATTTTGATATTTAACCTGTGACGGCTACCACCACCACCCCAAATCCCCCCCTGCTGGAAGTTAGCAACCTCAGGGCAAGMGTTGTTGATCATGAACTTGATCAGGAAATTCTCTGCGGCGTTAATCTAACGGTGAGGGYTGGTGAAATTCATGCATTGATGGGTCGTAATGGCAGTGGAAAAAGTACTCTTTCTAAGGTGATTGCTGGCCATCCTTCCTATGTAATTACAGCTGGTTCTATTCGTTTCCAGGGTAGGGATCTGGCAGAATTGGCCCCAGAGGAGCGTTCACGGGCAGGCATATTTTTAGGTTTCCAATATCCGGTTGAGATACCWGGAGTTAGCAATTTGGAGTTCCTGCGGGTTTCCACTAAYGCCAGGCGCATTGCCCTTGGCCTGGAGGAGTTGGATACATTTAGTTTCGAAGATCATTTGCAGCAACGTTTGCAATTAGTGCAGATGGATCCATCCTTTTTGGATCGAAGCTTGAATGAAGGCTTTTCCGGTGGAGAAAAAAAGCGCAACGAAATWCTGCAAATGGCTTTGCTCGAGCCATCCCTTGCAATTCTTGATGAAACTGACTCTGGCTTAGATATAGATGCACTGCGCATTGTTGCAGAGGGAGTGAATCATTTAGCTGGTCCCAATAATGCAACTCTGTTGATTACCCACTATCAAAGGTTGCTCGAAGCAGTAACGCCTCACTTYGTGCATGTGATGGCCCATGGTCGAATCTTGCGCACCGCCGGCCCTGAACTTGCCTTTGAACTGGAAAGCAAAGGGTACGACTGGATTGATGTTGAAGCTGGCATCAGTTCTAGGGCTGATGCGATTGGGGAGGCGGAGCATGAGCTGGCTTAACCACTTCCTCCARGCCCATGGCAGTGGATCAGAGCAAGCAATTGATCAAYTGCAGCAGCAGGGCTTGCCCCATCGGCGCCTAGAGCCCTGGAGATTTACAGATATTGCTCCCCTCACCGGCCTCACTCCTGCTCTGCTCAAGCCGAGGGGAGCSGCCCAAGCTGTTGCCMATCCAGCTGTKGAGYCAGGGGTGGTGCGTTTAATGCTTGCTCAAAATGGTTGCAACTTTGTGCTTGCGCCCGGCTCCGCTCAGCCCCCCACCGGATTAGAGATTGAAAGCGCACCCAGGGGAGGGGCCTGCGCCGATAGTGCTTGGGTGTTTCAGTTGCGGGATGTGTTGGCTGGTCCAGCCTTGAATTTGCAATTGGAGCCTGGTGAATCCCTACGGCTTGAATTGCTGCTAAATCCCGGAGAGGCCAACGCATTATTAACACCACATCTTCAAATTCASTTGGCTGATGGTGCTTCTTTAGAGTTATTTGTGCAGCTACAAAGCAGTGAAAATAGTTTAATTCTTTTTACTTCTATTATTGATCTAGGYAATGCTGCTCAATTGCTTGAAGCCCAMAGCCTCAGCGGAGCTGAGGGGGCAGTTTTATTAAGTGGAGCCGAAGTTAAGCAAGCTCCCTCTAGCCGCTATGAACGCAGCGCCTTTGTGCATGGCTGGGCCTTGGCCCGTCAGGAGCCACGGGTTCAGCAAACCGATGGTGCTGCCCACACCTGTTTAAAAGATTTGGCGATTGCGGATCTAGATCAAATCATTGATCTACATAGCTCTGTGCGTTTTGATGGCCCAAACGGTTGCCTTGAGCAGCTGCAAAAAGCCTTGGTTGATGATTCTGCCCACAGTATTTTTAATGGCTCGGTGCAGGTGCCAAGGTTGGCACAGGGCACTGATGCTTCTCAATTAAGTCGTCATATGTTACTTAGTAATCGCGCCCGAGTAGACGCAAAGCCAGAGCTAGCAATCATTGCAGATGATGTTCGTTGCAGCCATGGCGCAACAATTAGTAGTTTGGCAGACGAAGAATTGTTTTATATGCAAAGCCGTGGGATTAAACGTGAACAGGCGGTTGCCCTATTGAAAAAAGGTTTTTGCATGCAGATTATTAATTCCATGCCTGCCCTTGCCCGCAGCTGGGATCTGCTAAAACAATCTTTATAGCCATGAACACACAATCTGCCATTGTTAATGATTTGGCCCAGCGCTGTAGAGGCGATTTTCCTGTATTGAATCAAACCATAAATGGTAAACCRCTTATTTATCTCGACCATGCGGCAACCAGTCAAAAGCCCAAGCGTGTATTAGATGCTTTAAATAATTATTACAGCCATGAYAATGCTAATGTTCACCGCGGTGCCCATAGCCTCAGTGCAAGGGCTACCGATGCATTTGAAGCGGCGCGAACTAAAGTGGCTAAMTTTATTGGCGCTAACGATTCCGCTGAGATTGTTTTTACTCGCAATGCTACTGAGGCGATCAATTTAGTTGCCTGCACTTGGGCTAATGCAAATTTGCAACCCGGTGATGAAATTCTCACATCAGTGATGGAGCATCACAGTAATTTAGTGCCGTGGCAACTGGTGGCCAACCGCACTGGAGCKGTTTTGCGCCATGTTGGCATTACTGCAAATGGAGAATTGGATATTGATGATTTTCGCGCCCAGCTTAATCAGCGCACTCGAATTGTACCGCTTGTTCAGCTAAGTAATAGCCTGGGTTGCTTAAATCCAATTGCCAACTTGGTTGAGTTRGCCCATGCTGTTGGTGCCAAGGTGYTGGTTGATGCTTGCCAGAGTGTTGCCCATATACCTGTCGATGTGCAAGCTTTAGCGTGTGATTGGTTGGTGGCTTCTAGCCACAAATTATGCGGCCCCACCGGCATGGGATTTCTTTGGGGGCGGCGTGAATTACTTGAAGAAGCGCCACCGTTCTTGGGTGGTGGCGAAATGATTGATGAGGTTTTCCTTAGCCAYAGCACTTGGGCAGGGCTGCCCCATAAGTTTGAGGCGGGAACGCCCGCCATTGGCGAAGCAATTGGCATGGGTGCCGCCCTTGATTATTTAGCGGATATTGGTTTAGTTCAAATYCAYGCTTGGGAGCAGCAATTAACTGCTCAGCTATGGGATGGCYTAGCACGCATTGAGGATTTGCAGTTGCTTGGCCCCACCCCTGAACAACAACCAAATCGTGGGGCCCTTGCCAGTTTTGTGGTAACGGGTGCTCACCCCCACGACCTTTGTGCTTTGCTCGATGCCAGTGGTATTTGCATTCGCAGTGGTCACCATTGCACCCAACCACTGCATCGACTTTTGGGTATAAACGCTTCTGCTAGGGCCAGCCTTGCCTTCACCACCACCAGCGCTGAAATTGATCAGTTTTTGGCAGAATTAACAAGCAGTATTGCTTTTTTAAAAGAGCACAGTTGAAAATATGGCACGTCTCTTTTTAGTTGTACTAGGGGGGCGAACTGYAAAAAGTAACATTGAACTCCACGACGTYCGCTTTGTTGCTGGCGATACGATTGAAGCTACTTATCCAGAATTAAAACGCCAGTGGTTTGGTGCTCGCTCTGGTTTACATATCGATGCCTACATGGCTGTGGAATTTGTTGATGGTTATGCGGTAAGCCTTAGCAGTGAAGCGCCAAAAAATCTTGATCAGCAACTYTGGTTTGTTAATATGGGTGCATACAACTYTGAATCGTTAGCTGAGCTCCACCATTTTGGAGTRCTTGYGGCTCCCTCAGCCCAGGCKGCTAAGGCTTCAGCTAAGCGCCATTGGTTGCCTGGAGCACACCTGCAACAYAAAGATGATCTCTGCTCCATTGATAACTGCTTAGCCATCCAGCAGCTTGAAATTGGATCAGATGGCCCTTKGCATGTGCAGCTAAATCTCGATCCCCAGGGCCGCAATCAGGCCCAGGTGCCCGATTGGTTTGGCTACCGCTTGATATGAGCTGAATTTAATTGGCAGTTAGGATTAATCCATAGCAAATAGTTCTGTTTCTATGAATATCGATGGTTCACCCTGGCGCACAATTTGGCTAGAGGAGGGCGGCAGGTCGGTTGGTGTGATCGATCAAACCCAGCTGCCCCATCAGTTCAAAACAAAATCACTTGGATGTTGCGCCGAAGCAGCGGCTGCCATCAGCACCATGGTKGTTAGGGGYGCCCCTTTGATTGGCRTTACTGGTGCCTACGGGTTGATGCTCGCCCTGCAGGTTGATTCCAGTGATGCAGCCTTAGAAGCTGCATTTGAGCAGCTCAATGCCACTCGCCCCACCGCCATCAATTTGCGTTGGGCCCTTGAGCGGGTGCGAGCCAAGGTGCAGCCMTTSCCCCTCGATCAGCGAGCTGCGGCRGCCAAGGCMGAAGCGGCGGCAATTGCTGAAGAGGATGTGGCCATGTGCGAAGCCATCGGCGAGCACGGCCTTGAGCTTTTTAGGCWGCTGGCAGCAGCYCGCCCAGGCCAACAGCTCAACGTGCTCACCCATTGCAATGCCGGTTGGCTTGCCACTGTTGATTGGGGTACGGCGTTAGCACCGATTTATAAGGCCCACCGCGCCGGCTTGAATATCCATGTTTGGGTGGATGAAACCCGCCCCCGCAACCAGGGGGCATCCCTCACCGCCTACGAATTGGCAAAGGAGGGTGTGCCCCATACGGTGATCGTTGACAATGCCGGCGGCCATTTGATGCAGCACGGCCAGGTGGATGCTGTGATCGTTGGCACCGACCGCACCACCCGCAATGGTGATGTTTGCAACAAGATCGGCACCTATTTGAAAGCTCTGGCTGCAAACGACAACGGTGTGCCTTTTTATGTGGCTTTACCAGCTTCCACAATTGATTGGAGTATTGGCGATGGCGTAGCCGAGATCCCAATCGAGGCCAGGTCTGAGTTGGAGGTAACCCATATTCAAGGGGTTGCTGGWAACGCTGAAATCTGCACTGTTCAGTTAACGCCCACCGGCAGCAAAGCTTTCAATCCTGCCTTCGACGTAACACCAGCGCGTTTGGTTACWGCATTGATCACGGAGCGAGGCGTGGCAGCTGCCACTGAGGCTGGGTTGAGGGGGTTGTATGCAGTTGCCAATTAACGTTTTATAAATCTGCTTTTACCTCCTTGTTTAGTGACTTGCGCCAGGAGCTGGTAGAAGTAGCAAGGCGACTTAATGGCACGGGGCTTAACCAGGGCACTTCTGGCAACCTTTCAGCTCGCATCCCGGGCGGGTTGTTGATCACCCCCAGCTCCCTGCCCTACGAGCASATGTTGCCAGCTGATCTKGTGGCAATTGATTTCAGTGGCAAGCCGTTAGTTGAAGCTCAAACCGAACGGCGACCATCTTCTGAATGGCGGCTCCATGCCCATATCTTGGCTAACAGGCCTGAGCAGCAAGCTGTGCTGCATTGCCATTCAATCCATGCCACTGCCCTTTCTTGCCATTGCAGAGGCATACCCAGTTTTCACTACATGGTTGTAATGGCTGGTGGTAATTCGATTCGCTGTGCCCCATACGCCACTTTTGGCACGGAGGAATTGAGTGAATCAGTATTTGAAGCGTTGCGGGAACGTAAGGCCTGCCTGCTGGCCCACCACGGCCAGGTGAGCTTGGGCGCAACCCTTGATCAGGCCCTAAGCCTGGCGGTTGAGGTGGAAACCCTTGCCCATATGTATTTGCAGGCTTTGCAGCTCGGTGAACCAGCATTGCTWGAGGAGCGGGAAATGGAGCGGGTGCGCCAGCAGATGGCAGGGCTGAACTACGGCGGACTCAACTGGCAAGCAGYCAATACTTAGAGAATCCACACATTGCGCAATCTTCCGTTACGATTCAGTGGGCGGATAACCGTTCATCTTCCCTAGTTTCTCCCCGAACTCATGCAAACCACAATTCAGCAGCGCTCCAGCGCTTCTGCGTGGCAGCAGTTCTGTGAGTGGGTTACCAGCACCGACAACCGCCTCTATGTGGGTTGGTTCGGCGTTCTGATGATCCCCACCCTGCTTGCTGCTACCACCTGTTTCATCGTTGCCTTCATCGCAGCTCCCCCCGTTGACATCGACGGCATCCGCGAGCCCGTTGCTGGTTCTTTGATCTACGGCAACAACATCATTTCCGGCGCTGTTGTGCCTTCCAGCAACGCCATCGGCCTTCACTTCTACCCA
>NZ_PXVC01000199.1 GCF_003011125.1 Synechococcus lacustris str. Tous | reverse complement strand
TGGAAGAAAATTAAACCAAAAGGCATCTTTATTGCTGGTGGCTGGAAAGAAGTATCAACAGTTTATGTATTAAAAAATGGCAATTGGCGGCGCCTATGGATTCGGCAATAGCTAACAGTTGATACCCGTTAGTGGCCTGGGATAAGAACTGCTGCCTTGTTGGCCCAACAGGAGCTGTAGGACCTCAAGGGCTTAACGGTTTTGATGGCGCCCCTGGTGTCCAAGGCCCTGCTGGACTAGATGGTCCCCCTGGCCCGCAAGGACCACAAGGTGAGGTCGGTAGTGATGGTGCTACTGGGCCGCAAGGCCCTGCAGGTCCTGGGCCATCAAATCCTGGCTTAGTAAAGGGCATTCAGAGCAGCCAAAATGACATTTACGCATCAGCTGGTATTGATTTCCCGGTTTGGACAAGTGTTTCATCATCTTGCACAGCTACTTGCAACGCTATTCCTCCAAATAATCAATTTTATGGGGCCATGATCTGTAATCTTTACGGTCATAGATGTGATTATCAAGTTAGATTAGTGGACCAAGCAACCGGAGCTCAACTAGGCAACTCTATCGTTGCTTGGACGGTAACTCACCCACCTAGCGCTCTTATTCTTGATGAAGAACAAGCTGCATGGTATGCGTTACATCCACGGGTAGAACAAGTCAGCACATTAGAAAAAGCTGGTAGATATGAAGGTACAAAAACACTAGAAGAATTGCAGGCAGAGTCTCATGCGGAAGCGCAGGCGCAGCTTGCATTTATTAAAAACTTCAAGCGCATTAAACCTCACCGAACAATTTCGGAGGTAGAAGCTGAAAAGCTGGTGCAGGATATGTAACTACCTAACAATTGCTGAATGGCAGCCAACCGGCGGCAATAGCTAGCAGTTGATACCTACTGGCCCAATTGTTCTTACTACTCAAAGCATGATTGCTTGGCAACCATAATGGATCCATAATGGTTTAACTGTTGCCAGGTCTGCTTTCTGCCATGGCCAAGAGCATTACCCTAAAGAACCTGCCAGATGCGCTCCACGCCCGGCTGGCAGCTGAAGCTAAGCGCAACAGGCGCAGCCTCAATAACGAGGCGATTGTTTGTTTAGAGACCGGCCTCGGCACTGCAAACCCATCTGTGGAGGTGCAATTAACCAGAATTAGAGCCTTGAGGGAAAGCCTCGGACCCCACAGCTTTGATCCAGATCAGATCGATGAGTTCAAGCGCCTA
>NZ_PXVC01000198.1 GCF_003011125.1 Synechococcus lacustris str. Tous | reverse complement strand
GCCGTGGCGATCGCAATTTGGTGTTGGAATGTTGTTAAATTCATCCACCCAATTCTTTTTAACCGATCTCAAATCTATGGTTTCTATTCTATTCTCATCGGCCAGCACTGGGTGAATTGTAAGCAGTGCTACGGGAATGCAGGAAATCCCTAGGGTTGTTGTTAGTGATTTAAGCAGGAAGTGCATTAATCTTGTATAAAGGGCATCTATTTCTTATATTAATCAAATTCCTCGGCAATAGCTTTTTAGCCGCCTGCCATGAGTAGTTCAGCCTCTAGGCCCAGCTGTTTTGCCGCTGCAACAAACGGAGCATCCAGGCTGCAGAGGGTGGCACCTCGAGCGCTTGCGATTGCAAGGTGCAGGGCATCGGCCGCTCGCAGGGTGGTAAGCCAACCGCGTAAGCAGGCATTGGCATTGCGGAAATCCTGAGGTTCGAGTTCCAGCAGCAGCAAGCCAGGCGCCAGGCTGCGCTCAAAACCCTGCAGAATGGCCTCTGCTTGGGCCTGGTTCAGGGCCCTGCGGCGCACCTTGAGGCCGAGGGCGGAATGGAGCTCAGTGACACTCCAGCTACTGATCGCCAGCGGCGCTTGCGCCTGGGCCAGAAATGAAGTTGCTGCTGAGGAGTGCACCTCCGGCATCAGCACTGCCAGCAACACACAGGTGTCGATGTAGAGCATTAGTTGCCAGGTTCATCACGCAACGCACTAATGATCTCCACACCACTTTTTAGTTGCTCTGGCAATGAACCTCGCAGGGCTGCCAGCTGGGGCAACATATCGCGTACATTGCAGCGCGGGACCAGATCGGCAATGGGCTTGCCGCGGCGGGTTATCACCACAGACTGGCCGGCTTCAACTGCATCCAAAAGGCTGGAGAGCTGGGTCTTAGCTTCTGCCACCGATACCTGAATCATGATAGTTGACCATCTAGATGATCAACTATAGGGGGGCGTCCCAGTAATAACAGGCACAGCCTCCTGCGGTTTTTTGCTGCTGACACAGCTTGTATAAATCTTGGGAGTTAACTGGCGCTTTGTTTTATAGATGCTCGCGTGGCCTATCGCACATACCCGTAGCTACGCATTAGTTTTTGCGCTGCGTCGGAGATTAGATATTGAATGAAAGATGAGGCTTGTGGATCCGCAGATGACGACAGAGCAATATTTAGATCTCTCCAAATACTTCCGCAGATGACGACAGAGCAATATTTAGATCTCTCCAAATACT
>NZ_PXVC01000197.1 GCF_003011125.1 Synechococcus lacustris str. Tous | reverse complement strand
GCAGCCTCCAATGCCTGGGCTGTAATCAACACCCGCTGATGGCTTAGTTGTAAATGATTTGCGGTGAGGGCAGCCAGATTTGTTTCATCCACTGCTCCAGGCAACTGCTCAAAACCTATGGCAAGGCTATGAATTGGGCCCTGTTGATGTTTACGTAATAGCGCTGCCAAAAGGCCGGAATCCAAACCACCACTAAGAAATAAACCAACCGGTTGATTACCGATTGCCTGGCGRRCAACAGCCTGGGCTAATAATTCATCTAGGGGCTTAGGGACCGTTAATGGTGCTGCAAATGGTTGGGGAGCCTGTTGTGTATGGCTGTTGCAAATAACGTAGTGACCAGCTGGGAACACTTCCACCCCCTCCAATATGGTGTAGGGAGCCTCCACTGCCCCCCAGAGTGCATAGGATTGCAGGCCATTAATTGATAGTTTGCGGCGACTGGCGAGGGATGCGGCTTCAAAAGCRCTKAGCTCAGAAGCTACGGTTACAGCAGYTCCTTKCCTCTGCCAAAGCAATGGTTTAACGCCACARCTATCCCTTGCAAGGCATAGTTCYTGGCGMATGCCATCCCAAATAGCAACTGCAAATATGCCATTTAATTTACCCCATAAAGCAGCACCCCAGWGGCGATARCCATGTAATAACACCTCCGTATCACTATTTGAACGGAAACAAATCCCACAACGTTCTAAYTCYTGGCGTAGTTCCCACTGSTTATAAATTTCACCATTAAACACGAGCCATAGCTTYGCTTCTGGGCACACCATTGGTTGRTTACCCAATGGAGATAAATCTTGGATCGCCAGGCGTGTATGCAGGAGGGTAATCCAGTTATTATTTTGATCGTTTAAACATTCAAGGTGGCTGCCTTGAGCATTGGGGCCGCGGCCCTTAAGAGCAGCTAATACCGCCTGTTGATGGGCAGTGGATATAGGCAAGCCAAAACGAGCAAATAAACCACACATTGCTCAGGCCTGCAATGGGAGATTTTGCGTAGTTTTTTTGATTGCCTCTTCAAAGTTGCGGAAGCCAAAATTATTAGAAGCATATTGTTGCGCCGCAGCTCCTCGGCGAGCCAACTCACCAAGATTATTAAGAATCGCTTGCAAGCTTATTAGCAGATCATCCACATTGGGTTGCACCAGCCAACCAGTTTTGCCAGCTTGAATTAAATCGCTTTGCCCCCCTTCGATGCAAGCCAAAGAAGCGCGGCCCGCCATGGCGGCTTCCAGGTAGGTA
>NZ_PXVC01000196.1 GCF_003011125.1 Synechococcus lacustris str. Tous | reverse complement strand
TCCTCTGGGGAACTGGCAAAAGAAGATCTTGAGCATATTTTGATGTTGCTTGCAGGGGCAAATGAATCGAGTTCTGACGAACATAAGGCGCATCAAATCAAAGTAGCGTAAATCAATCCTCAATAACTTCAAGTAAATCCTCAAYYCCACAATTCAAAACYGTTACCAGTTTTCCTGCTAAATCAAGMGATARTGCTGCYGCTGCCTTTTGATCATCCCTTGCTAAACGGGTAATGGTTGTTGCTGCTACTCCTGCTGCTATGGCAAGAGAATTCATCGTGATTGCTTTTTCGCCTGTTTCTGCTCTGCGCAGATTTGCCTTAGCAATTGCTTTGGCAAGAGTAATTCGCACTTGTTTTGCCATAAAGAACACAATACCTCAAGTGCCCTAGCAGTGCAAAACAGTGCTATTTGCCTATGCTTGCTTGCCTTGCAAATACTTCATAGTGTTAGGCACTGAATCTGAGCACTAACTCAACCACAGCAAATCCTGTCACAGCAGCGATGGCAAGAAGCACAGGAAAACCAGCGAAAACCAAACAAACTCCTCTTACAACGCCAATCCTAAAGCAAATCTAAAGAGAGTGTGCCCTAAGAAGCGCAGTAGAGCATTTTGCAATCTCAAGAAAGCGTTTTATACTCTTTACTCAGTTTCTGATGCTATAATTAGCGCATAGAGAGCAAGAGGTTCATTAGAAACCCGCTCTCTCAACCACTTATCAGCAACCCATAGAGGTTCAAAGCAATGCCAACCGATTTTTCYCAACTTGATCTTTCAACGATTCTTGCCTGCAAGGGCGTGATCGTTACTGCTTTGCARAATCAGTGCTGCCAGTGGGAGCAGGAATCAACTGATGCTGCTGCTAATGGATGCCTCARTAATGCCCTCACCCTTGAGCACTGGGCATTTGCTGCTGATTTGCTTTCAACCACCATCAGCATTGAGTTRTCTRGTCTTTTCTCCAAGGCACTCAACGACTGCTCGGGCGACTTGACTTCCACCTCCCACCACTCAGTTGCAGATCAGATGCTGAATGGCTTTTCAATTGAGGTGGCAGCAGCACAAGAAGAACCAGCATTGCAACCAGTTTGCTGATAAAGCAGTGCATTATGCAGTATTCTGCTTTTCATGTGCTATGATTTAAGTGTTGAAAGGGGCAAGAGGTTCATAGAAACCCGCTCTCTCAACCACTTATCAGCAACCCATAGAGGTTCAAAGCAATGCCAACCGATTTTTCTCAACTTGATCTTTCAACGATTCTT
>NZ_PXVC01000195.1 GCF_003011125.1 Synechococcus lacustris str. Tous | reverse complement strand
CCCCTTCTGTAATCCCAGGGCCGTTGAATGCCGCCAGGCACATGCCATATGCCAAGGCTTTTTAAACGTGCTTCATTTTCAAGGCGTGAATAGGTTTCACGGTCACAACCTTCTATGTATTGCCAATAAACAAAGGCAGCACCTGCTGCCACCAATGCTTGGTTGATGTTTGTGTTGCCCCTGAGGACCTCAGCCACTGTGCGCCCGTAGCGATCAGTTGCCTTAGGGCGCAACCCAACCTCAGTTCCTATTGGTAACTCTGCCTGCAATGCCTGGCGAGCATCCATGCCCAGCACCTGGCTGGTTTCTGGCGCGTCGATACAAGCCAAACGCACTGTGGTTTTGCTTGTGCCGCTGGGAGTAGAAACGCGAATGGTGTCGCCATCACCCACAGAAAGCACCCTGAATTCAGCTGCAGCAACAGGTGCTAAACAGCTAAGCGCGAAAGCAGTTGCAGCTCGCCAAAAAAACAGGTGCAAGATTTAGCCATATTTTTCTATCTTGCCGCAGCTTTGCTTGTAGCAAACTAGAAGTAGAAGGCTGCATTACTAAAGAACGTGGCGCCTTACTGTTTTGTTCACCAAAGGAAAAGCAATGGGGTTTTACGCCCTGAATAACCTTCAGTGGAACCCTTTTTCAATCGCCCTACCTCCCATGAGCTCCYCTTCCCTTTTAATTACCTGCACACCGGGGGTGCGCAGCGGTAAGGCGTGTGTAAGCGGAACGGTAGCAAGCACGTTTGTGATGTGCAGCTGAAGGGGAAAAGCGATCGGCAGATTTGGGATTTTGCATCCGAAAACGGCTACACGATCGTCAGCAAAGACGACGACTTCCGCGGACTCAGCCTGCTACTTGGTGCGCCACCAAAGGTGATCTGGCTGGTGGTAGGTAACGCAAGCACAGCAGAAATTCTGCGGATCCTGTTATCCCACACCACTGCCATCGAGGCTTTCATCAACGAACCGCTCACGTCCTTGCTCACGCTTCGCAAGCTCTAACCATGGCATTACCAGGAATCAGCAACGCCAACAAGTKTTATTCCGCCCAATACCTATGGCAATAACTCTACTAATTACTTAGAWGTACAACCTGATTRTKTTGTTTATGTTCTTTTTGAKCAGCAAGCCGTGCTTGCACTAGGTCAACCCGGGTGATGCGATAGCCAAGCCTTCTTGCCGCTAGCACTAGTTCTGGATTGCTACGGCAATGACGTAATGCCCGGGCAAGCTGGGGTTCCTTTTCAGCATCCTCTACTAAACGCTCCAGCTCAAACCAGCTCATCTGTACTAGATCGGGCTTTTAGC
>NZ_PXVC01000194.1 GCF_003011125.1 Synechococcus lacustris str. Tous | reverse complement strand
GTTGCCGCCCTCTTGGGCGCTCTGCATCGGCTTGAACCCCAATGCCGTTTTCTGCTTTCAACGCCGCTGCCCAAAGCATTTCTAAAGCAGGCATTTGCGGCCATTCCCCATCAACAACGCAACTGTTGCTGGGATGTTGGTGTAGTTCAGGCAGATGCCCTTGGCAGCGATCCCGCCGCAACCCTGCAGGCCCTTGAGGCATTGGAGCCGTTGCTTGCAAACCAAGTTGAACTGGAGGCGCAAGCCATTTCAGCCATGCTTTTACCAGGTGAAAAAGCTGTGGTGCTTGCCGATGTGGCCCCTGCGGCGGTGCTGTTAGCGGAGCGTTTGGCTTTGCCCTTGGTGTGGCAAGCGAATTTTGGYTGGGATGCGATTTATCAAGAGTTGGGGGGTGAGCTAGTTGCTTGGGCAAAWCGCTGCAATGGCCTTTATCGGCGCGGCACAGCCCTRTTGGAGTGTCCTTTTTGCCTTGAAATGGATTGGGAATTGCCTARRTGCCAAATCGGTTTGAGTGCTGGAGTGCCAAGGCTTAGCCCGGATGAACTGCGCCWAAGCATCGGYTGGRATTTTGCCAAGCAGARAACGGCAATGCTCAGTTTTGGGGGRATGGGTTTTCCCTTGGATAGGAAGTTGCTGCAGCGCTGGCCCGATTGGGGGTTTTTTGTGGCTGAGCCCGAATTAGCGCTGGCACCTAATGCCAAGTTGTTGCCCAATGATCTGCGCCCCCTTGATTTGCTGCCGATTTGCGGTGTGGTGATTACAAAACCTGGCTACAGCACTTTTTGCGAGGCTTTGGGCCAGGGGATTGGCGTTATCGCGGTTGAGCGGCAGGGTTTTGCAGAGGCAGAGGTGTTGTTGGAGGGGCTTCGAAACCATGGATGGCACCGTTGCTTGAGCCGTGGAAGCTTTCTTAAGGGGGAATGGCAGCTCGATGAGCCCCTAATTCCCCCAGCCAAGGGGCCCTTAGCCCCAGGCGGTGAAATTGAGGCGGCCCGCTATCTGCTTAAGTTTTTAACTTAAAAAATATGTGCAAAATCGATACGCCTCACGGCAAACATCAATCCTCATCCGCTTTTATCGATTTTCATAGATAAGAAAGTTTTGCAAATAATTAGCATTAGTTTCTCCGCAGAAACCACTTGGTTTGTATAAACGAATACGCGAATTTCCCCTGTCAATGGTTAGTGGACGATTTATTATCTGGCCAGCGTATATTATTGTTTGTCTAATTCTTAGCCATATTCACCCAGTCCGTTTCTGAAAAGAG
>NZ_PXVC01000193.1 GCF_003011125.1 Synechococcus lacustris str. Tous | reverse complement strand
CCTCAGTGGCAAGCAGGCCGAATTCAGCCGTCTTACCGGCTCACTGGTGATTGATCCCAGCGAAGCATTCCAAACGTTGAATTGGCAGCCTCCCTTTTCCACTGCAGAGGGATTACAGATCACGGCTGATTGGTTTCTTGCCAGCCAAAMAGYRGCTKTTGCGCAATCAAACCAGTGATYGCAACASGGTTYTTAATTCCAGGCTTWCTTGCGCTTTTCGCTGCAGCGCTTAGCTGGTTATCCCTCTGGCTGYTSATCCCCCTACTTTGCCGTGGGTTACTAGATCAACCCAACGCCCGCAGTTCCCATCTACTCCCCACCCCTCGTGGTGGTGGTGTGGCCTTTGTGTTGGTTGCCAGTGGYTTTGCCTTGCCCTTTGGYTTTGCGCTTCCRGCGGCMTTKCCATTARTTGCYTTGCCTTTGGCRRTAGTTGGTTTCCTTGATGATCGCCATAACTTGCMCRCCAGCTTGCGTTATGGCGTKCARKTAGCCACTGCTTTGTTTTTGCTCTGGATTAGTCCGCTGCCGGCCCTTGCCCCAGGTTTTTGGGTTTGGTTGTTGCTGTTGATCGCTGCYACYGCCGTGATCAATTTCACTAATTTCATGGATGGCCTTGTTTATGGGTGATGTGGGCAGCACCTTCCTTGGTGCTGTTTTTGCTGGTGTAGTGCTGCAGCAAACCAGTTTTTCTGCTGCCCTTGCTCTTTTGCTGGTAGCCACTCCCCTTTTGGCTGATGCCTGCCTTTGCGTACCCCGCCGTTTATTTGCTGGCCAGCGCATATTTCAAGCCCATCGTTTACATCTATTTCAGCGTTTGCATCAAGCCGGTTGGTGTCATGCCCATGTATCAAGCCTTTATATCGCTGCCACGGCAGTGCTGGCAATCGCCCTTTTGTGGGGTGGCCTGCCTTGGCTAATCACGGTTGCTACCTTTGAACTAGTGCTCGGCATCTGGCTAGATCAGAGGGTGGCTGTTCCCTTTGCCCTCGCCTCCCGCAGCTGATGGCCCAGCGTTGGTTGATTCTTGGAGCTGGTGGCCATGGCCGCTCCGTTTGCGATGCCATTGCTGCCAGTGGCGATCACGTCGTGGGTTTTCTCGACGACGCCTTGCCCGCAGGCACCCTGGTGAATGGAACACCTGTCTTGGGTGTCCTGTCTTTTGCCTGGGACCTGAATCGGTTGTTTGAAGCCTCCGATGAGGCTCCACCTGATCAAGTGGTCGTGGCCATTGGTAATCCGGCCCTCCGTCAAACCTGGCAGCAGGTGCTTGAGCAGGTGGCCGCTCCCCTTGGGGTGGTGCTGCATCCCAGAGCGATCGTGAGTGCCACTGCCCAGCTCGGCCCTGGCTCAGTTGTTCTCGCCGGCGCTGTGGTGAATGCCAATGCCTCTCTCCACAAAGSAGTGCTGGTGAATAGCGGTGCGGTTGTCGATCACGAAGCCCTTTGCGGCGCCTACAGCTAACTCGGTGTCAACGCCGCCATGGCTGGTGGCTCTCGCCTTGGCCCGCGATCGCTAGTGCTGTATGACAATCTCGCGCCGCGGTACTAGTCTGGTGTAGCCCTGCTTTTAAGGGTGTCGATTCAGTCCTATGGCTGCAAGCTCACAGCTCAGATCCTGGCTGGGGGATCTCCCCGCAGATTTGTAGCAATTCTGCGAGTGGCCGAAAGGAAACTGATGCTGCTCGATGCAGCCGGTTGTCTCAACGACCGTTCTACTACTGTGATCACATCTAGGCCACCCATTTCGCCCGGGGAAGTTCTCAAAGAGGAGTTTCTCGATCCGCTTGGCATCAACACCTATCGCCTCTGTAAGGACACTGGCTTGAGGGCAACCCAGGTTGGTGAAATCATCCGCGGCAAGCGGGCGATCACCGATGAAACCGATGCTTTGCTCTGCAGGTACCTTGGCCTGAGCCGTGGCTTCTGGCGGCGAATGCAGGTTGGCTATGACAGCCGCAGGAAAGACCGGGATCTTCAGCGTCTAGAGGCACGGGTAATCCCTTTCAAGGAACTCCTCCAGCAGGAATGCCAAGCTTCAGAGCGGGCCGGCTGCTGATCTTTATCGCTGCTACCGCTGCGAATGGTTTCATGGATGGCCTGGTAGCCGGCTAGCCCCGCCAAGGTGTTTATGGGTGATGTGGGCGGCACCTTTATTGGTGCAGTTTTTCTGGTGTAGTGCTCCATCAAGCCGGCTGGAGCCATCGCCGCGTGGCCAGTATTTATATCTCTGCCACTGTTACGCTATGCTCAGTACAGGTGTATTATTAAGCGTCTTCCTGGTTCGGGGTTGTTACGCTGATGTTGTTTGATCGACCCGCCTGAATTGCCTTTGCTGGTGCCGTCTTCTGGCGCTAATCACGCTTTTTAGTAGTTACAACCATGTCTTTATCCYCGGATTCGCCACTTCCTTCCCATTACCGCAGCAAGCAGGAATTCCTTGCATCTTTATCGCCCTGGCGGCGGCAGCTGGCGAACTTAAATTGGCATCCAACAGTAGATATGAAAGTGCAGAGCTACGCGCTCGAGCAGAGTACAAAACAGMTRAKGAAMGAAACCGAGCAGCTGAAGAAAGAGAACGCGCGGCTTTCMGAGCTCGACGCCAAGCTCAATGCAATCTTGTCCAACTCAGGCACCAGCTCGACCCCTCCGAACGCAATGCCAGGCGAATCCAAGATGTGATCTCGCTGCTAGAGGAGTACGGAGGAACGGCGTGAACTTCCCCACCCCTGCCGCGGTGCTCAGGCC
>NZ_PXVC01000192.1 GCF_003011125.1 Synechococcus lacustris str. Tous | reverse complement strand
GTACAACAGTGTGATCTTGCTGTAGACGCAGTAAATCAGCTCGGGTGCAGCGCAGCAATAATCGATCCCCCATCAAAAGGGTTCTATCTGCTARAGGAGGAAGAAAACGTTCGCTGCCCCTGTGAAGTTCCAATACATCCGCATCAAAACGGCGTTGGAGCCGGCTGCCATGGAGAGAAACACCAATTAGTTCAGATCCAGAMGGTATTTCAACTTCGGTTAGGTAGCCGTTACTTGATAGATGGGCTGTTAGATCATCGTTATTTTGGCCCCGATCAGGCAGGAAGCGGTCGGCCAATAGCACCATGATTAGCCCCCCTAATAGCCACACTGCAATACCAATCGGAGTAAAGCCAAATAATTCAAAGGCCCCATAGCCAAGTTTCTCGCTTACCTCACTGGCAAATAGATTTACTGAGCTACCAAATAGTGTTATGGTGCCGCCAAGTACAGTTGCAAATGAGAGCGGTAAAAGTACCCTTGAAGGTGATACTTTGCGCCTATGGCACCAGCCTTCAATTACCGGCAAAAGGCCAGCAACAATAGGGGTATTAGGAACAAAAGCTGACACTGGCCCCACGGTTGCCACCATCAAGGTGATCATTCGTTTTGGGCTGCGAATTGCATCTGAACCGATTAAGGCTCTCAGGCGATCAAGCCCACCGGAGCGAAATAAGCCAGCTGAGATGGCAAATAAACCCATCACGGTTATCAAGGCTGGGCTGCCGAAGCCTTGAAGTGCTTCCCCTGGCTTGAGAACCCCTGTGGCTATTAGTAGGGCGAGAGCTAACAACCCGGTTATTTCTGGCGCTATCCAGCCACCTATGAACAAAACAATTGCACCGCCAATAACAGCCAGTGTGATCAAACTGGCCGTATTAAAGGCTGCATAAAACAGTTCAAGCATCGCAACGCTTCAAACCAAATGATTATATACCGGTGTGAAACAGGGGAAGGATTGAAGCTAAAAATGTAGTTATAAACTGTGTTTTCGGGATGCAAGGCTTAATCCCCATCCTGAAAGAGTGGTATCTACGCCCTCAGATGCCTGCTCCAAGTGGCCTCAGAAAAGCTGTGACCCTCCTCAAGGGCAAGGGCTACTACCGCCTTGGGGTCGATTGCGCCGTCTAGGCGGGTTTTGAGGGCTGGATTGGCATTTGCCTTGGTGATGAAGGCCTGCAATTGCGCTTTAGACATGGCCTAAATCCTTAATACCCCCTAGTCCTAAAGCCAATTGGCCTTTAAAAACTGCTGAATTCTGCACACTATCTGCTGTTTGGCCTCACTTGGTCCCGCAGGACTCAGATTAAAGC
>NZ_PXVC01000191.1 GCF_003011125.1 Synechococcus lacustris str. Tous | reverse complement strand
ATGTTCTACAAACCARTTAAGGCTGCGTCCWGGTAAACTATTTCGAAATATACTTGCGGGGGATTGGCGGAAATCGTTATTAATCTGCAGYKYGCCATTTTGATSTAAATAAAAGAAAGGCCTATCATTTCTGGCAGYAGGTGTATTGTCATTGATGTCATTACCTAAAAATACAGCAAGAATAACCAGGGTGGGTTTGTTATGGCGTGCATCAGATCTCCAGGTAAGCAGTTGTTGACCAGTGCCATAGGCGCCAACACCAAAATTCATCACTTCTAAACCTTTTGGATAACTAGATATCAAAGTGCAACCAGGCTTGTTATTTACCTGCTTTTGYAATTGTGCCCACCAGGTTTSGTTTTGATTYACCTGGAATGCTTCACTAAATGAATCCCCCAATACKGCCACTCGCAATACTCCTTTTGTTGGCAGGGCAGCATGGTTGCTATCGCGGAAGCCCGCTTTATTAATACTYACCCAGCCGCGGCCCTCTTGATTCCACCACCCTGTTGCCCCTGGCCKGTGGCTAAAGCCCCGCACRGGGTGAAATTGATAAAAAGCTGGCTTTTCAAGGGCGGCTAAACGCAATGCAAATTCTGCCAATAGCAAAAATATCAACAAAACAGCAATATTCATCACCCCCAAACGCAGCAAGGGAATCAAATAGCTACGGCTGGCAAACTTGAAGGCCAATTCTTTAGAATAATGTGTAGATAAATGGTGCTAAGGCTGAACCCTGGGTGAGCACCACTAGGCCGCCAAGTAATACCAAGGTTACAATTAGAGGTAGCAACCAAAACTTTTTGCGTTCATTTAAAAAGCCCCACACATCTSCAAGYAGTTCGAATATTGCCATGGCCTTATGGATTGGATAGATGTGTTGATTATACATTGGAAGCCCAGGAATCAACCGCGATCAATTTCATGGCGAACAATTTCTACCACGGTTTTACCATGTGGCTCCCTGGGCGTGATTTTGAAACCAACCTGTAGCTGTTGGCTTGTTGGTTGGTTTTACGTTTTAGCGGATCAATGCCGCGGGCGCGCATGATCAAGCCCATGGGCGTAAATATTCCRTAAAAAAGTAGAGTTAAAATAATTCTGCTATTTATTGCACCAAGYACATTGCCAAGCCGCARCCATAGTTTCTSAATTGGCGCTAGGGTTTGTGGCGCCAGTAGTGCAAATGTCACTAAGATGCTATTTACTATCCACAACCAAATTGGTGCTGGATGATTGCGCAACCATGGGCCGATTACAGCAAAGATTAAGCTAAGGCCACCGGCTAATACAAAGCCAAATTCCCTAAGCTGGGCAAGTTTTTTGGGCTTACTGTTCATG
>NZ_PXVC01000190.1 GCF_003011125.1 Synechococcus lacustris str. Tous | reverse complement strand
GCATTATCCGAATGAAGCACCGTGGCTGATTCCTTATTTATTTTCTCATCACAGCAGATACGATCAAAGAATCTTTCTGCCAATTTGCCGCTTTGCTCTCCATGTACTTCAACTCCTAAAATACGTCTACTCCACACATTCATAACCATATAAAGGTAATAATATTGGCCGATAATGGGGCTTGGCAGCAGCTTTATATCCCATACCAGCACTTGTTTTATTCCCCTTGCTTCTAACATTGGCACCTCTCGTTTTTTCTCATTTGTCGCGCTCTACCTCGATGATTCAGCAACCCCTCGTCTCGCATTATCCGATATATTGTCATCTCTGAATCTATATAATTACCCTCCTCTGCCAAAATTGCAACTATCTGCGCTGGTTGTAAACGAGCAAATCGCATTTGGTTGATCATATTTATTATATTTTGCCGCTCTTGTATGCTTAATTTATGTGCCACATTTCTCTGCGCACCTTTGCATTGATCAACTTTAAATTATTTGCCGCTTATATGTATCCGCCAACGCCTTAACGTGCGCTGGCAAACATCCAGGAGTTCTGCTATAGCTTGAATCGGCACGCCTAAATTAACGCCTTCTGCTAAAAATTGGATTGCCTTTTCCTTTTTCTGTAGTTCCCGCTCTAGGCGCCTTTTTGGCGTATCAGCTCCTGGTTTTTACGCTAAAATTCCTATTGATCCGCCATGTTAGGTGCATCTAATCCATTTACATACTCTACTGCTTGGCTCCAGCGGGCATGTTGCCCGTGGTAATGGTCTATTTACCTACAATAGGCACATAAATTAGCACCGTTAAGGCCAGAAGCTTCTATTACGGAGAAAAGCCACTAATTCCCCTTCTCGTTTCCATAGGTGCCTCCAGCTATAAAGCGTTTGACGGCTAATACCTGTAGCCCTTGAAATTTCAGTAACTGTTTCCCTGCTGGGCGGACTCATCCTTTGGCGTACATTAGCTTGAAATCACTTCAACATGAACAGCCAAGCTGTAGTCGGTCATTAAATTGCTCCATTAAGACCCAAGAATTTAATTAACAAGGGTGACAACTTTCTGGGCAGAGGAAGGATGTGGAATTCATTATGAGATTTGGTTGTCAAACGGACAGCAAACGCAACTATCTAATCATTATTATAGAATGTAGATGTGAGCTCAAATCGTGATTAGCGATTAATTAAGCCAGCCAGCAGCCGTTCACTACGCAATTCCAACTGCTCATGACTTTCGAGCAGTTCCTGTTGGCGGCGGGACAGCAAAAAGTAATGCTCTAATTCCTCCTGCACCTGATGTAATTGCAACAGGGTTAGCTCTGCTTCTTCGCGGGCATTATT
>NZ_PXVC01000019.1 GCF_003011125.1 Synechococcus lacustris str. Tous | reverse complement strand
GGGTGGGGCCATTCAGTAAGGCGAGGGAGAACTGTGGTGGAACAGGTGACCCCCCACCCTAGGCCCCCGCTGCGGCGATGGCAGCCAAGGMYTCCTCAAGGGCCGTTTCCTGATTAAGCCAGATGGCTTGATGGYGATTGCGAAACCAGGTGCGTTGCYGCTTAGCAAATTGCCAGGTGCGCTTAACGGTGAGGGCAATCGCCTCCGGACGACTCAGTTCCCCCGCCAATAGGGCCATGGCCTCCCCATAGCCAATCGTTTGCAGCAGTGCTAACTCYTTGCCATARAGCTGTTGCAGCGCTTCGGTTTCCTCCACYAAACCAGYGCCATACATCGCCGCGCTGCGCCKCTCGATCCTTTCGCGCAGGTTGGGGGGATTTAGCCCCAGCTCCAACACCCCATAGGCAGGGGCCATACGMCYCTGTTGGCTACTAAGTGGTTTACCTGTGCCATAGAGCACCTCCAGGGCCCTTTGGGTGCGAATTTTGTCGCTGGGATGGATGCGCCCAGCAGCCAGGGGATCCGCCTGSCCMAGCAGCTGRTGGGCGCTTGCYTGCCCMAGGCCTTCAAGTTGCTGCCTCAGCCAGGGTTGGGGCGCTARGGCAGGGGGTTGCAGCCCTTGGCTGAGGGCCTGGAGGTAGAGGCCACTGCCGCCCACCAGTAGGGCCGGGCGGCTAAGGGCCTGTTCCGCTGCAATCAAAGGCCGGGCCAGTTCACAAAACTGCTGCAGGTTTAGCGGTGTGTTGGGGGGGGCTAAATCCAACAATTCGTGGGCTACCCCTTTGCGTTCGGCTTGGCTGGGCTTAGCGGTGCCCACATCCATTTGTTGATACACCTGGCGTGAATCCACGCTCAAAACGCGGCAACCAAGCCTGAGGGCCAACTCAACGCCAAGGGCGGTTTTACCGCTGGCGGTGGGCCCCAATAGCACCACCATCAGTGGCGTTTGCTGCCCTTGCTCCCGGTTCCCGGCGATCCCTATGGCCAAGCGATTACTCCAACCCCACCACAAATTCAACCGGAGAGGCCCCCAGCAGGCGCCCTGGGCCGCCGGTGGTAGGATGTGCATTCAGCGGAAGGGTCCCTCCGGGGTTGGCTTCTACAAAAGGGCCTCCTCGGCGGAAACAACAGCATGGCCGAAGCAAGTAATTCCTCTCAGGTTCAATCGGCCTACGGCGCCGAACAGATCCAGGTTCTTGAGGGTTTGGAGCCGGTGCGCAAACGCCCTGGCATGTATATCGGCACCACCGGTCCCCGGGGGTTGCACCATCTTGTTTATGAAGTTGTTGATAACTCGGTTGATGAGGCCCTAGCCGGCCACTGCAGCGACATCGAGGTAAGCCTTAATGCCGATGGCTCCTGCACCGTTAGCGACAACGGCAGGGGTATCCCCACAGATATCCATCCCCGCACCGGTAAGAGCGCCCTGGAAACAGTGCTCACCGTGCTCCATGCCGGCGGYAAATTTGGCTCCGGCGGCTACAAAGTTTCGGGGGGCCTCCACGGGGTGGGGGTGTCGGTGGTGAATGCSCTAAGTGAATGGGTRTTGGTAACGGTTTATCGCCAGGATCAGGTGCACACCCAACGCTTTGAAAGGGGCGCRCCGATCGGCAGCCTGCTTTCAGCCCCAGGGGAAAAAGGACGCACCGGCACCACCGTTTGYTTTAAGCCCGATATCCAAATCTTTTCCACTGGAATTGATTTTGATTATCAAACCCTTTCGGCCCGCCTGCGGGAATTGGCCTAYCTAAATGGTGGTGTGCGCATCGTATTTCGCGATGACCGGCCAGATTCTTTGCGGGAGGAGGTGTATCACTATCAAGGGGGTATTCGTGAATATGTGGCATACATGAATGCAGGAAAAGATCCCCTGCATCCAGAAATTATCTATGTGAATTCTGAAAAGGATGGCGTGCAGGTGGAAGCCGCCCTGCAGTGGTGTGTTGATGCCTATTCAGATAGCATTTTGGGCTTTGCAAATAACATTCGTACCATCGATGGTGGCACCCATATTGAGGGTTTAAAAACCGTTCTCACCCGCACCCTCAATACCTTTGCCCGCAAAAGGGGTAAGCGTAAGGAGGCCGATGGCAACCTGGCTGGCGAAAATATCCGTGAAGGCCTCACCGCAGTGCTTTCGGTGAAGGTGCCCGACCCTGAGTTTGAAGGCCAAACAAAAACAAAACTKGGTAACACTGAAGTTCGCGGCATAGTTGATACTGTTGTTGGCGAATCGCTAAATGAATACCTAGAATTYCATCCCCAGGTTATCGATTTAATTCTTGAGAAAGCAATCCAAGCCTTTAATGCYGCGGAAGCAGCAAGGCGGGCCCGTGAATTGGTGCGTCGTAAAAGTGTGTTGGAAAGTTCTACTTTGCCGGGTAAACTTGCCGATTGCAGTTCCAGGGATCCTTCCGAATCTGAAATTTATATAGTTGAGGGTGATTCAGCTGGCGGTTCTGCTAAACAAGGTCGCGATCGCCGCAACCAGGCGATCCTTCCCCTGCGGGGCAAAATCTTAAATATTGAAAAAACWGACGACGCCAAGATCTACAAAAATACGGAAATCCAAGCCTTGATCACAGCCTTGGGCTTGGGTATCAAAGGCGAGGAATTTGATCAAAAGAATTTGCGTTATCACCGCATCGTTATCATGACCGATGCCGATGTTGATGGCGCCCACATTCGCACTTTGATCCTCACTTTCTTCTTCCGTTATCAACGGGCCTTGGTGGAAGGTGGCTTTATATATATCGCTTGCCCGCCTCTCTATAAAGTTGAGCGCGGTAAAAACCATAGCTATTGCTAYAACGAACAAGATTTGAAAAAAACCCTCGATGGTTTTGGTGAAAAAGCAAACTACACAATTCAGCGCTTCAAAGGTTTAGGCGAAATGATGCCTAAGCAATTGTGGGAAACCACCATGGATCCCACCACCCGCACGATGAAACGGGTTGAAATTGAGGATGCRGCAGAGGCGGATCGGATCTTCACAATCCTCATGGGCGATAAGGTTGCCCCCCGCCGCGCCTTYATTGAAGCCCATAGCGCTGAATTAGATCTGGCGGAGCTGGATATCTAATGCCATTGCGTTGGGCTTGGTTACTGGGCATGGCCCTGATGGCTCCGATTGCCCTACCCGCCGGTGGTGCCGATCGCGATAAYCCTGCCGTGCGCCGCCGCCGCSCTGGTGAACCGCTTTAYGCAATCGGCATAAAAAAGTTGCAGGTTTCACCCCACCATCAGGCTCCCTTGCTGGTGAAAGTTAGTGATTCAGATATGCCCTTGCAAATCCTCCACACCTGGTACAACCAGCAGGGAGAGCGCTGGTGCCGGGTGAGTTTGGGAGGTTTCCGGGGTTGGTTGCTTGGTTAGGCMATGCTGAAAAGCATCCTGCTGGTTTCGCTTGGGGCAGTGCCAGGGGCCTGGTTGCGATTCCGGTTAATAAATCATTTTGAGCCAATTGTTCCGGCAAAACATTGGGCCACATTGGCTGTAAATATTGGCGCCTCATTTTGCCTAGGCCTCTTGGTTGCCCTTAATCAGCTTTGTTTATCAAATCAGCTGATGTTGTTGCTGGCCACCGGTTTCCTTGGCAGCCTCAGCACCTTTTCCACCTTTGTGGTGGAATTGCTTGTGCTGTTGCATAAACAAGCCCCAGCRGAAGCACTTTTGCTTGCTTTGGCCTCTGTTGTTAGCGGTTTACTCGCCTTGGAATTAGGCCTGGCGATCGGAGGGYTGCAATGAAAACTATTCGCTTGGAATTGGTTGATCTATTGCTGGTGGGARTAGGCGCAATCCCTGGGGCTCTGCTGCGTTGGCAGRCATCTGTTCACCTGGCTCCTTTTCTGCCCTTTGCCAGCGCCGGGGCGGATTTAGTGGTGAATGTRATTGGCGCTGCCTTGCTTGGTTACCTGGTGGCTCCGCCAGCAACGGCAGCACCWTTGCTYCTTGCCTTAGGTATTGGCTTTTGCGGTTCCYTCACCACATTTTCCAGCTGGATGCTGGATATCGCTTTRCTGCAGCGCCAAGGCATGCATTTAGATGCCCTGGCGCTGTTAATTCTCAGCCTCGGCCTTGGCCTAGGGGCCGCCGCCGGCGCCTATGGCCTTAAAGGGCGGCTTCAATCGCATCGGTGAGTTCGGCGGCATCAGGTGCCACCCCACTTTTGAAGCGGGAAACCACGCTGCCATCACGGCCCACCAGGAATTTTTCGAAATTCCAGGCGATTGGCCCTGCAGGTTCTGCCTTTGTAAGGGTGTCGAAGGGGGCAGATGTAGCGCCTACCTTGGCAAATAATTCAAAATTCACACCATAGGTAGTGCTACAAAACTGTTGGATTTCTTCGATCGTGCCCGGTTCTTGGCCGCCGAAATCATTGCAAGGAAAGCCGATCACCTTGAACCCTTGGGGGCCATACTTTTCCTGCAGGGCCTGTAARCCGGCATATTGCTTGGTGAAACCACAACGGCTGGCCACGTTTACCAGCAGCAGCACCTGGCCGCTTAAGTCGGCCAGATCTTGGGGGGTGCCGGCGGCATTGTTAACAACAACGCCTTTGATGCTTGGGGCCATGGGAACAAAAGCAAACGATTAAACCCTAATCACTTCAGTGCACTCGGGCGATGGCTGAAACCACAACCACAACCGCTATTCCAGAACTCACCCAATACCTGGAGCGTTTGCTGGCGGCCGGTAATTACGACGCCGTTAAGCAGCTATTGGAGCCGGAGCAACCTGCCGACGCCGCCGAAGCCATAGGTAATTTGCCCACTCTTCAGCAGGCGATTGCCTTTCGTTTGCTGCCTAAAAATGAAGCGATTGAAGTTTACGAATACCTCGATGCAACGGTGCAGCAATCCTTGTTGGAGAGGTTGCGCTCCGGTGAAGTGCTCGAGCTGGTGGAGCAGATGTCACCCGATGATCGGGTGCGGCTTTTTGATGAATTGCCCGCCAAGGTGGTGCGCAACCTGCTGCAGCAACTAAGCCCGGAGGAACGCCGGGTAACAGCCCAGCTGCTGGGTTACGAAACTGAAACCGCCGGTCGTTTGATGACGACCGAATTCATTGATCTCAAGGAATTCCACAGCGCCAGCCAAGCGCTCACGATCGTGCGCCGCCGCGCTTTAACCACAGAAACGATCTAYAGCCTTTATGTAACYGATGCGGCCCGCCAGCTCACAGGCATTTTGTCTTTAAGGGATCTGGTGGTGGCTGATCCTGAGGATTTGATCGGTGCGGTGATGACCCGTGAAGTGGTGCGGGTTCACACCGACACCGACCAGGAGGAGGTGGCACGGCTGATCAAGCGCTACGACTTCYTGGCCCTGCCGGTGGTGGATCGGGAGGATCGCTTAGTGGGAATCGTTACCGTAGACGACGTGATCGATGTGATCGAGCAGGAAGCCACCCGCGACCTCTACGCCGCAGGTGCTGTGCAGGCCGGCGATGAAGACGAYTACTTCCAAAGCAATTTGTTTGAAGTGGCTAAAAGGCGGGTGTTGTGGTTGCTGGTGCTTTTARTTACCAACACCGGCACTTCGGCCGTAATCGCCTCCCAGCAGGGGGTTCTGCAACGGGTGGTGCAGTTGGCTGCCTTTATTCCCCTTTTGATTGGCACTGGCGGCAATGTGGGCGCCCAAAGTTCCACGGTGGTGATCCGCGGCCTTAGCACCAATCGGTTGCAGGCCCTAGGCCCCTGGCGCACCGTGGGGCGCGAGGCCCTGGCTGGGGTTTTGCTTGGCCTATTGCTAGCTGCGGTGGTGGTGCCATGGTCGTGGCAACTGAGCGGTGAACCCTTGGTGGCCATAGCTGCTGGGGTGTCGATGTTGTGTATTTCGATCCTTGCGGCAACGGCAGGGGCGAGCYTGCCACTGCTTTTTGATCAGCTCGGCCTCGATCCAGCCTTGATGTCTGCCCCTTTTATCACCACGGTGGTTGAYGTGGCTGGGGTGTTTATTTACCTGCAAACCGCCGCTTGGCTCCTGAGCCACCTGGGCGCAAACGGCTGAACCCAAATGGGTGAGTCTTAAAAGACTTGGGTTTTCTGAGAGAAAATTTACGCTTCGTAAGGCTATTGTTTACATATCTACAAGATTCACCGTGGCCACCCCCACCGCCGAGCTGCGCCCCCCTGTTGATGGGGATTTGGTGCGCTCTTACCTGCGTGACATCGGCCGTGTGCCCCTGCTCAGCCACGAACAGGAGATCACCCTTGGCCGCCAAGTGCAAGAACTGGTGCGCATTGAGGAAGCGGAAGAGGAAATGCGCATGCGCCAGGGGGAAGCCCCTAGCAAGGATGATCTRGCCGTTAATTTGAACCTTTCCCCAGCTGTTTTAAGGCGCCGCCTGATCAATGGCCGCCGCGCCAAGGAAAGGATGGTTGCCGCCAACCTGCGTTTGGTGGTGAGCGTTGCCAAGAAATACACCAAGCGCAACATGGAACTGCTTGATTTGATTCAAGAGGGCACCATCGGTTTAGTGCGGGGTGTGGAAAAATTCGACCCCACCCGCGGCTACAAATTCTCCACCTATGCCTATTGGTGGATTCGCCAGGGCATCACCCGTGCCATTGCTGAGAAAAGCCGCACCATCCGCCTACCAATTCACATCACCGAAACCCTCAATAAACTKAAAAAGGGTCAGCGGGAACTTAGCCARGAATTGGGTCGCACCCCCACCGTTACCGAATTGGCTGTTTATGTGGAATTGCCTGAGGAGGAGGTAAAAGAATTGTTGTGTAGGGCCCGCCAACCGGTGAGTCTCGAGATGAAAGTTGGCGACAGCGACGACACCGAACTGCAGGAGTTGCTCCAAAACGAAGCTCCCATGCCGGAAGAGTTGCTCGATGGTGAATGTTTGCGCGGTGACATGCGTTCCCTGCTGGAGCAGTTGCCACCGCTGCAGGGAAGGGTTTTAAAAATGCGCTACGGCATCGATGTGGAAGAACCGATGAGCCTCACCGGAATCGGTAGGGAGTTGGGCATGAGCCGTGATCGAGTGCGTAATTTGGAGCGCGATGGCCTGGCTGGCTTGCGCCGGGTTAGTGAAACTGTGGTGGCYTATGTGGCGGCTTRAGGCTCAAGAYCGTTGCCAATAAAACCAGTAGGGCGCCTGCAACTGTTGAGATATTGATCAACTCCCCAAACCAGAGCGCCCCCCAGCCCGCTGCAAATATCACCTGCACATAACTAATCGCCGTTGCTTTTGCAGCAGGCATTTGCGTTAAACCCTTAGTTAAAAAGATCTGGCCCAGTTGCGTGAATAGGCCCACCCCCACAAGCCAGGCCCAATCCGYCCCGCTGGGCATCACCGGGTTAGCCATCACCCAAGGCAGGCTTAGGGGCAGCGACACCAAGGGGAAATAAAACACGATCACCATTGGATCTTCGTAATTAGCCAGGCTTCTTACCGTTACATAGGCAATAGAGGTGAGCAGGGCGCCTGTGATCGCAATTGCCACAGCCCATGGTTCTAAGGGTGTGGCTCCAAATGGTTGAGCAACAAGCCACACCCCAAGCCAACCAAAGGCCATGGCCGCAAAAATTCGTTTTCCGGCAAGCTCCCCCAAGGCACCCCAGGCCAAGGCGGTGGTGAAAGTTGGGTACAAATATTGGAATACCGTTGCTGCTGCCAGCGGTAGCTCCGCTAGGGCGGCATAAACGCAATAGAGCGCCAARGTGCCCACAACCCCCCGCAGCACMAGCATYCGGCGCCTTTCACCCCAGGGATTAAGCCCCAGGTGCTTGAGCAGCCACCAACTCAGGGCCAAGCTCACCACCGAGCGGGCAAGCACCACCTCAGCCACCGGGATCGCCCCCTCCAACTGCTTAACGCACACGCTCATCAAACTGAAGCTGAGGGCACTCAGCACCATCGACCGGGGGCCTGCAGCTGCAAACGCCGCCCATCTCCCTCCAGGYTTAATTGCAGTTGCCAGGCTTCCTTTGGCAGTGCGCTCAGCCTTTCGGGCCATTCCACCGCCAGTAGTGCTCCGCAGGCTAGGGCCTCCTCCTCCTCTTGGAAAAACAATTCATCAGCTGCTTTTGCTTGCTCAAGCCGATAAAGATCGAGATGAATYAAAGCTGGGCTGTTTTCACCTAAACGCCAGTAGTGCTGGGCTAGGGCATAGCTGGGGCTGGTAACGGTTTCAATGATCCCTAAACCAGCAGCAATTCCCTGCACCAAGCAGGTTTTACCTGCGCCYAGGGATCCGCTCAGCAATAGCAGCGCCCCCGCTGGCAACTCTTGGGCCAATTGCAGGCCCCGCTGCCTTGTGGCAGCTGCATCAACAAGGAAGCAGTTCATTCTTGTAGATTCTCAGCAAGCGAGCCCGAAGCCTCGGCGTCTCCGCAGATATTCCCAAACCAATCGCCACTTCCATAGGAAGTGATAAATCCATGGTGGCAACACCCGACACATTCTCTTTGGCTGGCCTGCAGGTAACTAACACCTATGTGATTGCCGACCTGGGCCTTGCYGAATTCGGCCGCAAGGAAATGGCCATTGCTGAAACWGAAATGCCGGGCTTGATGGCCCTGCGCAGCAAGTTTGGCGCTGAGCAGCCCCTMAAAGGGGCCCGCATCTGCGGCAGCCTSCACATGACGATCCAAACAGCAGTTTTGATCGAAACCCTGGTGGCCCTTGGCGCTGAGGTGCGTTGGGCTTCCTGCAATATTTTYTCCACCCAAGACCACGCGGCTGCAGCAATTGCYGCMGCCGGTATTCCGGTATTTGCCTACAAAGGTGAAACCCTGGATGAGTATTGGGCCTTTACCCATCGCATCATGGAGTGGGCCGATGGCGGCACCCCAAACATGATCCTCGACGATGGTGGAGATGCCACCGGTTTGATTGTGCTCGGCGCTAAGGCTGAGCGTGACCCATCGGTTTTAAATAATCCCTCMAGCGAAGAAGAGGTGGCATTATTTAAAAGTATCCGCGCCCGATTARCGGAGCAGCCTGGTTGGTATTCACGCATCTACGCAAATATCCAAGGTGTAACCGAGGAAACCACCACTGGCGTTGCYCGTTTGTATCAAATGGAGCAGGCAGGCGAATTGCCTTTCCCTGCTATCAACGTGAATGATTCAGTTACTAAGAGCAAATTTGATAACCTCTACGGCTGCCGTGAATCCCTGGTAGACAGCATCAAACGCGCCACCGATGTGATGGTGGCCGGCAAGGTTGCCCTAGTGCTGGGTTATGGCGATGTGGGCAAGGGTTCAGCCCAGTCGCTGCGGGGCCTTGGCGCCACGGTGATGATTTCTGAAATCGATCCAATCTGCGCCCTACAGGCAGCCATGGAGGGCTACCGAGTGGTGCGCCTTGAGGAYGTGGTTAAAGATGTTGATATCTTTGTAACCGCCACTGGCAACTATCAGGTGATCCGCCATGAACATCTATTAGAGATGAAGGATCAAGCGATTGTTTGTAACATTGGCCACTTTGATAACGAAATTGATGTTGCTTCCCTCAAGCAATATGAATGGGATAATATCAAGCCCCAGGTTGATCACATCATCCTCCCCAGTGGCAATCGCATCATCCTGCTTGCCGAAGGTAGGTTGGTGAATCTCGGCTGCGCAACCGGCCACCCCAGTTTCGTGATGAGCAATTCATTTACGAACCAAACCCTTGCCCAAATTGAATTATTTACTAAGCCTAATGAATACGATAAAAAAGTTTATGTGCTGCCCAAGCACTTGGATGAAATGGTTGCCCGCTTGCACCTAGATAAAATTGGTGCAAAACTAACCCAGCTTAGCCAAGAGCAAGCTTCATATATCAATGTGCCAGTGGAAGGGCCCTACAAGCTCGATCATTACCGCTATTGATCGTTATTCGTTAGGGGGCTATTCGGATGGGTTTCAGTGAATTGGTGCAGGAGTTGCCCAAGCTGATCGGTTCAGCTGTTGAGGCAAATCCATTCTTGGGCTACGTGGCTATTTTCGCCACGATGTTCCTTGAAAATCTGTTTCCACCGATTCCCTCCGAAATGGTTATGCCCCTTGGGGGTTTCTACGTGCAGCAGGGCAAATTGGCCCTGCTGCCTGTGGTTTTGGCGGGTTTAGGCGGCACGGTGCTCGGTGCTTTGCCTTGGTATGGCCTTGGCCGTTTGATCAATGAAGAACGGCTTGAGCATTGGTTTGAACGCCATGGCCGCTGGATCGGTATCAGTGGCCAAGATTTGCGCCGCAGCCGGATTTGGTTTAACCGCTATGGCACCGCCCTGGTGTTTTGGGGCCGGTTAGTTCCTGGTGTGCGCACCTTGATCTCAGTGCCTGCAGGCATGGAATTGATGCCACTCACACCATTTTTACTTTGGACCACCGGTGGCAGCTTGATTTGGGTTTTGAYCCTCACCCTCTCTGGCTTCGCCTTGGGCAATGCCTACACCAACGTTGAACTATGGCTTGAGCCGGTTGCAAAGGCAGTGAAGATTATTTTGGTAATCGCCGCCATTGCCTTTGCCTTTTGGCTTGGCCTGCGGGTGTGGCGGCGCCGCTGAGCTTCAGCAAAAACATTAATAATCCTGGGTTCTCCTGAACAAATCAGGGAACCCAAGAATTTGGTGGTTAATTAATARTTAYYCCGRAGGAATTAACTAYTTAAAAAGGAACGTCTTCCTCATTTCCCCCACCCGGGAAGCCACCGCCCTGTTCTGCATCMCGCTTGGAACCCAATAAYTCGAGGCGATCAACCCGCACTACCGGTTTAGAGCGCTCTTCGCCACTGGCCCGATCGGTCCAGCGGTCTAGCTTGAGGGAGCCGATGATTCCCAATAGGGAACCTTTTTTTACATAGTCGGCAGCAACCTGGGCCTGTTTGCCCCAGATTTCTAAATTGAACCAATCGGGTTCATCGTCGCGGCTGCGGCGATTAACGGCGAGGGTGAGGTTGGCAACCACGCTGCCGGATTCGAAGTAACGAACTTCGGGATCACGGCCGGCGCGGCCAACGAGGGTGACGGAATTGACGCCCATGGGGCTTCTCCTATTGCTTTGTGGACATGATGCGCCACCTCAAGGCGGCACTCATCCCTAKTAGTTCCACCGTAGGGCCCGGTTGTATCGCCTGCACTAAGGCCAAGCCCACCTATGATTCGCCCTCTTAAGCAAATACCCAATGTTCTGGCGTCGTTTTCAGCTCTCCCGTGATATCGGGATCGACCTGGGCACCGCCAATACGCTCATCTACGTTTCTGGCCGCGGCATCGTGCTGCAGGAACCATCAGTGGTGGCCATCGACCTAGACAAGGGYATCCCCTTAGCTGTTGGCGAAGAGGCCAAACAAATGTTGGGCCGCACCCCAGGCAATATCCGCGCCATTCGCCCCCTTCGTGATGGGGTGATCGCCGATTTCGATGCCGCTGAGCAGATGATCAAATACTTCATCCGCAAGGGCAACGAGGGCAGGGGCATGTTGGCCCCACGCCTGGTAATCGGCATCCCCAGTGGTGTTACCGGCGTGGAACGCAGGGCCGTTAGGGAAGCGGGCTTGGGTGGTGCCCGYGAAGTGCATCTGGTTGATGAACCGGTGGCTGCTGCCATCGGCGCTGGCTTACCGGTTACTGAACCGGTTGGTTCAATGATTGTGGATATCGGCGGCGGCACCACTGAAGTGGCGGTGCTCAGCCTGCAGGGCACCGTGATTTCTGAATCGGTGCGGGTGGCCGGTGATGAATTGAGCGATGCGATCGGCAGCTACCTAAAAAAAGTGCACAACCTGGTGGTGGGTGAACGCACCGCAGAAGAGATCAAGATCCGCATCGGTTCGGCCTTCCCCAGCGACGAGTTCGATCAAACATCAATGGATGTGCGYGGTTTACACCTGTTATCGGGTTTGCCACGCACCATCAGCGTGCGGGCCGGTGATGTGAGAGAGGCAATGGTGGAACCGCTCAATGTGATTGTGGAAGCGGTTAAACGCACCCTCGAGCGCACCCCCCCCGAACTAGCGGCAGACATTGTTGATCGCGGCATCATGCTTGCCGGTGGCGGTGCCTTAGTGCGCGGTATTACTGATTTGATCAGCCATGAAACMGGCATCCTTACCCATGTGGCTGAGGATCCCTTGTTGTGTGTGGTGAATGGTTGCGGCCAGGTKCTTGAAGATTTCAARCGCCTGGGCAGGGTTTTGGATGCCGCTGATTTCCATCGCTCCTCCAACTGATCCATGGCGCTGGGAAATAATCTCAAGCGCCTGCTGAATCTGCGTTTGCTGCTGGCTAGTTGGCCGTGGCTGCTGGTGATTACTGCCTTTGCTTTGCTACGCCTCTCCAAAGGTGCCYTGCTGCTCGACCTYTAYGCCCAGGTRTCAAGGCCCTTTTGGCCCGGTAGTGCCCAGAGGGAATGGTTGCAAAAAGCCCAACGTTTAGAAGATCAACAGCGGCTTGCCCTATTGGAAGCCCAATTAAGTAACCAGCAGCTCGATCTATCCCTAAGGCAACAGCAGGGACCCTGGGTAACGGCTGCGGTAATCAGCAGGAACATGCAGGGTTGGTGGCAGGATTTGCTACTGGGAGCTGGGGCCCTGCAGGGGATTCGCCCCGGCGCTGCCGTTACGGCACCCGGTGGTTTGCTGGGMCGCATCAGCAGTGTTACCCCATCAACGGCACGGGTGTTGCTGCTCACGGATCCCTCAAGCCGGGTGGCGGTGGAATTGCAGGGAAACCGCGGTAARGGGCTTTTGGTGGGTGATGGCACCAGCCGGCCGCGGCTGGAGTTTTTAGAGAAGGATGTRGAGGTTTTGCCGGGTGACGTGGTGATCACCTCAGCGGCMAGCACCGTTGTTCCAGCCAATTTGRTCGTGGGTGTGGTGCAACAGGTGAATCTKGATGCGCTGCCAGCYCCGGAAGCTTTGCTGCAACTAACGGCGCCAGCTGGGGCGGTGGATTGGGTGAGGGTGCGCTGAGGTGGCCTTGTTTGCTTCTGGCCTAGTGCTGCTTTGTTTGCTGCTGGCCAGCCCAGGCTGGTTGCAACTGGCAGGCATGTCGCCTGCTTGGGCGGTGCTTTGGCTATTGCCTTGGTCGGTGGTGGAGGGTCCGCTGGCGGGTGCTCTAGCTGGAATCGCCGTTGGTTTGTTGTTTGATGCCCTGCAAGGCAGCAACCTCACTTCAGTGCCAATGCTTGCTCTATTAGGTTTTTGGTGGGGCCAGTTTTTGGCCGCCCGTAGACCATTGGAACGCAGCACAACCCTTGGCTTGCTGGCTTTGATCGGCACCTTGCTGCTGAATGGSAGTTATGCCCTGCAATTGCATTTGCGCGGTGAATTTAACKCTGCCGCTTGGCAYATAACCTTTGCSCAAACTTTGCTCACAGCCCTAGTGGCGCCTTTGTTTTGTTCCCTACAGGTGCTGTTTTGGCGCCGCATCTCTAGCCGTTATGAGCGTTAATTCACCCCGCACCACTCCTAAAGTGGCAATCAAATTATTGCTATCTCTGGCGATCTTCCTYGCCTTAGGAGGTTGCCGGGGGCTGCAGAAAAATCCGGAATTACAACTTTGGACAATCCAGTTGTCACCAAAGTTTGATCCCTTAATTAAAGCGATGTTGCTGGATTGGGAAACTAAACATCCAGGTGTAAAAGTGCRTTGGACCGATTTGCCCTTYGGTTCTGTGGAACGCAAGGTGCTTGCAGCGGTATTTGCGCGCACTGCCCCAGATGTGGTGAATTTAAATCCRTTATTCGCAGCAAATCTTGCTAGCAAGGGCGGCYTGTTGCCCCTGCAGGATCGCYTGGGGCCGGCTAAGGCCACCTATCTACCCCAAATCCTGCGGGCAGGGGAGCAGCAGGGGGAGCTCTATGCCTTGCCTTGGTATCTCACGGCAAGGATCACCCTGGCGAATCGGCAGTTGTTGCAACAGGCTGGCTACAACAARCCGCCSCGCCGYTGGGAGGAGGTACCCGCCTACGCGGAGCGGATCAAGCAACGCACGGGCAAATATGCATTGTTTGTAACCGTGGTTCCGGATGGTTCAGCTGAATTGCTGGAATCGATGGTGCAGATGGGGGTGGAGCTSGTTGATAGCCGCCATCGGGCCCGATTTAACAGYGGCCCTGGCCGCCGTGCCTTTGCCCTATGGACAGATCTCTACAGGCGCGGTTTGTTRCCCCGGGAAGTGGTGAGYCAGGGTTTTCAACGGGCAATTGAGCTTTATCAAAGCGGTGAGTTGGCGCAGGTGGCCAGTGGTGCCGAATTTTTGAACACAATCCAAACCAATGCGCCGCGGGTGGCAGCGGCAACTGAACCCTTCCCTCCTTTGGTGGGTGCTGATGGCGCCGCCAATGTGGCCGTGATGAACTTGGCYGTAAGCCGTCAAACCAGCCGGCCAAAGGAAGCTGTGGATCTCGCCTTATTTCTCACAAACCCTGCAAACCAACTGCGTTTTGCCCGGGCCGCCAAGGTGTTGCCCTCCTCCCAGCCCGCCTTAAAGGCGATTGAAGCTGARTTGGCTCTGGCTTCCCGCAGTGGCGTAAAAGCCGATCTTGTGCAAAGGGCGCGCTTGCTAAGTGCCCAAACCCTCAGCCATGCCAAGGTTTTGGTGCCAGCGGATCCGGGCGTAAAGCGTTTGCAGGCAATTATTTACGGCCAATTGCAGCGGGCCATGCTTGGTGAATTGAGTAGCGCTGCAGCCCTGGCGGCGGCTGAAAAGGAATGGAATGCCTATGCGGTGGCSAGGTGGCCCTAGGCGATWGRTRATTATTAAAAAAATAAAAAGCCAACAAATTGGCCAATTTGGAGTGTCATTTCTTGCAGTTGGAAAGTTAGGGTTGCACTTCGTAACTAAACGACCCAATGACCGAGGGCGAAGCGCTTCCTATCCAGCAGCCAACAGTGCTGGTGGTGGACGACGAGCCAGCGGTGAGGCGGGTGCTGGCAATGCGTTTAGAGGTGGCYGGCTACCGGGTRGTTATTGCTGAAGATGGAGAAGAGGCCTTAGCAGTATTTGCCCGCGAGCAGCCCGACCTTGTGGTGCTYGATGTGATGATGCCAAAACTTGATGGTTTTGCTGTTTGCCGCAGGCTGCGGGCCGAATCAGCGGTGCCAATTATTTTTCTATCTGCCCTTGATGCCATCTCTGAAAAGGTGGCTGGCCTTGATCTGGGTGCCGATGATTACCTATCAAAACCATTTAGCCCYAAGGAACTAGAAGCAAGGATTAATCGCATCCTGGGCCGTGTTGGCCGCGGCAATGCCAGCCAAGATCCCCGCGAGCAATTGCCTGGGCTTGGGGTTTTGCGACTCGGTGATCTTGTGGTTGATAGCAATCGCCGCCAGGTAACCCGCGCCGGTGAGCGCATCGCCCTCACMTACACAGAATTCAGTTTGCTCGAATTGTTGTTTCGTGAGCCTGGCTGCGTAGTGCCCAGGGCTGAAATTCTTGAGCAGCTTTGGGGTTACCCTCCCAGACGCGCGGCAGATTTAAGGGTGGTTGATGTTTATGTGGCCCGTTTACGGGGCAAGCTCGAACCAGATCCCCGCAATCCCGAACTGATCCTCACCGTGCGGGGTACGGGCTATGCATCCCAACGGGTAGGTGAAATGAGCCTTGCCGCTGGGGCCTGAACTTTTGGAACTTAGAGAAACGCGCCTTGAGAAAGCCAAGGCCCTAGAAGCACTTGGCCAGGGGCCCTATGCCCTCAATTTTGCGCCAACCCATCAAAGCGCTGAATTGCAAGCAGCCCAYGCCGACCTAGCCAATGGCGAGGAGMGGGAGCTCACTGTGGCGGTTGCTGGCCGCGTAATGACGCGGCGGGTGATGGGCAAGTTGGCTTTTTTTACCCTCCTAGATGGCAGCGGCACGATTCAGCTCTACCTAGAAAAATCAAGCCTTGATGCWGATGCAACAACTACCCCTGCCCCCTTTGCCCAGCTGGCAAGCCTTGTGGATGCTGGCGACTTRATTGGTGTGAGGGGTAGTTTGCGCCGCACCGATCGCGGTGAACTATCGGTGAAGGTGCAGGAATGGTGGATGCTCTGTAAAGCGCTGAGCCCTTTGCCTGATAAGTGGCATGGTTTAGCGGATGTGGAAAAGCGTTACCGGCAGCGTTACCTAGATCTGATTGTTTCGCCCCAAACCCGCGAAACCTTCCGCAGGCGCGCCCAATTGGTTAGCTCCCTGCGCCGCTGGCTTGATGAGCGCGGCTTTTTAGAAATTGAAACCCCTGTGCTGCAAAGCGTGCCGGGGGGTGCTGATGCACGGCCATTTGAAACCCACCACAATGCCCTTGATCTACCCCTCACCCTGCGAATCGCCACGGAGCTCCACCTAAAACGCTTGGTGGTTGGTGGCTTTGAGCGGGTGTATGAACTGGGYCGCATTTTTCGTAATGAGGGCACCAGCACCCGCCATAACCCTGAATTCACCTCGGTGGAGATYTACCAGGCCTATGCCGATTACATCGAGATGATGGTGCTCACAGAAGAGTTAATCGCCCATGGCTGTAGGCAGGTATGTGGCGGCACATCTATCACCTATCAAGGAACTGAAATCGATCTAGCGCCCCCCTGGCGGCGGGCCACCATGCATGAGCTGGTGCTAGAGGCCACTGGCTTGGATTTCAATGGCTTTGCTAATCGCCCTGAGGCAGCAGCGGCGATGCAAGCGGCGGGGCTGGTGGTACCAGAGCTGGCCGATAGCGTTGGCCGTTTGCTAGTGGAAGCTTTTGAGCAAAGGGTGGAAAGCAATTTGATCCAACCCACCTTTGTGCTCGATTACCCGGTGGAAACATCGCCYTTAGCTAGRAGCCACCGCAGCAAGCCAGGCCTAGTGGAACGATTTGAGCTTTTTATTGTTGGTAGGGAAACGGCTAATGCCTTTAGTGAACTGATTGATCCAGTGGATCAACGCCGTCGCCTGGAGGCGCAACAGGAACGGCGSGCYGCTGGTGACCTAGAAGCTCAAGGGGTGGATGAGGATTTTCTGCAGGCCTTAGAAGTGGGCATGCCACCCACGGGTGGCCTTGGCATAGGCATCGATCGCTTGGTAATGCTGCTCACTAACAGCGCCAGCATCCGTGATGTGATCGCCTTCCCCCTGCTGCGGCCTGCCAAGGTGGATAATGGATCCACTGATCAGATTTCCTAGCGCATGAGTGGCGAGCGCGTTGGATTTCGTTTTACCCACGCTGATGCTGTGGTGAAGCGCAACCCCCAGGGCAGGTCCCGCAGGGGTTGGGTAATGGAAGCCGTTGAACAAACCACCAGCCGCGGCACAAAAATGCCTGCCTATCGGATTCGTTGGCGAGATAGTGAACGTCCTGAGATTGTGCTGCAACACATGTTGATTGCTGATCCCGATCCCACACCCCCACCTGAAGGTGTAAATCTGGTGCCTAAAGCCCCTAAGGTTTAAGCTGCATCCCCCTTTAGTTGGTAGATAAATAAGCCTAGATATTCTTTAATCACGAGGCTGCTTAGATAKAGATCTTTTGCATCTGGAATTAGTTTTTCTAAGCTGCTTGCTAATGATAATGAGCCTCTATTTTGCCTGCTYGGTAGTTGATAATCGCAGCTAACAGGAATTACCTCAATGGCTTGTTGAACGCCTGAGTTTGTTGATACATGCTTATTAAAGCTTGCAAGTGCCCTGGGCATATGAATGGCGCTGGTTACTAATAGTATGCGTTGCCAACCTTTTTGCTTGCTAAGTTTGGCTATGGCTTTTRCTTCTTCCGCCGTGGTGCGGGAATTAGGATTGGTCAAAATGTTCTTGGCGGGAATTCCCAGCTCAATTGCTAAATTGCGAGCAGATAGGGCTTCTGGTAAGGCGGGATCATTGCTGTTAAAACTAACTTGAGCACCACTGGTAATTAATAAAGCGGCTTTATYTTGGCGAAATAAACGTAACCCGGTGAGTAGGCGGTCTCCAGCTTCTGATACCTCTACCGCAGCTCGAGGAGCTAAGGCTGGCTTTAATCCTCCGCCAAGTACCAAAATTGCATCAGCTTTTGGAATTGGATTTGGGGTTAGGGCAGCGCTGCGTTCTTCTAAGCTCCAAACCAATTGATCACTAACGATTGGCATTGCTGGCAGGGTAATWATTACCAGAGCGCCACAASCACACCAGGGCGACCAGCGGCGACGGTTATTTAAAATGGCAATTGTTTGAAGCRTTATGGCCATACCTAAGGGGTAGAGCAATAAGGGCAGCAATTTAGTTAATAAAAATCCCATTAGCGTTGCTTACGTTTTAAATCTTCTAGGGCTTGATCTGTTTCAAATTTTTCCCAGGCTGTTTCTATATCTTGTTTGTATTTTGGTTTGTTGTTGYTTGGGTTTGGAATTTGTTCTAATTCTTGGCGCAGTTTTTGATCTTCAACACCGAGTTCTGCTARGGCCTGCCAGCAATCCCTGCCCTTGCCCATCAATTGGCYTAGGTGGTCTTGGGCCTGGGCTGCTAAATCCGTGGCATTTGCTTTGTGTGCCCGTTCCACCCTTTGGCGCCATTGCTTAATTTCAGCGCTAAGTTTGCATAATTTGCTTCTTAATTGGTCGGCTTGTTCRTTAATTRTTTGYAARCGAAGTTGTAAGCGTTTCTGYTTTTGATTCGCTTCTTCTTTTTCAAGTAATTCCTTTTGGCTKGGGTGATCATCTAGAAACCGATCAAACTGGCGTTCCAGTTCTTGCTCAATTTCCTGCCACCAATTGTTAGTTGATTGCATCCGGCGCCCGGGTAATTACTGGAGCTTCAATCTCCTCTTCTAGGGCACTGATCGCCCCATCCCGCGAGCGCAGTAACAATTGGGTGAGCCTTGCTACGGCACCCTCGCCCATGTCTTCTGTGCCAATGGCATCAAAGGCRCGYCGATAGGTGGYTTCTAATTCTTCAATCAATGATTCCCGCACCCTGCGCACTAAGGCACGCTGTTCTTCCCTTCCCATGGCATTTAGTTTGAGTGCTGCTTGGCAGTCTGCCCGGCAACGGTCCCTTTTCCCTCAGCCGAGTAGGTGCAGGCTGTAGCCATCCGTGGCATCACAGCAGCGCTCAAGCCCTTGCCAGCCGGCCCTTGCCGCTAGATTTTGGAATGCTTCAGGCGAATACTTGTAGCTGTATTCAGTAATTAATTGCTCACCTGCTGCAAAAAATATCTCTTCACCTAAGAGCAGCATCCGTTGRGGTTCCCTGCTCACGAGGGCCATGGCAATCCTCTGCTCTTTTTCCTGCCACTGGGCCAGATAACTAAAGCCAGCTGGATCCAATTCTGCCTTTAAATCCCGCTGCAGGCGCAATAGCAAATTGCTWGCAAAAGCGGCTGAAACCCCYGCTGCATCGTTATAGGCCGCTTCCAGCAGGGCGCGCTGCTTGGGTTGATCGATGCCAATTAATAGCAAGCCCTTAGGCCCTAGTAGTTGCYTTAGCTGGCGAAGAAAACCTATCGCTTCKTCTGGTTCAAAATTACCCAGGGARCTACCGGGAAAAAAGCCAAGCCTGGGCCTTGAGAATAAATCTGATAAATGCAATTGYTTTTCATCTAAATCACTTTTATCTAAATCACTCACATTTAAATTAGCTAAATCAAAGGAGCCGCTGAAATCAGCGCAAATTCCCAGCATCGGCACATGGGGATAGCAGGCCTGGAGACGGGCACCTGCTGTTTGCAAATGATTGGCATTTATGTCGATGGCTAGGTAGGCAGGATCCGCCAAAACATCAAGCAATGGCCCAACCTTTTCGGCGCTGCCCGCACCAAATTCCAACACCAAGCCACCTGCGGGTAAGTATTTACAAAGCTTGGCKGCATGCTTGTGCAACAGCTCGAGTTCRGTGCTGGTGAGGGTGTATTCAGGCTGTAAACAAATCTGATCAAATAGGGCGGAACCCTCGCTGTTGTAGAGCAACCAGGCGGGCAATTGTTTAGGGCAACGGGCCAAGCCAGCCAGCACCACCGCCGCCAGATCAGCCGGGCTGGGGTGTAAATCAATCAGTGGAAAGCCTGTGTAATTAGCCATCCCATGCCAGGCGCAGGCCAGCAGCTTGCCAGCGACAGGCGGGGGCAAAGAAATTGCGATAGGTGCTGCGGCTATGACCCCTGGGCGTGAGAAAACTGCTGCCCCGCAACACCATTTGGGAACTCATGAATTTGCCGTTGTATTCACCAATTGCGCCCATGGCKGGCTTGTAGCCGGGGTAGGGCCCATAGGCGGAATTGGTCCATTGCCATAAACAGCCAAAGGCTTGGGGTAGATCCGGTTGTTGCTGCACGGCCACTTCCCATTCCATTTCCGTTGGTAGGCGCGCRCCAGCCCAGCGGGCATAGGCATCAGCCTCAAACCAGCTGATGTGTTGCACTGGCGCCRTTGGTTGCCTTGGCTGCAGGCCCCTGAGGCTGAATTCCATCCGATCAGCCCGCCAATAGCGCGGTGCTTGCCATTGCCTTTGCTGCCTAATTGCCCAGCCTTCTGCCATCCAAAGGAGKGGATTGTTGTAGCCGCCATCAAGCTGAAAGGCTTCAAACTCAGCATTGCTAACAAGACCTTTGCTAAGCCGCCATGGCTCTAACCACACCCGATGTTGGGGCGCTTCGTTATCAAAGTGAAAGCCTTGGCTTAGCGGGTTATGGCCGATTGCTGCTARGCCACCTTCAAAACTAAAGCAACCAGTTTGGCTTGGTTSGYAGGGAGCCGTTGGTGCATYGCTGGCATAAASCGGATCCAGGGGATTGCGGCTGAAGCCATCCAGCAGATCCATCAGCAGTAATTCCTGGTGCTGCTGCTCATGCTCGATTCCGAGCCGAATCAGATCGGTAATTGGCTTTGCTGGAGCCTCCGTGAGCCAGAGCTGCAGGGCCCCATCAACACGCTGGCGCCATGCCAACAGCTCCCGCATCGGCGGCCGGCTCAGCAAACCCCGTTGCGGCCTGGGGTGGCGGGGGCCAGCACTTTCGTAGTAGCTGTTAAACAGCACCAACCAYGGCTCCGGTGGCCCCTGCCAGCCAGGCCGATGGGGCTTGAGCASAAATGTTTCAAAAAACCAGGTGGTGTGCGCTAAGTGCCATTTGGGTGGRCTGGCATCGGCCATGCCCTGCAGCAGTAAATCCTCTGGCTCCAGGGGGGTAATTAGGGCCTCACTGGCTGCCCGCACAWGGTGCAGCTGCTCCCCGAGGGGAGTTTGAACTGCGGTAGGTGAACAGCTGATCATCCCTCGACGGGGCGGTGGCGGGACCCTAGCCTGCGGCGTAGGAATYGGCATTGGTATGGGCATCACCWGGGGGTTTGTGGGGGCCGTGGGCCATACACCCCTGATCCGTTTAGAGCATTTCAGTGCCGTGAGCGGATGTGAAATCCTTGGCAAGGCGGAATTTATGAACCCTGGTGGTTCGGTAAAAGACAGAGCTGCATTAGGAATTTTGCAGGCAGCAGAGGCGGCGGGGGAGTTGCAAAAAGGTGGCACCGTTGTGGAGGGCACCGCCGGTAATACCGGCATTGGCCTCGCCCATCTCTGCAATGCCCGCGGCTATCGCTGCGTGATTGTGATTCCTGAAACGCAATCGGCTGAAAAAATTGGCCTGCTGCGCAGCCTTGGCGCTGAGGTGCGCACCGTGCCAGCGGTGCCCTACCGCGATCCAAATAATTATGTGCGGCTTTCGGGGCGGATTGCAGCAGAAATCCCTGGGGCAATCTGGGCCAATCAATTTGATAATCRGGCAAACCGCCAAGCCCATTACAGCGGCACAGGCCCTGAAATTTGGGAACAATGCGCCGGCAAGTTGGATGCCTGGGTGGCGGCTACCGGCACCGGTGGCACCTATGCCGGTGTGGCCCTCTACCTAAAAGAGTGCGATAAAAATGTTCGCTGTGTGCTGGCCGATCCCCATGGCAGCGCCCTGCACAGTTGGGCAACTACCGGAAATCTCACAATGGAGGGTAGTTCGATCACTGAAGGCATAGGAAATAGTCGGATTACGGCAAATATGGAAGCGGTGCCAATCGACGACGCGGTGCGTGTTGATGATCAAACCGCCCTACAGGTGCTCTACGAATTGCTCTGGTTTGAGGGTTTATTCATGGGTGGTTCCGTGGGCATCAATGTGGCAGCTGCCATGGAAACCGCCCGCCGATTAGGCCCCGGCCATCGCATYGTTACGGTGCTTTGTGATGGTGGTGATCGCTACCGGTCGCGGCTCTGGGAGCGAGAATGGTTGGCAAGCCGTGGCTTGCGGCAGCCTGAACGKCCAGGCCTGCCTAATCTCGCGTGATTCCTTTGCAATTTGGTTCTGGCTGTGGCATCCCCCGCTAATGCCGCTATGGGAGATCTGCTTGCTGGGCGCTATCGCCTCGAGCAGTTGCTTAGTGAATCCCCCGGGGTGMAGCTTTGGCGCGGCAGCGACACTTTGGCGGGCGGGTTAGCCGTAGCAATCCGCGGCTGGGGCGATTTAAACGAACAGAAATTGCTTTTATTGCGCCAGCGCTTGGAGCGCTTGCAAGGGGTTTTGCACCCCCAGGTGCCTCGCTTGGGGGCGTTGATCCCAGCTGAAGCAGGTTTATGGCAGGTGCGGGAATGGGTGAACGGTCGCACCTATCGMGAGCTGTTGCGCAGCCGYCAGGAACGCCAATTGGTATTTGGAGCTGGGGAGGTGCTTCTGCTCCTTAGGCAACTTTTGCCTGCTCTAGCTGCCTTACATGGGCAGGATTTAATCCACGGCGACCTAACCCCAGCCAATTTGTTGCGTCGTGATAACGATGGTTTGCCTGTATTGATCGACTTTGGCCTGCAGGGGGCCCCTGGCGAGGAACCACTACTAAGTGCAACCCCCGGTTACGCGCCCGTTGCCCAGGCAAAGCAGCCCCCGGCCCCCTGGATGGACCTGCACAGCATGGCTGTWACAGCGATGGTGTTGCTGAGCGGAGAAGAACCAGCTGGCTTGCTGGATCCGCAAACGATGGAATGGCGTTGGCCCGATGGTTTGGAGCTCGATCCCCTCTTTCGCCTRTTGCTWGAGCGAATGCTTAGCGTTGAYCCGGAGCGKCGTTTTGCTTCTGCTGCCCAATTGCTGGAACCGTTGGCAGCCCTACCGGTGCCCGATAGCACCGGGCCMGTTGGCAGGAGCGATCGCACCGCGGTATTGGTGCCAATCAAAGCTGAAATCAAATCTGAGAATCAAYCCGAACCAAAATCTCAACCCGAACCAAAATCCCAATCAGAACCGCAGCTGCCCAAACCTGCCGTTAGCAGCGCTGCCCCTAAAACCCTGCGTTTGCAAAATAAACAGCAGCGCCAGCTGGAGCGGGAACAGGCGGCGGAAGGTCGTTTCTGGCCGGTGGTGTTGGCTTTGGTGATCACTGCCCTGGTGGGTTCAGCCCTGGGTTGGTTGCTTTTAGGGCGCACCCGCCCAGGGCTAACACCAGTGCAAAATTTGCCCGGTTCGGTGAGTTTGCCGCCAGCTGAAGTTGATCAACGCCAGCAATTGCTCAATCGCTTGAAGGCTTTGCAGGTGGATCGCGATTGGTTCTTGAAATTGGTAGAYCAGGGCCTGGCGGTGCAATTTCCAGAAAGGGGGGGCAAACCCCCCAGTGATTCCTTAGAAGATGCACCCCTACGCAAGATTTGGAATGATCTGGCTCAAGATTGGTTAGTGCGGGTAGAACAATTGCCCGTGGTGTTGCGCTCAAGGTTGGGTAGTTTTAAAGCTGGCGATTGGCAGGCCCGCCAGGCCAACCTCACCGCCCAAGGCCTTAGCCCCCAGGTGCTGCAGCAATTGGTGAGCAGCAGCGCCCAGAATTTATTGCCGGGTCGCAATCCGGAAACGATGCCGGATGAACCCTTCCGCCAGCTTTGGTATGCCGCTGCCCTGCGCAGCTTGGAAGGTTTGAAAGTGGAACAGTTGGAGCCAACCCCTAATTTGGCCCGCTCGCTTTCCGCTGTGGTTGATGGCCAGGGGGCCCGATTGTTCGCTGTGAAAATTCAGCCTGGTTACAAGTTGGTTTTAGGGATTAATGGAACCAATTTGATGCAGATGACAGTTTTTGGTGCCGGTGGTGAAGTGCTTGATCCCCGCGGCCCGCTGCGGGTGGTAACCCTGCCAAAGGTGAATGGATCTTTGGTGCAGGTATTAGWGCGAAACGATGGATTAGCGGCAGGCATGATCAGCCTTTCCGTGCGTGTTGACCCTCCTTTGCCAAGCGCACCTGCCAATATCCAAATACCAATGCCGGCACCAAATCCGATTYYGCAGCCCCTAAATCCGCCGCCGCCAGCGCCACCWARYCCAACGGTGCAGGAAAGTTCAGAGCCGCTTCAACGCTGAACGCAAATCTTTTTCATCCTGTTTACGCCTTTCTTCTTGGCGTTTATCATGCAGTTTGCGACCTTTAGCAAGGCCGATAACCAGCTTTATCCATGAACCTTTKAGTTGAATATTTAGGGGTATTARAGTTAAACCTTGTTGATCTAAATTGCCCCGCAAGCGRTTTATTTCCTTGCGATGGGCCAGTAGGGTGCGCACCCTCAAAGGTTCGTGATTGTAAAATTTACTGGCCTGTTCATGGCCGGCAATATGTACATTATGAAGCTGCAATTCACCATTGCGAATTAAACAGAAACCATCGCGCAAATTTGCTTTGCCGGCTCTGATTGCTTTTACTTCCGTACCCAATAGTTCGATGCCGGTTTCAAGGGTTTCAAGGATTTCATAGTTGTGGCGCGCCAAGCGGTTATCGGCCAGTAGCCGCTGGGCTTCTAGCCGCTTTTTKGCTGCTGCTGTTGCGCCTTTGCCCTTCCCTGCCACGCTCTGAGCCCACTAAATGCATTCCCCAACACCATGGTGACCCATGGTTTGCCTGGGTAGCCTCAAGCCATGGCGATTCAGTCTTCCAGCGGCAACAGCCCCAAAAAAGAAACGCCGCGGCTGGTGGCAGCGGAAGCCAGTGGGGTTGAGCGCGATGGTGGCCGCGATGAGGGTTTAAGGCCTAAGCGCCTGTGCGACTACGTGGGCCAGCCWGAACTAAAGCAGGTATTAGCCATTGCCYTGGAGGCCACCCGCCAGCGCCAGGAAGCCCTCGACCATGTGCTGCTCTACGGACCGCCGGGTTTAGGYAAAACCACCATGGCCTTGGTTYTAGCCGAGGAACTGGGGGTGCGTTGCCGWATCACCAGTGCCCCTGCTTTGGAGCGCCCGCGCGACATCGTTGGTTTATTGATGAATTTGCAACCGCGGGAATTGCTTTTTATTGATGAAATTCACCGTTTAAATCGTGTTGCTGAGGAGTTGCTGTATCCRGCGATGGAGGATTTTCGCCTGGATCTAACCGTTGGCGCTGGCGCTGGTGCCCGCACCCGCAGCCTTGAGTTACCTGTTTTTACCTTGGTTGGTGCCACCACAAAAGCGGGTTCCTTGAGTTCYCCCTTGCGCGATCGCTTTGGTTTGATCCAACGGCTTGAGTTCTACAACTGCAGCGACCTTGAGGCGATTGTGGTGCGGGCRGCGGGATTATTGAAAGTTGAATTAATGCAGGAGGCAGCTGCTGAAATTGCCCGTCGCTGCCGCGGCACCCCCCGCATTGCCAACCGCCTGTTGCGGCGGGTGCGGGATTTTGCCAGCGTGAAGGGCCATGGGCCCGTAACAGCAGCGGTGGTGGAGGAAGCATTGGCCATGCATCGGGTGGATGCCCTGGGGTTAGATGCCTCCGATCGGCGCTTGTTGGAATTGCTGCTGGGTAGTTACGCCGGTGGCCCCGCTGGCCTCGATACCCTGGCKGCAGCCCTAGGGGAAGACCCAGACACCCTGGAGGGGGTTGTGGAACCATTCYTGTTGCAACTTGGTTTCCTGCAGCGCACCCCCAGGGGGAGGGTTGTTACGGAAGCGGGCCGCCGCCATCTGGAGGCAGCTTGATGCGGCGCTATCTAAGGCTTTGTTTAATTTGCTGCCTGTTGCTWSTTGGGTTTGCTTATTTGCCTAGCCCCGTTGCTGCTGCCCCAGCGTCCAGCGCTCAGCAGTTCGACCAGGCCTTAAGGGCCAGTAGGGAKGGAAGTTTTACTGARGCCCTTGAGCTGTGGAATKCGGTTATTGAACGCTCCCCTCAAGATGGCGCTGCCTGGAGCAATCGCGGCAATGTGCGCTTAGCCCTGGGTGATCCCGAAGGGGCTATCGCCGACCAAAGCAAAGCCATGCAGCTGGCACCGGAGGTRGCTGATGCCCATCTAAACCGCGGCACTGCCGAGGAATAYYTAGGCCAGTGGCAGGCGGCCGCCGCCGATTACCAATGGATTTTGCAGCGGGATCCCAATAACGCCCCAGCCCACTACAACTTGGGCAATGTGGAAGGCAGCCTTGCCGATTGGCAGGCGGCAAGGCAATCGTTTCTGCTTGCGGCAGAGGTGAAACCAGGCATGGCGATGGCCCGCTCCAGCGCAGCCCTTGCTGCTTTTCAACTGGGTGAGCTTGCCGAAGCTGAATTGGAAYTGCGCAATTTGATTCGCCGTTATCCCCTATTTGCCGATGCCAGGGCAGCCCTCACGGCCCTGCTGTGGGAAAAGGGYAAAGCAGGGGAAGCTGAAAGYAACTGGGCAGCAGCTTCTGGCCTCGATAGCCGCTATCGCGATTTCAACTGGCTGCTAGAGGTGCGCCGCTGGCCGCCGCTGCCAGTGCTGGCATTGCAACGGTTTTTGCAATTGGATTCCGGTGGAGCACCAGCTGCATGAGTGGCAACAACTTGGCCCTAAGTAAAGAAGAGCTGGCGGCACTGCTTGATCTACGCCGCCACCTCCATGCCCATCCGGAATTGAGCGGCGCTGAACATCACACAGCTGCATTGGTGGCTGGGGAATTAAGGCGGCTYGGCTGGCGCGTGCAGGAGGGCGTTGGCCGCACTGGGGTGCTGGCTGAATTAGGGCCCAGCAGYGGCCGTGCCATTGGTTTAAGGGTTGATATGGATGCCCTGCCCATTGAGGAATGCACTGGGCTGGCCTWTGCCTCCACCACCCCTGGCTTGATGCATGCCTGTGGCCACGACATTCAYACCGCYGTKGGTTTAGGSGTGGCGATGCTGCTTGCCCCATTGGCAGRGCAACTAAGTGGAACGGTGCGTTTGTTATTTCAACCSGCGGAAGAAACAGCGGAGGGGGCCCGCTGGATGCTGGCGGCTGGGGCAATTGAAGGGTTGAGTGCCCTTTTGGGGCTACATGTATTCCCGAGCATTGCTGTGGGCAGCATTGGTGTGCGCCATGGGGCCCTCACGGCCGCGGCAGCTGAATTGGAATTGGAGGTGTTGGGGGAGGCGGGCCACGGCGCAAGGCCCCATCAATCGGTGGATGCGATTTGGATTGCAGCCCGGTTAGTTAGTGGATTGCAGGAGGCGATCAGCAGGCGTTTGGATGCGTTGCAACCGGTGGTGTTGAGTTTTGGCCGCATTGAAGGCGGCCGTGCCTTCAATGTGATYGCCGATCGAGTGCGCCTGCTAGGCACCCTGCGCTGCCTTGATTGTGAGCTCTATGARCAACTGCCCGCGTGGGTGGAGAGCACAGCCGCGGCGATCTGCGCGGCCTATGGAGGCCAACTGAAGATGCAGTGGAGAGGTATTGCGCCACCGGTTCAAAACGAYCCACAGCTCACGCGTTTGTTGGAAACCATYGCGGTGGAGCAATTGGGCCGTGAACAAGTTTTGGAATTAGCCCAACCAAGCCTKGGCGCTGAAGATTTTGCCCACTACCTCAACCATCTACCCGGCTGCATGTTTCGGCTTGGCGTGGCGGGGCTTGATGGTTGCGCCCCTTTGCACCATGGTGGATTTAATCCGGATGAGGCTTGTATGCCCGTAGCCGTGAATTTRTTGGCAACGGCCCTAAAGCGCTGGTTGGAGCAAAACAACACACCATGAATGCCCGTTTGCCRCTTGTGATTGCCACCCCACTGCTGATCCTGTTGGCAATTGCTGCCCTRATGGGTGGCGGCCAACGCCAGGGGGCAGAGCGGCTGCAGGCCCTCCCGGCTTTGGCCATTGGCGTTGGATTGCTGGTGGTAAACGCGGCTAGTTATGGTCGCAGGAGGCGCGGTTTGTTGCGCGCCGTGAAAGAAATTAAATCCGGCACCCCATGACCAGCCCCCTGCCTGAACCAGCTGCCATGGGCATTGAGGCCATCAGGGTKGCAATTGCCAGTGGCCACACCACCTCGCGCATGCGGGCGATCACGGCGCTGCAGCCTTACARCACCGAAACCTGTGTGCCGCTGCTGCTGGAATGCTTAAACGACCAAGCATTTTTGGTGCGTTCCTTGGCTTGTATGGGCTTGGGATACAAACCAAATGAACAGGGCCGCCTTGCCCTTTTAAGGGTGTTGCAATTTGAGGGGGATCCAAAYGTGAGGGCAGAAGCGGCTAATGCATTGGCCCGCCATGGCCCGGAGCTGGCGCTAAAGCCATTGCTAGAGCTATATGAGAAGGATTCCCATTGGCTGGTGCGCAGCAGCATCTTGGCTGCCCTGGCGGATGAAAAAGGTGTGCCGGCTGAGGTGTTGCTGGAATTAGCAGAAAAAGCCATGGCTGATGCTGATCCCACCCTGCAGGAATCGGGTAAGCAATTGCGTTTGAAATTGCAACGCGAGCGCTTTGAACGCTTGCTAGGTTGATTGGGTCACTAGGGGTGCCGTCGCCGAAATGCCGGTGAAGGCTGAGATCACACCCTCCGAACCTGATCCGGTTAATGCCGGCGCAGGGAAGTGCAGGAAGTGCGGCGCTACCCCTCTCCGTTGAGGAAAATTGCGATGCGTAGTGCCTGGATTGAAAAGCGCCGTGGCGCCGCCGGTTTTTCTGGCAACTATTCCCAAATGCATTACGCCAGGCGGGGAGAAATCACCGAGGAAATGGCATTTGTTGCTAAGAGGGAAAATCTGCCTGAATCATTGATTTTAGAAGAGGTGGCCCGGGGAAGAATGATCATCCCCGCCAATATCAACCACCCAAACCTTGAACCGATGGCAATCGGTATTGCTAGCAAGTGCAAGGTAAATGCAAATATCGGCGCATCACCAAACGCTTCCGATATGGAAGAAGAGGTGGCTAAATTACATCTAGCAGTTAAATAYGGCGCCGATACGGTGATGGATCTATCCACCGGCGGCGTTAATCTTGATGAGGTGCGCACAGCTATTATCAATGCTTCATCGGTGCCGATCGGCACGGTGCCCGTATATCAAGCTCTTGAAAGTGTGCATGGATCAATTGAGAAGTTATCAGCAGATGATTTTTTACATATTATCGAAAAGCATTGCCAGCAGGGCGTTGATTATCAAACCATTCATGCTGGTTTGTTGATTGAACATCTACCTAAAGTAAAGGGACGCATCACCGGAATAGTTAGCCGTGGCGGTGGAATTTTGGCCCAGTGGATGCTCTATCACCACAAGCAAAATCCACTATTTACCCATTTTGATGATATCTGCGAAATTTTTAAACGCTACGACTGTACTTTTTCCCTTGGTGATTCCCTAAGGCCCGGCTGTCAACACGATGCCTCCGATGAGGCGCAACTGGCTGAATTRAAAACCCTGGGYGAACTCACCCGTAGGGCTTGGAAACACGATATTCAGGTGATGGTGGAAGGCCCRGGCCAYGTGCCGATGGATCAAATTGAATTCAATGTGAAAAAACAAATGGAAGAGTGTTCAGAGGCACCTTTCTATGTGTTGGGCCCRCTTGTAACTGATATYGCCCCTGGTTACGACCACATCACCAGTGCCATTGGTGCTGCCCTTGCCGGCTGGCATGGCACGGCGATGCTTTGTTAYGTAACACCTAAGGAGCATTTGGGTTTACCMAATGCCAATGATGTGCGYGAAGGTTTAATCGCCTACAAGATYGCAGCCCACGCCGCTGATATCGCCCGCCACCGCCCTGGCGCCCGCGACCGCGAYGATGAACTAAGCCGMGCCCGTTATGCCTTTGATTGGAAYAARCARTTTGATCTATCGCTWGATCCAGAACGGGCCCGTGAATACCATGATGAAACCCTGCCMGCYGATATCTATAARCARGCRGAGTTTTGCTCCATGTGCGGGCCCAAGCACTGCCCGATGCAAACCAAGATCACC
>NZ_PXVC01000189.1 GCF_003011125.1 Synechococcus lacustris str. Tous | reverse complement strand
CGGCAGGCATGGCTGGAGGTGCCCTTGTGCGAAGGCGCAGTTGCCTTCATAAGTGCAGATGGCGTGAGCCTGCCGAACCCCGGGGAGGCTTTAACGGCGGCCCAACAGGACGCTCTGGCTCGATGGACACAACAACTTCAAAACGGTGCTCCGGTGTGTGTTCGTGCCTGTTTGGATGCGGCGGCCGCCATGCACCAGCGGTTGCCAGCCATTGACCAGGTGGCCTGGGACTGGATTCCCGCTTCTCCCGAGCCCTTGCTGCTGGAGGGCAATGGCGGCTTTGGGCTGCTGGTGCCCCAACTGTTTGCCCGGCTAAATGCAGCAGCCCTGCAGCCTTGAGGCCAGGCTCAATCCCTGAGAGGATCTCCATGTTCGCAAGAGACCCGTGCCCCTCAGCCGCAACCCCGAGATCTGCGCGGCCGAACTGGACGGCGAGATGTGCCTGTTCAACCCGGAAAATGCCGAGTATCTCAACCTCAACGGCACCGGTTCCAGCATCTGGAACCTGCTCGATGCCCCAGCCGAATTGGAAGAGCTGATCTGCAACCTGCAAGCGAGATACGCCGTGGATGCTGAGACCTGCCGCCATGAGACAGAAGCTTTTGTGGCAGAAGCGCTCAAGCGGGGCATGCTCACGGAAGCCCAACCGGCATGAGGCCGCTGCTGCGCTGGCCCACCAGGCTGTTTGCCTACGGGTTGTTATGCCTGCTGGATCACAGCATCTGGCTATTGATCCAAYTGCTGCCAGGCCCAAGGCTGATCGGGTTGGCCCGCCGGCGCCCCTGGACACGCTGGCAACTGCAGCTCGCCCCAGCCCGGCAGCAGCTCTGGCGTAGCCGCATGGCTTGGCTGATGCGCACTCGCTGCCGGCGCGCCGGCTGGGCCAGCACCTGCCTGAGCCGTTCGCTGAGCGGGCGRTTGCTGYTGGATCTGATTGGCGTGGCCAATGAGCTSCAYCTAGGCATGAGCAAGTTCAGTGATGGCCGCAAGGTGCCCCATGCCTGGCTCAGAGATCCSCAGWSCGGCCRGCTYTACACCCCTGGGCTCAGCCCTGGCGCTGGTGCGCCCCTMACCCAGTTCTGATCCCCAGCCGCAGCCATGGCCWTGCACCTGCCCAGCASCGATCCCCAGCCTTTGGCCGCGGGGCTTTACCGAACSGATGCCTTCCATCGCCAACCCCTGTTTGCGGTGGGCTCCGAGGTGGTGCGCAGCTGGACGGAAGCCCACGCCCTGCATGGCGATGCCCGGCCGGAMGATGTGAATCCCGCCTATGTGGCAGCCCTRATCAGYGGCAACCACAGCGCAGMAGMGGCGCCCTACACCCGCATCCGCCGCTTGCCGCGGGCTCAGCACG
>NZ_PXVC01000188.1 GCF_003011125.1 Synechococcus lacustris str. Tous | reverse complement strand
AAATAACTTTCATAGGCCTGCTTTTCAATTGGATCAAGCGCCTGCAGCCGCTGCAGGGGAGCGCGGCGATCAAAATGATCGCAGTTGTGATCTGTTGCCATTTCCTGCAGCATTGCTTCAAAATAACGTTGTTTTGGTTTCAGATTTGTGCGGGCTGCCTTGTTRATTTCTGTGGTGTAGAAGCGGGGGGTTAGCAGATCTTCCCTGAGGTGCGGAGTGGTGCYTTTCATTGTTTTACGAGTTGRGTTGCTTTTGCCCTTGCATAGGCGATGGCATCTGCGCCATGGCGATGTTGATAAAACCACTGCTGCACATCCATGAGCAGATTGAGGCGCAGGCCCCCATGGTTGAGGCATTGGGGTAGTTGTTGCTCGATGGAGCCCAGCAGTTCTTGATGGCTGAGGCGATGGCCTTGGCAGAGGCAGCCGGCCTCGCTTAGCCAGCGTTCTTCCAGGCGCAAGTGCAGTTTCAATTTTTGAATTAAATGCATCATTTTGGGCAAGTGGCTTGGCTCAGAGCCGCCAGCAATCAAATCTTCCAAGCCCTGTTCAAGCTGGTTGTGCTGCTGCTCCAACAGGGCCTCCTTCTGCTCCCAGGCTCTCGGCATAGCCATCTTTGCGATATCACGTATCTGTTATACAGCAGAACAAGCAAAAACAATAGAAGTAACAACGTCTTGATTGGAGTGTTGAATCCGCTTAGGTTTATACGTTGTTAATCCGTGTTACTGCTGATGGCGGCACCCTTGGAGGCCCTTGCTGAATATTTCAAGGTGTTCAGCGAGCCCAATCGCCTGATGGTGCTTGAAGCATTAAGGGAGGGCCCCCTCAACGTAACCGCTGTGGTGCAGTGCACAGGCCTTAGCCAGGCCTTGGTTTCTAAACACCTCAAGCTCCTAACAATCGCTGGGGTGGTAGCCCGCAGGCCAGAGGGCAGCCTTGTGTTTTATGAGGTGCTTGATCGTGGTGTATTTCGTTTACTACTTGCCGCTGAAAAGCAGCTGCTCACCGCCCGTGAGCAGCAACTATCCGCCCTACAAGCTGTGCTCTAACTCCTGCCATGCTTGATCCAGGGAACCCGCCGCAGGATCTAGAGCAGCTGYGTGAGCAATGGCTAGCTGGCCGTAGATCTTTCCAGGGGCTTGAGTTGGTTGATACCGATTTTGCTGATCTAAACCTTGGCGGGGCCGATCTCAGGGGCAGTTGTTTTCGCGCTAGTAGGTTTGGCCATGGCCAGCTCAATGCAGTGAATTTGAGCGGTGCTTTTTTACAGGAAGCGTTGCTGTGGGGAGCTGATCTCTCCGATTGCATTGCAGAGGCTTCCTTTTGGCAGGAGGCAGACCTCTCAGGTGCCCGCTTGCAG
>NZ_PXVC01000187.1 GCF_003011125.1 Synechococcus lacustris str. Tous | reverse complement strand
TCATTGCCGTGTTTGGCAGTCTCGCGATGCTGTTCTTCTATGACTTCCAAGCCGGCATTATCGCAGCGGCGGTGTTGGCGCCATTGGCGCTGGTCAATGCGCGCTTTGCAAAGCAATCTAGGCGTTTGAATAGAGGATTGAATGATCAGATCGAGCGCGAAGTGCGCACGCTGGAGCGGGGGAGCCCGTTTGCGGTTCAGCGGCATTTTCGCTTGCTATCGCGATGGAAAGTTGCGCTCTCGGACGCCCAAAGCACAACTTGGTTCTTGACGGAGGCGGCGACCATTGTCGCTTTGGTGTTTATCCTTGTTGACTTCACCGCCGGCGCCGCCGGCGCTGTGACAGCGGGAGCGATCTATGCTGTCATCGCCTACACCTATGACTATCTCGAAGGTCTCGATGATGTGCCGCACGTCGTCAACAACCTCGTGCGCGTGCGAGATATTCGAGCACGACTTTAGCCATGACGCCCCGCAACCCGGCATCATCGTGAATGGCTTAACTGGATCGACCCTGCCGGATTGCCAAATTATGTATTCGGCGGCACCGGGGCCCTGAGCTGCAGTTCGTCATTCAAGCTTGGAGGCGACTCTCCCGGTRCAGGYCAAAGRTGAACTGSKYGCGTTCATCAGCCTTCCCAACTTGTCATGTCGCAGAYGGGGATTGGAGGCCGAGTCGAGCGACATCCCCGGACGAGATCGATCCAAACAATTGCAGCCGAAGSGCCGACAAGGTCGTCAATCTGATTTCACKCCCATCGGCGCCAAGTCTTGCATAAATCCGAGATCCGACGCGTCGAACSCGGATRCGGATGAGGTCGAGATCGGCCTCAACACCAACCGGTTTGGGTCGGACCGCGACKACCCAGTATAGTTGTCGGTTACGCTTGTTTATCATCGCCAGCGGAGATCCAGCCTGGTTGTAAGCCAATCGTATCCAAGCCTCATCAGTGCGCGAATGGAGGCTTGGCAGGACAATCGGCGGCATTGATGTGACGGGCCGACTGTCGATGCACGTGGTCAGACCGGCAGACGTTTGCGGCCGACCGACACGGGCCAGAAGCTGACGCTTCTCAGCAGCGTCGGTGAACGACGCGCCTGGATTGTCTGAGCCGGATGGTCACACTCCGGCCTACTGCAAGCTAAGAGCTATTCCATCTTGGACATGGGGGTTGAGGGACTCGGATCTGCCGTAGCTTCGGTGGCAACGGCGTTTTGCTCGGTCGAGGTTACGGTCGGGTCCAGATCAGGCGCGGGTGTTGATGTGCGCGATTCCSTCAACATCTCAGCAGCARCCGTSCTGGACTCGGGCGACGTTYCGGTTGTTGRCGATTSCACGCCCGCAGGATCWTTCTTTTCTTCAATTGTAGGTTCAGACGGTTTCACTACTTCGACGGTTTCTGATG
>NZ_PXVC01000186.1 GCF_003011125.1 Synechococcus lacustris str. Tous | reverse complement strand
ATTAAGACGGATCTATCAACAGCCAGGTTCACCACCCCTAAGCCTGGGAAGTGTTGAAGCCAATGATTGGGTGGGCTGGGCAAGCGTAGTTAGAGGTGAACCCGATCTCACCTTGATTGCCTCGCAAATCACGGTTCTGCTGCTGGTGCCCTTTAGTGATGCAATTGAGGCCCTGCGCGCTGATCAAAGCCTGCAGCAAGCTCTGGCAATGCCTCTATTTGAGGAAACTGCAGTGTTGTTGCTGCAGGAGCTAGAACGCAAGGGGCGTGCGGTTGCGGAACCAAGGCAACTAATTGAAGAATTGTTTGGGCATTGGTCGCTCGCGGATCCAGCAGCTGATCCCAGCCATGGTGCTATCGAACTATTGAGTGGCCCAAGGCCTGCCTCGGCAATGGCAATTGGTGCCTTCTTAGATCAAAAAAGCAGAATCGATTTACCGCTCCATGTAAATCAACTACCCATCCGCATAGTTAGCCTGCCTGAAGAAGAGCTATCCCAAGCTTTAGGAGATGTAAATCAAACTGATAAAAATTCAACCAATAGAAATTCGAACGCATTGGCCTTGCGGCCTGAACAACTGCCTGTCTTGTTGGAGCGTTCTGGGGCAGAAGCAGCTGAAAATTACGGTTTCCACCGCCCCGAAGGGGAAGCAACAGCCTTTGCCACAGGCGCTACAAGCAGGCTAGAGCAGGCCCTTGCCTGCATCAGCCACCTTGCTGCTTCAAAACAGCTGGCCTATTCGGCAGAGCTGGTTAAACGCAATTTAGAAGATGTGGAACAGCGGTTGGGGGCGCTGAAATTAGCTCAGCTGGGGCTTCAGTTGGAGGCGATGGGGTTTGACACCAGGCCGATGCGAGCCCGTCCCTGGGACCTCACTCGCCTGGAGCCACCTGCCCTAATTGATTTGGATGGCGCTTTTGTGATGTTGCTGGTGGCAGCTGGTGGCAGCGGTGTACTGATTGGCGATCCCCGCGTTGGCTTGCAACGCTGGAGTGTTAAGCAACTGGAAGAACGGTTACCGAGTGGGGTGGAATTACTGGTGATTCGCGAGGGTCGCGCTGGTCGCGTCCAAGAAGAAGCCTTTGGGTTGGGCTGGTTTCTGCCTGCCTTCTTGCGCTATCCAGGCTTACTTAGCATGACTTTGATAACTGCATTTATTTCACAACTACTAAGCGCCGTGTTTCCCCTCGGGGTGCTTGCAGTGATCGACCAAGTAATTGGCCGCAACAATCTCTCATTACTGGCTCCCCTTACAGCAGTGTTAGTGGTAGCCGCCATTGCAGCCGGAATAACCTCAGCAATGCGTGCCTTAGTAAGCGCTGATCTTTCCGACCGGGTTGACGTGCGGCTGGGATCCACTGTAGTTGAGCATTTAATGCGTTTGCCATTGCCATATTTTGAGCAACGGC
>NZ_PXVC01000185.1 GCF_003011125.1 Synechococcus lacustris str. Tous | reverse complement strand
CTTATAACCATAGTGATTGATATCATTTTTTTTAACCCAACGCGCATCCAGATCCTTTTGCTGCAGTCGCTTTGGGCTTTCATTCCATCCATCTGGTACGCGATTCGCCTTTATTTCTTTATTATCTTCCCGCCTATTGCGCTGCTTTGGGACAGGAACAAGTGTGGCATCAATGATTTGWCCACCACGGGCTTCTAATCCTTGATCTCTTAGGTAGCTCTCAAACATTWCAAAAAGCTCATCTATTACATTCGCCTYACGGAGACGCTCTCTAAAAAAAGCCACTGTAGTTGCGTCKGGGATATCATTCATTACGCCCAAACCAACAAATTCCTCAAACGAACGCCTGTCATTAACTTGAAACTCAACCTCTTCATCACTCAGATTAAAAAGTTGTTGGAGAACCAGCATTTTAAATAAAATAAGGGGATCAATTCTCTTGCGCCCAGCATTCCGCCTCCCAGGGAATTGATTCCATAAGGCAAATTAGAACAGGCCTCATATTTTTGAGCTTTGATAATTTTTGCTGCTCTTCCCGGAAACATTCTGACCTGCTGGAAACAGTCAATTATCTAAAATAACTATAATAGACTAAACCTTTATTTAATGCTATAGGGCACCTCGAAAAAAGAGATTTTTCCTAGCTTGAACTGTTCATAAAAAAATGCCTTTGGGCAAATAGCAATCGTACAAACTCACTTCAATAGTGAAAATAGATTTACAGTTTATCTAATTTTATTAATTAATTAAATGCTGACCAATGAATTACTTGAAAGATATAGGTAGCGCAAGAAATTAAATGTAAGATTTTTTAGGCTCCACCAAGCCTTATTCTTTTCAAGACCGATTTTTCTTGTGAATTTGCCTCCCATTGATGTGGCAAAACAACCAAACACATGTTCTACTCGAGCTCGAGTTTGAGACCTGATGGAATTGCGCTCTGTTGCAGCTGCACTTAGAGGGTGATTTCTTGAGCCCTTCTCATGGATCCTATTTTCAAATCCAGCTAAGCTAAGTAAATCTTTAAACCGCTCGCCAGAATATGCAGAATCTGCCCATACACAATCATCGTGATTTTCAGGATCTAAGAGCATTGGAAGCATCTGGCTATCGTGAATATTTGCAGGGGTAACKACAAAGCGTCTGATAAAACCGTGCTCAGCATCAATGCAAATGCTGTTCTTATAACCATAGTGATTGATATCATTTTTTTTAACCCAACGCGCATCCAGATCCTTTTGCTGCAGTCGCTTTGGGCTTTCATTCCATCCATCTGGTACGCGATTCGCCTTTATTTCTTTATTATCTTCCCGCCTATTGCGCTGCTTTGGGACAGGAACAAGTGTGGCATCAATGATTTGTCCACCACGGGCTTCTAATCCTTGATCTCTTAGGTAGCTCTCAAACATTTCAAAAAGCTCATCTATTACATTACATT
>NZ_PXVC01000184.1 GCF_003011125.1 Synechococcus lacustris str. Tous | reverse complement strand
CCCAAGCCCCCAGCGGCTGGCGGACGCAACAAATTGAGCAACGTCATTACCAAGCCATTAGCCAATTGCCTGCTATTTGGTATGCCAGTGATGGTTCAGCATTTGGAGAAGGTGAATTACCGCACCTGGGCCTTGCTCATCAATACTTAAACCACTTCCGCTGCCAAAGCGATTACCAGGAACTGCTTTATCGAACTGCCCTGCCAGTGGGTGTACGCACCGGTGTGGCTGGCCCGCTGGGCAGCAGCTCCGCCAGTGAGCCRGTGGTGCTGGGACCCAACAGCGTCATYGACCTGCCAGAAGGTGCAAGCTTTCAGTTCGTTGAAATCCAAGCGCGTTCRTTAGCGGAACATCGCAGYTGGCTGGAGCTGCTTGATCAAGGTATGCGCCGTGATGCCTTGATCCCTTCTGGCGCCCAGGGKGCWCCRCGSACGGCCACTGAAATATCAATGGCTGCATCACAGGCCTACGCCCTGCTGCAGAGCCAGGCGATACAAAAGGCCTCGATGTTTTCTTCTTTGCTGCAGCACTGGTGCGCCATTACAGGGGAAGCACTGCCTGATAACGATGGGSCTGCACTAATCGTGGCAATTAGTCCTTTGGCACCARCTSCWAAACCAYMWCCAACRGTGGCTGAAATGCTGCARCTGCAGGAGAAGGGAATYATTAGCGAGCAGGCMTTGCGGCAATGGCTGGGGGATCTAGCTGGTGTGGCACCAGTTACTAAATGAGCAGTAGCAGTAATCGGCCCGCTTCTAGCTGGCAGCCGTCTGAYCAAGAAGCAATCCGCCAGTGCTTGGCGCTACCTGCAACGGTGCCATGTCTTGCTGCTATTGCAAAGGCAATGGCTGATCTWGAACGCCAACACCCATCAGGTGTATTAAGCGCCAGGGCTTTATTGGATGCAGTAGCACTGATTGATCAGMAGTTGCTTTCACCTGCTGCTGATCAAGAAAAAGCAATCCAAAAGCAGAGCAACTCAAGGCCAATTGCAGGCTCAGTTGCAGCAACAGGTGATGCACCACTGCAAAAAGCAGATGTGATCACCTACGACACATCACTACTTAGGGAAGACACTGAAACCACCTATGCCACACCCAGCTCAGCAGCAACTGCATTACTAAATCAAAGAAGGCGATATAGCGATCAGTTACTGCTATTACTGCCAAACCTAAACAGCTGGATGCAATTCACCGCTGCTGCTACCTTGAGATTGGGCAGTGTTTCCATACTGCGGGGTTAGTTGATGGCAATAGCCAAGACCCACAAGGCCAAGACCCACAGGGCCGAGATCAGCCCACGCCAATTCACTAGCGGTCAAAACCACGGGCAACAGCAATGGGTTGAAACTCCATTGCAAGCATTTGCTAATGCACGCTTGCTATTAAATGAAAACGCAAGGCCTGGTGATAAAACCTCACCTGTTATTGCTACTCATG
>NZ_PXVC01000183.1 GCF_003011125.1 Synechococcus lacustris str. Tous | reverse complement strand
TTGGAACACTGCGGAATTTGTGGGATTTCTAATGGATTCCACCAGTTCAACAACGGCCCAGGGGCAAGGCGGTGCTCCTATTAGTGTGCAGGGGGGCTTTAGTTTGCCCCACTTAAATCTTGCTGGCTCAAAAATTAATATCGAAGGTGATCCTCTAAAAGTGGATAAGTTGCGTATTTATGCCCAAGCTTTTAACGGTACTTTTATAGCACCTTCTTCAGATATTTCTACTGATTTTCAGGTGGGTAGTTATAACCCAAGTGCTGGCACATTTACTCCTTATACAAGTGCTTCCCAGGTGGGTGGCATCGCTTCACAATCTGGCTTTGTAAGCACTACGGCCGACTTGAACAATTTAGCTGGTTTTGGAGTGCCGTGCGGCGCTAATTGCCCTTCAGGTAGTATACAAATTAAAGCTAATATTGAACCTTACAATAATACTGCAACTTCCTTAAGAGTAACCGGCCGTGAAACAATTTTTGGGCCATGGACTGTTGCAAATAACATCACCAGCGGCACAGTTGCCAACTTCACTCCCTATTTAGGCGGCGGGCTTTATCAAWCCTTAGTTTCATTACCAAATTCAGTAACGCCCACACCAACACCAACACCAACACCAACACCAGATCAAAAGCCCCGCCCAACGCCGCCCGCGCCAAGGCCCGCGCCGCGCGCAGTTSCACCAGCACCAGCGCCCGCAGCACCATTAGCCGTTTCAGCACCAGCACCAGCGCCAGCGCCAGCACCAGCACCTGCGGCTCCAGCACCTGCCGCTCCAGCGCCTGCCGCTCCAGCCCCTGCKGCCGCWGCACCGCCTCCGGCGTTAGCGCCTACTGCATCTGAGCGAATTGCATCGGCTCAGGTGATTGCTTCTTTGGAGCAATCTGAGCAAAGAAATAGTGAAAAAGTAGCTGTTGCCTTAGGGCTTTCGTTGCAGGAGGCTGCGAAATCACTCAGCACTGTTGATATTCAAAATGGYTTAAAGACTGCGATTACATCAGTGAGAACAGCGGCTGGAAAGCAAGCAGGATTAGGGCTTGATCCCGGTCTTGGTTTGCTAGCAAGCGCTGCAACTAACAATCAGGCATTGCTTATTCCTGCATTTAATCGCGCTGCATATAATCCAGCGGTTTTGCACTTGCGCTATTCAAATACTGCTGTAGGCGGCTTTGATGCTCAATTAGATTTGGTCTTAATTACAGCAACAGGTGAACCCAAAGGAATCCGTGTGCCATTGCGCCAAGCTGATTTCCGCGATTCACTGCAAAAGCTTTATGGGGCCCTTTCCCGCCTGGAAAATCTGGCAGTTAATGATGCGAATGGCCCTTCCCGCAGTTTATACAGGCAAATTTTTGCTTCCCTAGAGCCAATTCTGCAGGAGCAAAAGATCACCACCTTGCTTTTAAGCGCCGATCAAGGTTTACAGGCAATTCCCTATGC
>NZ_PXVC01000182.1 GCF_003011125.1 Synechococcus lacustris str. Tous | reverse complement strand
GTGCTGCGGTTGCATGCTCGTCGGGTGGCCCGTTGGCGGCCCAGGCTCCAGCGGGTAGCGCAGCCCCATCGAGCTGCAAGGCCGGCAGCGTGGTGGGCTTGCTCGCTCGCTGGGTTCGAGGTCGGCCACGCGGAGCCTTCGCCGCTGTGATAGGTGCCGAGGAAATGCGCTGGAGCAGGACGCTGGCGGGTTCGTCGTTCGGATCCTGCTGCACCAGTTCGCCGCGGAAGGCCTTGGCAAGAGTCAGCGGGGTGAGACGTCGTACTTGCGCGACCGCGGCGGCGTGCCGAGCTTCGATGTGGTCGGCAAGCATGAAGAGGGCGTCGACGCGCCGGACGATCTCGGCTTGCTCGTCTGTAGGTGCAATCGGAATCGGAGCGAGCCTGACTTCCGACAGATTCAGCACCGGCATGTCCATTCCGCGATGCTGCGAGCGCAACCATTCCTGGACCGCTGGTGACTGGAGCGCATATGCCAAGAACTTTGGCGATACGCCCTCCCGCGGGCGCAGGCGCGCAACACTGCGGGAGATGTTCGAGCCTTCAAGTTCGTCAGGCACGACCGCAACCTTCAATGCTCGGATAATGCCCAGGAGGACGTCGCCCTTTCGAATCGACGATCTTTGGTAGCTATTGGCAATTTCTTCGCTCGTATGGGACAAGCTCTGTATTTGGATACGTCCATTTACGATATCGGTTATCTGCACATAGCGAATGCCATCGGCCAACTTCGGGCCAGGTTGCACGATCCCGTAGACGATGCCCGCTTCGGGCTGAACTGCGTTTCGGGCCAGCACAATGCGCCAGCTACTCGGCACCGAGACCGGTGATCCGCTCTGAGTCGCATCGCCCAAGTCGCCTTCAATAAATGCCGGCAAGCGGTCGTGCCGAGCTTCGGTATCACGCCATTCAGCGGTCAACGAACCACACATTGCCGCAGTCAGGACGCTCTGCCTAAACCGCTTGAGCAACGCCGGAATGGCGTCCAGGCGGTCGTTGCAGGCTTGGATGCGGGCCAGCAGGGTGTCGAGTTGGTCGGCGATGCGGGTTTGTTCTTTCAGCGGTGGCAGAGGAAGAACGCGCTCACTCAAATATTCCTTGGGTACTCGTTTGTGGCCCACGGAGCCCGTCATCCGAGTGGCGCCTTCGTTCGCGAAGTCGCTGGTTTTGAGGAACGCCAGCAAGTAACGCGATTCGATGACGCCCGATTGAGGCCGACAGACGAAGTATTCGGTGCTGCCAGCGCCAACACCATTCGGTAACCCGCGGGCCAACCCAGCCTTGCCGTTTTCGAAGCACGGTGTGATCTTCGCCAGCAGCACGTCGCCATCGCGAAAGTGGCTATAGCCCCGCTTCACCTCTGCCCACGGCCTCGGCTGAAACGCGAAAGCATCCAAGTACGACTTTCCGAGCAATGCCATCGGGACAAATCCAACCAGTGTGGTGTCGGCCAGGTCGGTCGTTTTGGGATTGAG
>NZ_PXVC01000181.1 GCF_003011125.1 Synechococcus lacustris str. Tous | reverse complement strand
AAATGGAGCAGCACCTTGAATCCTGTTACCGAAAAGTTGGCCATTATCGGGAAAACTAAAGGGTGTTACAGCGGTTAGTGGTGTGCCACTGCCATCAAATTTACCGGAACCTAAACCCTCTCCAGGAGGCTTTAGGGTGCCAAAATTAATAAGAGCTTGGCCCGAATCATTTACTATAAAAGTATTACCAATTCGCGTTGAAAAGCTATTATCTATTGAAGTGTCATTTTCAAGATCAATATTTAATATTTTCACATTAACCGCCACCTGGCGTTTGCGTAGATCCAACTGCTTTAAGTAGCCTTCTGCCACATTCACAAGATAAGATCCACCTATTAATGTAATAGTACCCAGTCGTGTATCCGTAGTTCCAATCAAACCCTTAAGCGGCCCCTGGGAGGCGCCAAAACTTTCAATTACAGTTTGAGTTGATGTTTGAGAGGTGGAAGCAGATGCATTTGCCGTTGTTACGCCTGTAGACGATGATTCATTTGATGTTGATGTAACTGTATTTGTTTGRGTTATTGTTGCACCTAAATTAGCTAAATACCGTGCTGCACTATTTGGTTCAACCTGATTCAAGCGATAAACCCTAGAAACGGTATTGCCAATCGTTTTTGTGAGCACATTTTGGCCAACAACCACCGTGCGGCCCTCCAACCTTGCCTGTAAACCTGAACTWAGCARCACAAAATTAAAGGCCCGCTCCAATGGCTCGGCCTTAAATGCCACCGTGATCAATCCACTAGATGTATTTGCCCCCACATCCGCAAAGGCAAAGTTATAACCACCCATYTGCGCTAATAACATCAACACATCCCTGGCRCTGGCATTGCGGGTKGTGARGGATACGGGTGGCCCYTTYARCGCCACATARCTGGGGTTGCGCAACACMATCGTGCCCACGGCCATATCACCCACCGGTGGCGCATAGGCCCTTTGCCTYAGGGGCGGCACAAAATTAGCCACCGGCACCTGGCCCGGTGTGCGCAGGTCGTAGCTGCCGGAAACCCGTTGCGGCAGCTGTTGCGCCGCAAAACTSARCCTCAGCGATAGGCCGTCGTCGCTAACCACCGGCGTTGGCACCTGCCTGCCCTGCACCGGCGCCACCGACAGCACAAATCGATTACCACTGCCCTCAAGCACCACCGAGGCAAAACCCACCTCAGGCAATGCCAATTGCCTTATTCCATTTGCCAGCTGCACCTCCTTGCTGGTTGTTATATCCACCTCCAAACCCATTCCCTTTTGACCAATGCGCACCTCCGCATTTGGCCCCATTCCATCCAGAAGCAACTGCACCGCCCCAGCAGTGCGCAACACCCTTAAATCAGCCGCTGGTGCCGCCCAGGCCACCRTCTGCATCGWTTCCGGTGCCAGCAGCAGCCCCAGGCTTACCGCCATAAAGGCGCGCGCGGCATTCATTGAATAATTATCAGCCCGCGGATAATATCGATTTGATCARGGTTGCACCAGTGGCTGAT
>NZ_PXVC01000180.1 GCF_003011125.1 Synechococcus lacustris str. Tous | reverse complement strand
ATTCCAGACGCAGTCGCTCTTTGGGTTGGACCAATTGGGGCTGAAGAGCCGGGTTTAACTTGGATGCTCCTTGTCGATGTAACTCTCGCCCTTCAACAGGCATCACTATTTGTACTGACTACTGGTGGTTCCGCCAAAAGTGGTGAAAGTTTTGGTCTTATTGCTGCCGAGTCGCTAATGGTTGGATGTCCAATGTTGTCGGTTGGGGCTCCGCCTTTAGGAGTGGCCCATTGGTGGCCAAAGGAACTCCAATTAGATTTGGCCGTGATGAATCAAAAAGAATTACTGGAACGTATTCAAGAAACGTATGAAGGAGGGAATAAGGAACGATTGCGCCGTCGTTTGCTAGCTCAGCCTTACCTTACTAAGCTGGCAAGAGATCGTAGGCTAGGCATCAAGCAGTTGGTTCAAATATGTTTTTCTTCAGCAAATTGAAATGATAAGGTTTTAAAATTTAATATTTAGCATTGATCTTAAATAAAACAATGGTCTTGTTGTTATAGCCTCACCCATATCGCACTGCCTACATGCCGGTATATTTACATTATTACCATAATCACTATTTGGGATCAAATTGCCTACTCCTGGAGTAATCGTCCAGCCGATCTCCTTAAATGGCTGCAAACTCAATGAAACATTTAGATTTCGTCCCCACCATTCAGTGATCAGATGGGCTTGGTCAGTAACTGCAAGTGTTAACACACCAAGCGGGTAATAATTTCCCCATTCCGTTCCTTTTAAAAACGCATCTCTCCATTGCATATCATTGCATTTCCGGCGTCCATCCCAACAACCAGCATCTTTTGCATACTGAATTTGGGCACTAATCACTTGATCGAGAGGACGATACTGGCCGTTGCCAACACCAACTGTTAGATAGAGATCTGAAAACCATCGAGTTGAAGTGTCAAAAGGATCCGTGGGTTCGGGGCGTAGTGTAATTCGATGACTAATAACTCCGAATGCACTTTTCGGCCTATCTGAATCAAGATTGCGAGGCCCACCCCAACGAATCATTCCTTCTGTTCCTATCTTGATAGCAGTATCTGGGCCTATATTTCTACTAATAGAAACTCCAGTTTGATTACCTCCTAGGTATTTTCCAGACTGCCCTTGTCGAATGGTGTTTTGGGTGATATTACTTATAAGTACTGAAACTCCATTGAGTGGATCGCCGAAACCTATGTACGAATCCAGCACAGCCTCACCAATTTCCTGAATTGAAGTAATTGTTGGAGTGGGATGATTTATGCATTGCTTTGACTCTATTGTGCAATCGGATCCTGAAAAACCGAATCCTGCCATTACACCCTTAGCTCCATATCCCATAGGCACAGTTGTACTGATTGATGGAAGCCACCTACCACCCCTATAAAGATCTCTAAAGCCACCGTAGGTAATATTTTTAATACTATTGGTGTTGGCAAGTATGTTAAGGCCTCGATCCAAAACATTAGGCTCTTCAATGCTTTTATTTAAAGGTACTACAC
>NZ_PXVC01000018.1 GCF_003011125.1 Synechococcus lacustris str. Tous | reverse complement strand
GATTACCGCTAGATCAAGTACTAAACGCTCTTGCAAATTTGGGCGTTGTACCTTTACCGCCACCCAGCGGCCATCGTGGAGTTGGGCTTTATATACCTGCCCTAAACTTGCAGCTGCGATTGGCTTATTTGGAAAATTTGCAAATAAACTATGGGCAGGGGCCTCCAGCTCAGCTTCGATTGTTGCAAGGGCTAAGTTGTGATCAAAAGCTGGTAGATCATCCTGTAGGCGCGTTAGTTGCTCCAACCAGTCGCGCCTAACCAAATCAGGGCGAGTGGAAAGTGCCTGGCCTAATTTAATAAAACAAGGCCCTAAATCCGTAAGGGTATGGAGTAATTCGCGGCCCAGGCGCTTTTGCACCTCAGGGTTTTCGCTGCCCCCTTGGCTCAGAAGGCTGAGGCTCAAGCTGCCCAGTTGCCACAGCACCACCACCAGGCGAGCCAGCAATTGATGCAGKGGAACAGCGGCGCGCTTGTAGATAACTGAACCTTCGCTCCRCTAACTCTAGAAAGCGGAACACTCAACTGGAAGACTGGGCAGGTGTGGAATCCCCTAGCTCCAGCCAAGGACCCATGGCCCATCGCCCTTGCCCTGGGGCAAGAGGCGCGCCGGCRCGGCGTTTTTTTACACCTTCCCGCCCACGGCCGCGGCCGCGCCTGGGCTGGCGATCGCCTGCGGCATCAATTGCCTTGGAAGCTCGACCTGCCGGAGCTACCCGCCCTGGGGGGGCCCTTAGTTAGCGATGGGGCGATAGCTGCTTCCCAGCAACGCCTGGCCAATTGTGTTGGCGCCGAGCGCAGTTGGTATGGGGTTAATGGCGCCAGTGGCCTGTTGCAGGCAGCCCTTTTGGGGGCGGTACCCCCTGGGGGGCGGGTGTTGTTGCCGCGCAACCACCACCGCAGCCTTCTGCATGGCTGCCTGTTGGGGAATTTGGAGCCAATTTTTTATGCCCCTCCCTTTGATCAAGCCAGTGGTTTGGCCCAGCCCCTACCTGCCCAGTGGCTAGGGCAGCTACTAAATCAGGTGGGTCCGATTGCTTTGCTGGTGTTGGTGTCGCCCACCTATCAGGGCTTTGCCGCCGATTTAACTGCCTTGGTGGCGATTGCCCATGGCAAAGGGATAGCGGTGTTGGTGGATGAAGCCCATGGAGCCCATTTCAGTTTTGCCAGCAACCTGCCAACTGCAGCTGTAGCAGCCGGGGCTGATCTTGTGGTGCAATCGCTCCATAAGGCCCTCGGGGGCCTTGCCCAAACGGCGGCGCTCCATCTGCAGGGCCGYMGGGTGCAGCKTGAGCAATTGGAGCGGGCCCTGCTTTGGCTGCAAACCAGTAGTACCAGTGCCCTGTTGTTGCTATCTGCGGAACAGGCGGTAGCCCGCAGTTCCAGTGCCCCGGGCCGTTGCCAGCTGCAGGTTTGCCTAAAGCAGGCGGGCGAYCTGGCGGCAGCGCTCCAGCGGGAGGGGGTTCCCCTGCTGCAAAACCAAGACCCCCTGCGGCTGATTTTTCACTCAGCCCKCTGGGGCCTTAGCGGTATTGCCGCCGACGAATGGTTGATGGCAAGGGGAATTGTGGCTGAATGCCCAGAGGCGTTAACACTCACCTTTTGCCTTGGCCTAGCCCCWGTGGCGCCCTTAAGCCGCCCCTTGCGCCGTGGGCTGCGCCAATTGAAACGCMTGCAGGGCAGTGCCTTGCCCTTAAGGCCATTGCAGGCGCCACCTTTCCCCGCTGTGGCTCAATTGCAGTTGCCCCTTGCAGAGGCCTGGCGCCTGGCATCGATCARTTTGCCGCTAGCTGAAGCAGAGGGAAGAATTGCAGCAGAAACGATCTGCCCATACCCGCCAGGGATTGCATTGCTGCTGCCGGGGGAACGCTTGGATCGAGCACGGATTGATTGGTTGCAGCAACAACTGTTGTTATGGGGGGGGCAGATCGCTGATACGGTGAAGGTTCTGGCCTGAGGCTGGTGTTTATCCAGGCCCCCTATCAGTGGGATTTTGTTACCCCCGGSATACCCGATGGGGCCTTTGAGGCTGCGCCCGGYTTTAGCCCCACGCCGATGGAACAACGGGTGATGCTTTTGGCCCACCTGAGGCCCAGGCCTGATTCCGTTGTGTGGGATGTGGGTGGCGGCACCGGCGCCCTTGCCCTTGAAATCGCCCGATTGCTGCCCCGCGGTCGCGTGCAGGCCCTAGAGCGCGATCCAGAGGCGGTGGAATTACTTGAACGCAATCGGGCCCGCTTTGGCATAAATAATTTGGAGGTGTTGCAGGGKCAAGCCCCCGTTGATTTGCAACGGCTTGCCCCAAATCCCGATCGGGTGTTGCTTGAGGTGGGGCGCCCCCTTGGGGATGTGCTCAGGGCTGTTTGGGAATCGTTGGCCTTGGGGGGGCGRCTGGTGATCAGCACCTCAAGTTTGGAGGGTTTGGTGGATGCCACCGACCATCTAGGGCAGCTGGAGGCCTCTGATTTACAGGTGGTGCAGGCTACGGTTCATCGCATGCAACGGCGGGGCGAYCAAACAAGGTTGGGGGCGGCGGAACCGCTCTTTTTGATCGCAGCAGAGCGCCAYCAATGAGCAYGCGATGAATAGATGGTTGAGCGGCTTAGCRGCAGCCCTTTTTGCCCTAGTGATCATTTGGCTTGGCGGCTGGTGGTTCACCCTCAGCCTTGGGGTGATTGTGCATTTGGCCCTGCTGGAATTTTTTCGTTTAGCCCAGTTCAAGGGCATAAGGCCTGCMACAAAAACCACCTTGGTGGTKTGCCAATTGCTGTTGATAACCACCCAGTTATTTCCAGGTAGTGCCCTTGCGGCGGCAATTTTGCCGCTTGCGGGCACMGTGATCTGCGGTTGGTTGTTGCTGCAGCCGATCACGGGGAGCATTGCCGATATTGCCGCTTCAATTTTTGGTTTGTTTTACCTGGGCTTTTTACCCAGCCATTGGGTGCGCCTCAGGGCTTCCAGCGATGGTTTAGCAATCACCCTGTTGGCATTTGTGTTGATCTGGGCTGCCGACTGTGGCTCCTACCTCTGGGGCAGCCGCTATGGGCGCACGATGCTCTCTGAGGTGTCTCCAAATAAAACGGTGGAGGGCGCCCTGGCGGGCCTCACGGCCTGCTTGATTTGCGGCGCCTGCGGTGGTGTTTTGCTTGGTTGGCAATGGGGCTGGGCCGTGGGAGCGGTTTTAGGTGCCTTGGTTGCCCTGTTTGCTTTGGTGGGAGATCTAACTGAATCAATGATGAAAAGGGATGCGGGGGTGAAGGATTCAGGGGCCTTAATTCCAGGCCATGGGGGGATTTTAGACCGTGTGGATAGTTATTTGTTTACACCAGCAGTTGTTTTCTATTTTGTTACTTTGATCCAGCCGCTCCTGCGCTAACAATTGAGCTGCCCGTTAGCTTCAACTGTTGGCCCTCAATTAATACATTCTCAAGCCTAATCGCAGGATCCATGGGCACTGGTATCGCCGCTGGTATGGCCGCTGTTGATTTGGAATGAATGGGTTGCAACCAAAGCATGCCATCTAATACTTCTAGGTTGCATTGAATGGATCTGCCATCGTCGCTATATAAACTTAGTTTGTTCTCAGCTATTACGTAACTAGCTAAATTGTTGGCTCCTAATAGCTGACTGGCGATATTGTTGCTAAAGCTAAGCCAATGGGGATTTGCAAGRGATTTATTTAGATTGGCAGCGCTAAAAGTTACGCAGCCTTGAATCTGAAATTTATGTTTTAGTTGTAATTTTTGCTTTTTGATTAAACCGCCAACTTCAAAATCGATCGGATCGCTTTGGAGTTCMACATTGGCAAGGGCTAGGTTTTGAAAAACAACACCCTTAGCYGTTAGTTTCCMCCCCTGCAGGTGCCCAGCCAATAGYCCAAGGGCCGAGCCATCCAAATCCAAATCAAGCTGCTCCAATTCACTGCAAACACTGGTAAGCCATAAACGCATGCCCTGGCTGAGCAGCTGCATTAGGGGCCCGCTCATCGGCTTTGCCKCCARTGGGATGCCACCAGGGTTGGTTGATCTAGGTGGGGCAGATGCCCGCAGCTTTTGAGTTCCGTGCAGCAATCGCCCAATCGRGTTGCGGCCGCTTGCCGTTGCGCTGCCGGCAGGATGCGGTCGTTTGCACCCCAAAGCACCTGCAGTTCGCAGCTTGGCAATGCACCGTCTACCTCGGCAAAGCCACCACTGCTGGCAAAGGTGGCCAAAGATTCAGCCCAGCCAGGTGTTTTTAAGTGCAAACTGGCAAKCTCTTCTTCTGCAGGCCCAACACTGGCCTTTGGATCAGCAAATGCCTGCCGGCATAGCCCCCTKCGCACTGCTGGCAGGCCAAGAAATGCAACGCCAAATTTATTAAATGGTGCTGGCAGGGGCCTTGCTTTACCGGTGATGCCCGCMGGAGCAAGCAAAAGCATTTTATCCACTAATTGAGGATTGCTTTGCTCTAATGCCATGGCCAACTGCAATGCCACGGCACCCCCCATGGAGGCACCGATTAAACCGATTTTTTCAAATTGATTAGCCGCCTGAATTAATGGCAGTAGCGCCTTGAGATGACTTAAAACCAGCTGGGGRCCGTAGGCGGCGCCAGGGGGYCTTGGGGAGAAACCAAAGCCGCAAAGATCGGGAATCCAAAGTTGATGGGAGCTTGCAAGCAAAGGSGCGAGGCGGCGAAATTCAAGAAATGAACTRTCGAAACCATGCAGCATCAGTATTGGTTTCCCTTGGCCCACTACGGCTACGGGCCATTCCAAATCTGCCAGTTTCCCTGGCAGATCGAGGGCTAGCCAGCGAATTGATGCGGCTAGGGCCCTGCCCTGGGGATCCTTGAGCTGCTGGGCAGCCCAATTCAGTGAACTAAGCATCCTTGGGTGCTGCTTACCAATGCAGCCAGTAGATCATCAACAGCCACGGGAAAAGGTAGGTGATGCAAATCGGAATTTGTTTGGCAGGCAAAGCKGCACACCTGTTGCAATTGCTCAAGGCTGGCCTTAGCAAGGCCGAGATCTGCCAAATTCACCGGTAAGCCCAGTTGTTTGAAAAAAGGTGTTAGTTGGCGGCGCGCTTGGGCCGCCAATTGGCTGCCGCCAATTTGTTCCTCYAAGCGCAGTTGCACCAACACTCCAAAGGCAACTTTTTCGCCATGGAGAGAAGCGTGGCAGGCAGGTAATTGGCTGAGGCCATTGTGCACGGCATGGGCAGCAACGGTGCGGCAACGGGCACCGCCGAGGCCGCCGATTAAACCAGCGGTGAGGGCACTYGCCTCGGCCACCCGAACCCAGGCCTCTGAACCAGGATCCTGCAGGGCAGCCACCCCCTCAATCAGTAATTGATCACGTAGAACCCTGGCCTGTTGAACAGCCTGTTGCACTAATCCATCGCTACTTTGACCACTACTCACGGAGGCTTCATACCACTTAGCCATGGCATCGGCGATGCCGCTTGCAAGGGTGCGTGCTGGTGCCGTAAGCACTAGTTGATGGTCGAATATCAATAGTTGTGGGCAGCGCTTGAGGCTTACATCAGCTTGAAAAGCGCCATCGGGGCTGTAGATATTCGCAAGGGCTGTCCAGCCGGCGCAGGTGGCAGCGCTGGTGGGCACAGTGATACATGGTAGATCTAAACGATCAGCTAGTAGTTTGCCGGCATCTAAAACTTTGCCACCACCACTGGCAATTACCCCATCACATTTTGATTGCTGAACTTTTAATTCTAATGCTGCTAAATCTATTTCACAGCAATCAAATTTTAATTCAGCACTTTCAACTGTGAGGCCGCTGTTAGTGAGACTTTGGGCTAATTTCCCCCGCAGGGCACGGGTATTTGGGCTGCGGCCTAGTAGCAGTGGTTTGCTGGAGATTTTTTTGATATCCGCTAGGCCCTGTTGCCATACCCCAKGCCCCCGCCACAGCTGGGCGGGGGCGATGGAATGCTGGCTGCTGGCAGGGGYTGTCATCCCCTAATCAAACACCAGCGCTAGCCAACTCGGGCTGCTCTTGGGGCAGGGTTGTTTGCCTGATTACAACCTGCTTGTCTTCGTTYACATCCACCAGGGCRGCATCACCATCTTTAAGGCGCCCAGAGAGGAATTCCTCCGCAAGGGAATCTTCAAGTAAGCGCATAACGGCACGCCTTAGGGGGCGTGCTCCATAGCTGGGGTTGTAACCCTCTTCCACTAAGCGCTCTTTAAATGATTCAGTAACAGAAAGGCTTATACCTTTCTCCTGCATGCGGGTGAATACTTCCCTMAGCATGATRTCRGCAATAAGCTTAACTTCGTCGCGGTTGAGCTGKCGGAATACAATTATTTCATCGAGCCTGTTGAGGAATTCAGGCCTRAAATATTGCTTGAGTTCTTCGTTAACCAAGGAGCGAATTCGATTRTATTGRTTCTCTTCAACATCACCMCCGCCAAATTCAAAGCCGAGGCCGCCGCCACCTTTTTCAATTACTTTAGAACCGATGTTAGAAGTCATRATAATAAGTGTATTTTTGAAATCAACGGTGCGACCTTTTGAGTCRGTTAATCTRCCRTCTTCAAGTAGTTGTAGGAGCAGATTAAATACATCYGGGTGGGCTTTCTCAATTTCATCAAACAAAACGACMGTATAGGGGCGCCTTCTTACKGCTTCCGTGAGTTGTCCGCCTTCGTTAAAGCCCACGTAGCCGGGGGGGGAACCAATCAATTTGCTAACGGTATGGCGTTCCATGAATTCGCTMATATCTAAGCGGATCATGGAYTCTTCACTGCCGAARAAATATGCGGCTAAAGCTTTTGTTAACTCKGTTTTACCAACACCTGTTGGGCCCGAGAAAATAAAGCTGGCAATCGGCCTATTTGGGTTTTTAAGGCCAACACGGGCGCGCCTAATCGCTTTTGAAACAGCCTTAACGGCTTCGTCTTGCCCGATCAACCTTTGATGGAGAGTTTCCTCCATATTTARCAATTTGGCRGATTCTGTTTCAGTTAATTTTTGAACTGGAACGCCTGTCCAGGAGGCAACAATCTGGGCAATGTCCTCCTCGCTCACCACTGGGGTGCCGTCTGTTGTGGTTTCAGCTGGTTTGGCTKGTTCGCCATCGGCTGGGGCTTCATTGCTGGCTGCAATTTCATCGCGGCGGGCTTGGGTTATGCCACGAACCTGTTCGCGCAACTCAACTTCCTTATCGCGTAACTCACCAGCTTTTGTGTAGTTCTGCTCCCTAACGGCCAAYTCCTTWTCTTTTTGAACTGCCCGCAACTGCTTGTCTAATTCCTTGGCCGCAGGGGGCAATTTCGAATTTAACAAGCGAACCCTGCTGCCGGCCTCATCAACAAGATCAATTGCCTTATCAGGTAAAAATCGATCGGAGATATAGCGATCGCCAAGGGTTGCAGCAGCTATTAGGGCATCGTCGGATATTTTTAGGCGATGGTGAGTTTCATAACGCTCTTTTAGGCCCCGCAAAATTTCAATGGTTTCGGCCACTGATGGCTCACCAACCATCACGGGCTGGAAGCGGCGCTCAAGGGCTGCATCCCGCTCAATATGTTTGCGGTATTCGTCTAAAGTGGTTGCACCGATGCATTGCAGTTCCCCCCTTGCAAGGGCAGGTTTGAGAATATTTGCAGCATCGATTGCACCCTCAGCGGCACCCGCTCCAATCAAGGTGTGAACCTCATCAATAACAAGGATCACATTGCCGGCACCACGGATTTCTTCCATGATTTTTTTAAGCCGCTCTTCAAATTCACCTCTGTATTTAGTACCTGCTACAAGCAAACCGATATCAAGGGTTAAAACWCGCTTTTCTTCTAAAATATCSGGAACTTCACCATCGATTATGCGCTGGGCTAAGCCCTCAGCGATGGCGGTTTTACCAACACCTGGTTCACCAATTAAAACGGGATTATTTTTAGTGCGGCGACCAAGTATTTGAATTACCCGTTCAATYTCATTTTGCCTACCCACCACTGGATCGAGTTTGCCATCGGAGGCCAATTGGGTGAGGTTGCTACCAAATTCGTCGAGGGTGGGTGTTTTGGTGGARCCTTTGCTGCCACCCCCAGCGCTCACCTCAGCGGTTTCACCAAGCATGCGAATTACTTGGGTGCGAACCTTGGCTAGATCAACGCCAAGATTTTCTAAAACCCTTGCGGCTACACCTTCGCCTTCGCGAATTAAACCAAGCAGCAGATGTTCAGTGCCGATGTAGTTGTGGCCCAGCTGRCGCGCCTCCTCCAGGGAGAGYTCAAGAACGCGTTTGGCCCTGGGTGTAAAAGGTATTTCAACGGCAACAAAACCTGAACCWCGGCCAATAATTTTCTCAACTTCAACGCGAGCATCTTTGAGGTTTACCCCCATTGATTTCAAAACCTTGGCCGCTACACCAGTGCCTTCACCGATCAAACCCARCAGGATTTGCTCRGTGCCAACGAAGTTGTGACCCAAACGGCGGGCCTCTTCTTGGGCCAGCATGATCACTTTGATGGCTTTTTCGGTAAACCGCTCGAACATGGTTTGGCGGCAGAGCCTGCAGATGATCCCAACCTATCAGGAATTGAAGGGGGGCTGTGGGGGAAAAACCGATAACTTGGCCTGAACTGCATTTAGCTGCTTTTTAATGCTTTAAAATCAAACGCAAGTTTGGCTGCTACTGGTTACATTGGCCGGAAAACCGTACCGCTAAAAAAATTTACCGCTAAAATACTTAGCTTAAATTTCGCAAAGTTCTTTTACTTTAATCAGGGCATTGTCGCCATTTCGGTAGTAGTTATTACGGATTCCGCAAGTAGAAAATCCAACCCCTTCATAYAGGGCAATGGCGGCCTGATTTGCCTCTGAAACCTCAAGGCTGGCCCGCAGGCATCCCTGCTCCTTTGCCCTGGCGAGGAGATCTTGGAGCAGCTTTGTGCCAAGGCCAAGCCTTCTTTTGCTCGGCTCCACAGCCACCATGCTGATTTGGATTTCATCTGCCACCACCCAGCCGCAGATCAAGCCCAGCAGTGTTTCTGCCCCTGGGGTGCTCCAGTAGCCAATGCAAATATTTGCCTGCCKCTCYAATTCCTCCTGCCACTGTTTTTCGCTCCAAAAGCCGCCGAGGGCCCTTTGATCCAGGGCTAAACATGCTGCTTTTGCGTTCAACCCAAGCTTTGTTGGGGCCGAAGGGCTGAAAAGATAGGGGATCGGTTCCAACTGCATAGCGATGGCAATGGCAAGTACCCCCGGGTTGCCCTGGGCTGATGGAGCTATTGATCTTGAAAGCCCCAACCGCAATCTTGCCCCGATTAGTACCGATTTGGATGCCCAGGGGCGCCTGCGGGTGGGTGGCTGTGTTTTAAGCGACCTGGCGRCCCGTTTTGGCACACCTTTATATGTGCTTGATGAGCTCAGCCTTCGCCAGGCCTGCATCGCCTATCGCCAAGCCCTGGCGCGCCATTACCCCGGCCCTTCACTGGCCATCTACGCATCAAAAGCAAATAGCAGTTTGGCAATTACTGCCCTAGTGGCCTCTGAGGGCTTGGGCTTAGATGCTGTTTCCGCTGGTGAATTACTCACTGCCCTAGAGGGGGGGATGCCGCCGGAAAGGATCGTGCTCCACGGCAACAACAAATCMCCTGAGGAATTAAGCCTTGCCCTGCAACATGGCATTTGTGTTGTTGTAGACAACTGGCGTGATCTTGAGCTGTTGCAGGAGCTTTGCCAGGGGCATGGGGGCCAGGTGCCCCTATTGCTGCGTTTTACCCCTGGCATTGAATGCCATACCCATGAATACATCCGCACTGGYCACTTAGATAGCAAATTTGGCTTTGATCCCGACCAGCTGGAGGCGGTGTTGCGCCATTTGGCTGGTTGCAGCTGGGCAAAGCTAAGGGGATTGCATGCCCATATCGGCTCACAGATTTTTGAACTAAATCCCCACCGCGACCTGGCGGCGGTACTTGCCGATGCCATGGTGCTGGCCCATTCCCTMGGCCACACCATCAGCGATTTAAACGTTGGCGGTGGCCTTGGGATCCGCTAYGTGCGCTCCGATGATCCCCCCAGCATTGAACGCTGGGTGCAGGTGGTGGCAGAGGCAATCGCAGGGGCCTGCCGGGAGCGGGGCCTTGAATTGCCGCGGCTGTTGTGTGAACCGGGCCGTTCCCTGGTGGCAGCGGCGGGCGTAACCCTCTATCAAATCGGCAGCCGCAAGGAGATCGCCGGCTTCAGCACCTATGTGGCGGTTGATGGAGGCATGAGCGACAACCCCAGGCCGATTACCTATCAATCCCAATACACGGCTTGCTTGGCCGATCAGGCCAATGCCCCAGCAGTTGAGAGCGTTAYTTTGGCTGGAAAGCATTGCGAATCCGGCGATGTGCTGCTGCGCAACCTGGCTTTGCCATTAAGTAAACCCGGTGATGTGTTGGTGGTGTTGGCTACAGGCGCCTACAACGCCTCGATGGCTTCCAACTACAACCGCATACCCAGGCCGGCAGCTGTTTTGGTGGCGGATGGTAGAGCTGAATTGGTGCAAAGGCGGGAGCGGCCAGACGAGTTGCTGCGCTACGACGTACTGCCAGAACGCTTGAAATCGGTAAGTTGAATTAATTAAGGGGAGGTGTTTAGGTGTTCTGGCTGCGGTTGAGTTTCGACCTGCTGTTTGCCGGCAGCCTCGGCTTYYTGCTGCTTGGCCGGGTTACTGAACCCCGCACCCTCTGGTTGYTGCGCGGCTATTTRTTACTGGTGGCTGTGGCTTGGTTGCTGCAGCGTTATGGCGATTTGCCCCTCACCTCCAAATTAATGGAGGCGCTGGTGYTGGTGTGTGGCCTTGCGCTCGCAATTTTGCTGCAGGGGGAATTGCGCCGCCTGATGGAATTACTTGGCACTGGCCGCTTGGATGTGCTGCTCGGTAGCCGTCAAACGGGTAGGCAAGATTCCAGCACCGTTGATATTTTGGTTGACACGGTGGGCCAGCTTTCCAAGCGCCGCTGTGGSGGCTTAATAGTGTTGGATTTGGGCAGTGATTTGCGGCCCGAAGACTTTTTGAATCCAGGCATTCAAATCGATGCTTTGCTTTCAGTTGATTTGATGCTCAATTTATTTTCTTCTGAAACCCCATTGCACGATGGCGCGGTATTGCTTCAGGCCAATCGAATTGCATCCGCCGGTGTGATTTTGCCACTTTCGCGGCAAAGCATCACCCGCCATGGCACCAGACACCTGGCGGCCCTTGGGCTCACCGAAAGGCATGAACGTTGTTTATGCGTGGTGGTAAGTGAAGAATCAGGCACCATTTCACTTGCCTGCCAAGGCAAATTTGAACGGCCAATCACAAGGGAGCGATTGCGCGCCCTTCTTGGTGAAGCCCTGCAATTGCAATCTGGTGACCGCCGCAAGCGCCAGGCGCGTACGCTTTCCAAAGCTCAAACCGCTGGCGATCTCGCCGAAGCCTCTGCCAAGAACCGCCCATGAGCCGGCCCCTGGTGGCGATGCCCAGCCCCACCTCCCATTTCTGCTTACCTGAAGGCCTCGATCCCAGTCGCTTGCCTGGCCATGTGGCATTAATCATGGATGGCAATGGCCGTTGGGCTTCCCAGCGGGGCTTGCCAMGGATGATGGGCCACCGCAGGGGAGTGGAAGCATTAAAAAACACCCTGCGCCTATGCAAYAACTGGGGCATAGCAACGCTCACCGCCTACGCCTTCTCCACTGAAAACTGGTCGCGTCCGGGAGAGGAGGTGAGTTTTTTAATGACCCTGTTTGAGCGGGTGTTAGCAAAGGAATTGGCAGCTCTTGAAAAGGAGCAGGTGCGCATTCGTTTCTTGGGGGATCTCACCGCTTTACCCGAGGGATTGCAGCAGCTGATTGCCGATGCCACCGCCCGCACCGCAAATAACAGTGGCATTCATTTCAATGTTTGCACCAACTACGGCAGCCGCCACGAACTAGTGCAAGCAGCAAAAGCCCTAGCCAGACGCGTTAAAAGTGGCGAATTAGATCCAGAGGCAATCAACGAGCATCTATTGGGGCTTGAATTGCACACCGCCGGTGAATGCGACCCTGATTTATTAATACGCACCAGCGGCGAATATCGGCTTAGTAATTTCCTGCTTTGGCAGCTGGCCTATGCGGAATTCCATGTAACAGACGTTCTTTGGCCTGATTTTGATGGGGCGGCACTGGAAGCAGCTCTGCTGGATTATCAAGGTCGCCGCCGCCGCTTTGGTGGTGTACCGGAGAGTGCTAAATGACAGTTGCCCTGCGCCATGATTGGGAGCTTACCGAAATTGAAGCTCTATTAAATCTGCCTTTAGTTGATTTGCTTTGGCAAGCCCAGCAGGTGCACCGGGAAGCAAACCCCGGCTATCAGGTGCAGCTCGCTTCTCTGCTGAGCGTGCGCACCGGAGGCTGCGAAGAAGACTGCGCCTATTGCCCCCAATCGATGCACAACAGCAGTGATGTGAGCGGTGGGCCCCAGTTGGAATTACAAGTGGCAGCGGTGTTGGAGCGGGCTAAGGCGGCAAAAGAAGCAGGCGCCCAAAGATTTTGCATGGGCTGGGCCTGGCGGGAAATCAGGGATGGTGCCCCGTTTGAAGCGATGTTGGAGATGGTTGCTGGGGTGAAACAGCTTGGGATGGAAGCCTGTGTTACCGCCGGCATGCTCAGCAATGGCCAGGCGGATCGTTTGGCCCAAGCGGGGCTTACCTCCTATAACCACAATTTAGATACGAGCCCTGAGTACTACGCCGAAATAATTAGCACKCGCACCTATCAAGACCGCTTAGAAACGCTTCAACGGGTACGAAAAGCGGGGATAAGTTTGTGTTGCGGTGGCATTATTGGCATGGGTGAAACATTAAAAGACCGTGCTTCGATGTTGCAGGTGTTAGCTAACCTTGATCCCCAGCCTGAAAGTGTTCCCATCAATGGTTTGGTGGCAGTGGAGGGAACGCCCCTTGAAAACCAACAGCCCTATGAAAGCCTTGATTTATTGCGCATGGTGGCCACTGCGCGCATCTTGATGCCCCACAGCCGGGTGAGGCTTAGCGCAGGGCGGGAGCAATTGAATCAAGAAGCCCAAATTCTTTGTTTGTTGGCTGGGGCCGATTCCATTTTCTACGGCGATACTCTGCTCACCACATCTAATCCCGCCGTGGAAGCAGATAGGGCATTGCTGGCTGCCGCAGGCGTGCAACCTTTTAGCATTAGTTGAGCTGCCCTTGACCTACCTAGTTGCAGCTTTCTATAAATTTGCACAACTCGATAATCTCGAGAGCTTGCGCCAAAAGCTGCTTAAAAACGCCGAAATAGGTGGTTTGCAAGGCACCTTGCTTTTAGCRGCAGAGGGTATTAATGCCACATTGTGTGGTTCGGAAATTGGCATTAAAGATTTTATTGATTTACTGCGAAAAGAAGAAGCATTTAATGAATTGGAGGTTAAATATAGCTGGAGTGCAAAAAAATGTTTTCACCGCCTTAAGATTCGGATCAAGAGTGAGATCGTAACCATTGGCATTCCTGAGCTGAATCCCCAGCAGCAGGTGGGTAATTATGTGCAGCCGCAGCGTTGGGATGATTTAATTAAGCAGCCAAATACCTTGGTAATTGATACGCGCAACAATTATGAAATAGCCGTTGGCAGTTTCCCCGGTGCGATCGATCCCGGCCTTGATAATTTCCGTGGCTTTCCAGCTTGGGTAGAACAAGAATTGAAGCCATTAATGAAAAAGCACAAGGCAGAACGCCTTGCTTTATTTTGCACAGGTGGCATCCGCTGTGAAAAAGCAACCGCTCTTTTRGTTGCCCAGGGGTTTAGCGATGTTCATCATTTAGAAGGCGGAATATTAAAGTATTTAGAGCAGATTCCAGCCGAGCGCAGTAGCTGGCAGGGGGAYTGTTTTGTATTTGATCAGCGGGTTGCTYTAAACCACCAGCTYGCCCCCAGTGAATACAGTCTTTGTTATGCCTGTGGCATGCCACTGGCYGCCGCTGATCGGGCCTTATCAAGTTATGTGGMGGGGGTTAGTTGCCGCCACTGCAAAGARAATTTTAGYGAAGCTGATCGCCAACGTTTTGCTGAACGTCAACAACAAATGCAATTGGCCGCGGCCCGTGGTGAAAATCATTTAGGTTCTAATTCTCTATCAAATAAGCAGATGCCGTCCCTGGCTGATTTGGAAGCATTTGCTGCCCAGCAGGGGCTGATTTTGCGCCTGCAAATTGGCGGTGGATTAGGACTAAAAACCCTGCGGGTGGCGGTTGCTCGCCGTGATGCGGGGCGCCTTTTGCTGCTGGGTGAACTTAAGGGCTGGTCTTTACCCTTTGCCAATGGTTTGCACCTAGACACCCTGCGAGTGCAAGGCAATCAGCTGCAGGGGGTGGCCGATTTAATTTGGGCTGCAACATTTGCCTGGGCCCTGGAGCAAACCCCATGCCGTAGAGCTAATTTACTTGCAATACGCGATAACAGTAAGCAACATCAAAAACTTGTTCGTTATTTCCGTAGACTTGGTTTCACRGCCCATAGGGAATTGGCGGCCAGCCCAATTGATTTACCCCTGCGTTTGGTGTGGGGTGGTTCTGGATTATTGATGCGAGGTGATTGCACCGAGGGCCTTGCCCGCAGCAGTGGCCGCATCGCGATGGTATGGCCCTCCTTGAATAATAGTGCTAGCTCTATAGATTTGCTCAAGCAAAATTAATCTGGCTAATTCATGGGGAAAGGTAAGTGCTGAAAGGCTGATTATTTGATCTGCTTTAGCCTTTAACTGTGGGCTGTGGCCATCGGCACCACCAATAACAAATGCCAAGCGATTGGAGCTAAGTTCATTTAATTCATTTGCTAGCTGGCGTGAACTAAAATGCTTGCCATCTTCACTTAAAAGTAATAATTTCTCATTATTTTTTAAACTTGCCAGCACCGCCTGAGCCTCCTTRTCTGGCGTTGAATCTTTGAGTTCTATTATTTCAAGGCCAACTAAACGTTTGCAATACATTGCTGCCCCATCATGCAACCAGCCGGGCCGCTGTTTGCCGATTGCAATTATGCGAATCCGTGACAAATTAAGCATTTGCATTAGCCTGGGTGCTGGCAAGTTTTCATTTCCCAACGCTCTCGGTTTTTATTCATGCTTGATGTTCCACCCGTAATAACAGCAGCTGATGATAATTGGGCTGCAACCGCAGAATTTTACGCTCTGATCCCCTGGGCTGATTCAACCACCACGGTGCGTGGCTTCAGCGCCAATACCTATTTAAATCCCAGCTTGATCTTTGCGGAGCAGTTGCAATCTGCCTTTGCAATGCGTGCAAGTGTTGAATATAAGCGGCTTGGCTTGCTCAGCGATGTGAGTTACACCCAGCTTGGTGCGCAGAAATCATTTAATACAAGCCGGGGCTTGTTAAACGGAAATTCAACTGTTACTTCTATTAATGGTATCTATGATTTAGCGCTGCGCTATCGCCTTGGCGCAAAGGAAGCAGCTGTGGGGGCGCCCGGTGAATTTAGTTTGATTCCCTATGCCGGCGTGCGGGTAGTTCAAGCCCAATTGCTTGTGGCGGCCCAGCTCCAAGGCCAAAGAACTTATCTAAACCAAGGAACCCTTTCCCGCACCTGGGCGGAACCACTTTTGGGTTTACAGGGAAGCATCTTTCTAACTCAGCGCTTGCGGGCATTTGGCCGCGCTGATATTGCTGGTTTTGGCTTGGCAGGCCAGCAAGACCTCACTGGGAACGCCCAATTGGGCTTGGGTTATGCCGTTGGCAATAACACAAGTTTGAATGTTTCGATGCGATATTTTGGCCAGGCTTGGAATAATGGAGCAACACCTGATAATGGCTACAACAGTTATCAATATGGCCCTGAAGTTTCAGTGAAATTCTTCTTCTAAGGGCGATAAATGTAGTTAGTTTTTCTCGGCGTGATAGCTGCTGCGCACTAGGGGGCCGCTGCGCACTTGTGCAAAACCTAAGCCAGTGGCAATGGCAGCCAATTCGGTAAATTCAGCGGGTGTCCAGTAGCGAGCTACGGGGATGTGGGCAAGGGACGGCCTTAGGTATTGCCCCAGGGTGAGCCTTTGGCACTGCGCTTGCCGCAAAGCCTCCATCGCCGCCACTACTTCGGCTTTGCTTTCACCAAGGCCAAGCATTAAGCCACTTTTGGTTGGAATATTTGGCGCTATCTCGTGGGCAGCAGCCAGCAGCCCAAGCGAATGGCACCAGGTGGCACCGCGGCGCACTTCCCCCTGGAGCCGTTGCACCGTTTCCAAGTTGTGGTTGAAGCACACTGGATTGGCGCTCAACACCTGGCGTAGCCGTAGCCGTTGACTGCTTAAGCCAGCCTCTAGATCCCGCTGGCCACCCCAAAAGTCGGGTGTTAATACCTCAATTGCTATTTGCGGTAGGCGTTTGCGAATTGCTGCCATGGTGTTTGTAAAAAGGCTTGCGCCGTGGTCTTCCATGTCGTCGCGAGCAACGGCTGTGAGCACCACATATTTGAGCTGCAATTTCTCAACGGCCCCTGCCACCCGTTCCGCCTCTAGGGGATCAGCTGCTGCTGGTGGTAATCCCTTCTCCACTTGGCAAAAAGCACAACTGCGGGTGCAGATGGGCCCCCCCAGTAAAAAAGTTGCAGTGCCGGCTGCATAGCACTCAGCTCGATTCGGGCAGCGGCCCTCTTCACAAATGGTGTGAAGCCTTTGCTGTTTAACCACAGCTTGCACCGCTTCTAATTGAGTTGCAGCTCCGATCGGTCGCCGCAACCAACTTGGCAATCTTTGCTGCGGGGGGATGTGGCTATAGCGACTTGTTTTTCCCATGGCAGTTTGCCTATTCCATGGCCCGGCGCCCCTCAAGGGCCCGAGCCAGGGTTACTTCATCGGCATATTCCAATTCGCTACCCATGGGCAGGCCGTAGGCAATACGGGTTACTTGGCAAAATGGTTTCAGTAGCCGTCCCAGGTAGAGGCTTGTGGTGTCGCCTTCAACGCTTGGGGTTAAAGCCAAAATCACCTCTTTAACCTCCTCTGGATCAAGGCGTTTTAGCAAGGCCTGGATCATCAAAGCCTCTGGGCCGATGCCATCCATGGGTGAGATCAAGCCGCCAAGAACGTGGTAACTGCCTTTGTATTCCCGAGTGCGTTCAAGCGCTAGCAGGTCGCGGGAATCGGCTACAACACAAATCAGGCCGATGTTGCGCCCTTGATTTAGGCAAATGTTGCAAAGGGTTTCTGCCGATAGGTGGCCGCAGCGTTGGCATTGCCCCACCTGTTGCCTGGCAGCCAGGAGCGCTTCAGCAAATGCCTGGCTTTGCTCTTCAGGTTGGCGCAGTAAATAAAGGGCCAATCTTTGGGCCGTGCGGGGACCAATGCCCGGCAGCCGCTCGAACTGCTCAATCAGCCGAGCCAAGGGGCGGGTGAAGGCAGACAGCTGGCTAAAGCAATTATCGCGAATCTAGGCAGGCCGCGGCGCAAGAATGGCAGCAGCTTCCTGTTGCTTGGCTCTCCCATGAAGGTTTCGGCTTTGTTTCGGGGGATCCCCCGCCTGATCTGCGTGCTGCTGTTGGTGTTGCTGGTGGGCTGTTCAGCTGCGGCGGCTGGCTTAAACCGCTACAGCAGCGCCGATGGCCGCTACGCCTTTTTGTATCCAACCGGTTGGATACGGGTGGCCATCAGCGATGGCCCTGAAGTTGTTTTCCATGATCTGATCAATAGCGATGAAACCCTCAGCCTTGTGATCGCTCCTGTTGATCCAGATAAACGGCTTGAGGATTTAGGCAGTGCAGTGGCGGTGGGAGAAAAACTGGGACGCACGGTTATCGCCCCTGCCGGCAGCGGCCGTGAGGCGGATTTAGTGGAAGCAAGCGAACGGGCCGACCAGGGCCGCACCTTCTACGACCTGGAATACAAAGTGCACCTGGCCGATCGTGATCGCCATGAATTTGCCACGGTGGTGGCTGATAAGGGCAAGCTTTATACCCTTGCCGCTAGCACCAATGAGGTGCGTTGGGATCGGGTGGCAACGATGTTTCGCAGTGTTGTTAGCTCCTTCACCTTGAACTATTGATACCCGATCTTCTGGTGGTGGGAGCTGGCCTGGCGGGCGGCTTGTTAGCGCTGGAAGCAGCTGACCGCGGCGCCAAGGTATGCATTATTTCAACGGCGCCCATGGCAACCCCCATCAGTTATGGGGGGGTGCAGCTGGCAGCGCTTGAACAATGGCAGCGCCTTGAAAAGCGCCATGGATTTTTGGGTTTGGAGCCAGCTGAGCTTTTGCTCTATTGGCTGGAAGATCAAAAACCAAACATTCCCCCAGGGGCCCAGCGCTTGGCGCCAAGCCAATGGCGCGGCCTGGAACCGCTGCTGGTGGATGCCCCCCTAGGCGGTGTGGTGGCCATGCCCTACGCCAGGGTTGACCCCCTTGTTCTAACTGAAAAACTAACAAAAGCCCTTGCAGCAGCTGGGGTGCAACAGCGCAATCTGCTGCTGCAAGGCCTGCTGCTGGAGGAGGGGGTGGTGCGCGGCTGCAAAACAAAGGCGGGGGAGGAGATTTTGGCCCAGCACACGGTGTTGGCGGCCGGTGCAGCCACGGCCCCACTCCTGGCCAGCATCGGTTGCAGCCTGCCCTTGCTGGATTGCAGCTGGGCTGCGTTGTTGCAAATGGAAGCTGGTTTGCTGGATGATTTTTTTTGTGGGCATGCCAGCGATCAACCCAAGGCGATCGTGATGCCCATGGAGCTACAACGCATGGAGCGCGAACGCTCAACCAGCGGCGCTCAACTTATTTGTGATGGGGGAATTGCCCCTTGGGGCAAGGCAAAGGTGTTTGGCCAGGCTTCCTTTTTTGGCGAACCAATTGGCCATATTGATAAGCCCAACCCTGCCGTTATGCGGGCTGGGTTGAAGGAAGCGGCAAAAAGCCTGCTGCCCCAGCAGCTGTGGCCGAGCTTGGCTGAACTTCCCATGGCGCTGCAACCGGTGGCCTTCAGCCGTGATGGGTTAGCCCTGGTGGGCCCCATCAGCCGCTTGAAGGGCCTATCGGTTTTTACCGCTTTTTCTGCCGCTTTTTCCCTGGTGCCAGGCTTAGCACCAGTGCTAGCAGCTGCAATTTTAGATCCGAAGCGCTCAATGGAAGCGCTAAGCAACTTGGAGCTGTTGCCAGAGCGGCTGCCTGCGATCTAACAATTGCTGAGTAGGCTTGATTTATTAGGCAGGTGCTTTTTTGACCTGCAAACTGAGTTCCATGTCTCAGGCCAGCCCCACCTCCTCGCAGCTGAGCGATCACAACCAGGTGGGTGTAACCCTGGCGGGAGTTGGCGGAGTGTTGCTGCTGTGGGCCCTGTTCTGGCCCGTGCCCACGGAGGTKGAAGGCATGGGCGTTTTGATTTACCCCAATAACGCTGGCATCCTCAACGCCCGAGCCGGTGGCCAGGTGCGGGAGGTGTTTGTAAAGGAGGGTGAGTTGGTGGCGCGCGGCCAGGTGCTGATGCAGCTATACCTGCCTGTGCTGGAGCGCCAGCTCGACCAGCAGCGCGGCAACCTGCGCCAGCTGCAACGGGATAACGCCCAGCTCGATGGGCGAGATTCCTTGCGCTTACTCACTGAGAAGCGGGCTTTGGATACAGCCCTAGCCAAGTATTCCAACGATCGCCGCCGCTACGGCGAACTGCAATCGACCTACTCCAATAAATTGCGGAACTTGGATTGGCTGGCCAAGCGGGAGGTGGTGGCGCCCCTTTCCTCCGAGGTGGTGACGTCGGAGCAGGGGCTCACCACAACTAGCGTCAATCTCGACGACGTGAAAATCAACGAAAAGAATGTGGTSACSAACTACCAGCAGGTGAAGCTCACGATCGAAACCCAGGCCCTGCAGCGCCGCTATCAAATCGATGATCTCAAGCGACAGATCCAGGTAACCAAGGCCAAAATCAACTACGACGGCAAGGTACATGCCGACCGGAACGGCACAGTATTGGATCTGCAGGTGATCTCCGGCCAAACCGTGGGCACCGGTCAGCGGTTGGGCACGATTGGCCGCACTGAGCAAGCCAAYGCAAAAACCCGCCCGCTTCGGGTGGTGGCCTACTTCGCGCCCGCCGATGCCCGCCGTCTGTCCGATGGGTTGCCCGTGGAGGTGGTGCCACAGTGGAATCAGCGCGGTCGCTTCGGCGGCATTGTGGGCAAGGTGACGCAGGTGCTCACCCTGCCCGCCACCCAAGACGACATCTCCACCACCACCGGCAACGCGCAGTTGGCCCAAGAACTCACCAAGAACGGCCCTGTGATGCGCAGTGAAATCGAGCTGGAGCGAGATCCCTCCAGCGTGGATGGTTACCGTTGGACCCTCTCGGGGGGGAGTGGAGTGTTTCCGATCCGCGATGGTCTCACCGTGTCCACCCATGCCTATGTGGAGTGGCGCTCGCCGATCAGCTACGTGATTCCTGGCCTGCGCTCCATCACCGGTGGCTTCCGCACTCCCTGGATCGACCTGCGCTGGAACCGCCCTTCCCTGCGTCAACCCAACACCTTGCCATGAGCCGCCCTGAGAAGTTTTGGTCGCTGTCGCGGATTCGCAACCCTTTGCTGCGGCAGGAGTTTCCCTGGCTGGTGAGCGAGGTGGTGTTGCTGTTAATCCTGTTTAATGCCAACCCGCCGGAGCTGTGGTTTTGGCTAGTGGTGATGGTGGTGGTGCTGCTCTATCGGGTTGAGCGTTGGTGGTCTTCGCGGCCCAACGCTTAAGCACTCAGCCCAGGATGGCGCTCCACTGGCGTTCTGTGCTTGCGATGGTTTCGTCCATGCGGTTGAGCACCATCCATCTCGAGGCCACCCGCTGGAGTTGCTGGGGGTTGAGGAGCCGATAGGCAGCCAGGGATTCGGGCGACTGCAGGGCCTCCAGGGGAAGTGTTGATCGAAGGGAGCTCGGCGGCGGCTGCAGCTGCAATGAATCACTCAATTGCTCCTGCCAGGCCAGCAGTCGCTGGGCCACCCCCTGCACAAAGGAAATTCCAATGGAGTAGTCGCCCTGGAGACCCCAACCCTGCCAGTCGACATTGGGCAGGCGCCGCAGTTCATCGAGATCGAGGATCAGGGCTTCGCTGGCCTGGTCCAGCAATGTCCACATCTTTGCAACTGGATGCTGGCTAGCCAGGCTGCCCAGCTCCAGCAGGGCGCCCTGGCGTTGGTTGCGGAGGCTCAACAGCTCGATGCGCAGGCTGCGGACCTGTTGCCCCAGCTCAAGCCGGCGTTGCACCTGGGGTTGGGGCTGCACAGCCTGCTGCAGGCTTTGTCCGAGATCCACCAGCAGCTGCAGCAGTCCCTCCCGCTGCTGGATCCGGGCCCGTGTGGGCCAGAACAGGCGCAGGCTCAGCAGGGCCATCAGGATGCCGAACGCAGTCCAGAGCAAGCGCAGCGGGATCCAGCTGTCGAGCTGCTGGTCGTGGGTGAGCCAGCCCATCACCACCACGAAGCAGCACACCGTGTAGCCCACGGTGAGCCGAAACGAGCCGGCGATCAACCGGGCCAGCAGCAGCGCCAAAGGCAGCGCCACCACCAGCGGCAGATCCCCCCAGGCCCGGTAGCCGAAAAACACCACAACGGCTCCAACGGTGGTGCCAACCAGGCGCTGTCGGCCGAGTTCGAGGGTGTTGCCGTAGTTGCCCACGGTGACGCTCAGCACCGCCAGGGAGGCGTAAAGCGCAAAGGGCAGGCCGGTGAGGCTGGCGAAGCCGTTCACCACTGTCACGGTGGCGGCGAGGCGCACCGTGTCCCGCAGGGCTGGGCTGGTCATCGGCTCGATTCCAATCGCTGCAGCAGCAGGGCTCGGCTGTGCAGCAGCTGTTGCAGGTCTTGGCACTGTTGGCCGATGGCCAGCAGCAGGGGCTGGGGGGCGCCCAGGCGCCCGGCTTCCTCCAGCCAGAGCTCTGCCGGCCTCAAAGGAACCAGCACSGCATGGGCTTGCATGCGGGCAGCCAGATCGGCGAGCGAGCTGCGGAGCAGCGGCTGGGGATTTTCTGTTGGCAGTGGGGTGGCCAGCTGCCGCAGCAGCGGCTCCAGCAGCAGCCACTGGCGTAGCACTTGGCGCCAGAGGCTACCGGCCTGGGCCCAGCGGTTTAGCAGCTGTTTGCTGTGGGCGGGCATGGGAAGGCCCTGGTTTTGGTTGCGCAGCTGTTGCAATAGCTGAATGCTGGGGAGCAGATCCTGGGAACGCAGGGCTGCAGGGGGCGCACCGCCGYTGCCTAACCACTGCTGCATCGCCGWGATCTGCGCACCGAGCTGGCYGGCRATCTTGGCTTCYAGGGCGGGCAGCTGTTGYAGGGGCTGCCGAGGCCACAGCGCCCAAGTGGCGATCTGCGCCATCAGGATCCCCACCACCGCCGCAAGTGCCATGTTGAAGATCAGTGCCCAGTTGAACTGGTTGCCGCGGTGCATCAGTTCCAGGGCCCAGCAGCCCGTGTAACCCATGCTGAGGCCCTTGAGCAGCCCCAGGCTTCGCACCAGTACACCGGTGGTTAGMAGGGCAAGGCCCAGCACCACCCAGCTGGTGGAGATCTCATGCAACACCATKGCGGTGAGAATGCCTATCAAGGCACCGCCAACGATTTGGCCGATACTGCGAGCTGGGGTGAGGTCGTTCTCATTCACAAACATCACGGCCATCACCAGCGCCAGCCASAGCACATTGCTGCGGCCGGTCCAGAGCATGATTCCGATCGAGAGGCTGCTGGCCAGCCAGATCCGCAAACTGTTGCGCCAAAGAGGGCTCAGGGCGGGCAGGGCGAAGGCCATGGTGATGTTTCTCGGCTCAGGGTTGGCCCGGGGCGCTGCTGCTGAGCTGCGGCTGGGTGAGTTGCAATTGCGGCTGGATTGGCGCGTTGGAATCCCTGGGCATCGGCAGAAGCTCCTTCAACAGCTTGGCGTAGGTGATGTTCACGTTCACCGTGGCGTTGAGCCGTTGCACCAGGCTGTTGATTAAACGCTCCTGGGTATTAGAGAGATTGAGCTCGCTATCGAGGCCTGTGAGATAGCGCAGGCGCGCGTCGCGAAAGGCCTCAAGGGCTGCGGCCACGCCGCGGCGGGCTGAGCTGAGCTTGGCCAGGCTGGCTTCGTGGTTAAAGAAGGCCTGCTCGATCCGCAGGCGGATGTCGTTGCGCGTGGCGGCGTACTGCTGCGCAGCGGCCGCCTCCCGTTTGGCCAGGGCCCGCGCCTGGCCTGCGGTGTTGCCGGCATCAAACAGCAGCCAGGTGAAAGTGAGTCCCGCAGACCAGTCCCCACCGCTGGTGCTGGAGAGAGGCAGGGCGGTGGAGCCGCAGCAGCCCCCTCCAGCAAGGGCGAAGTTGCCCAGGCTGGTTTGGGAGCTGTTGCCACCGGCGCTGGCAAAAAGGGAAAGTTTCGGCAGCAAGCCTGCAGCGGTGGCCTGGCTTTGTTGGCTGAGGGCCGTGCGGGTGGCCAAGATCGCCTCCAGTTCGGGATTGCCCCGATAGGCCGCCAGCAGGCTGCTTTCCAGATCGAGCGGCCAGCGGGGCTGCACCACGATCGGGTCGCTGGGGCTGGGGATCACGCTGGCGGGCAGGTTGAGCAGCACCGCCAGCTGGCGGCGTGCCACCGCCCGGTCGGCCAGCGATTGGATCAGGGTTTCTTCATCGGAGGCCAGGATGGCGCGCCGCCGCAACACATTGAGCCTGGGCACTAGGCCGGCCTGTTTGAGGTCGAGGGTGTCCTGCAGGATCAATAGATCGTTGCGCAGGTTGGCGTCGTAAACGCGCACTAGTTGGTCGTTTTGCTGCAGCTGGTAGTAGGCCTCACTCACCTGCAGCTGCAGGCTGCGCAGCTGGTTGGCGTAGGTGTTGCGCTGCTGCTCCAGGCTGGCGCGCGCCGCGCGAACCGTTGGGGTGCGGGCGAAGTTGAGCAGGGCGTAGTTGAGCTGCAAGCCGCCTTCAATGCCCCATTCCCCGGAGGTGGCCGCCACGGAACCGCCGTTGGGCACATAAAAGGGGCCGGCGGTGGGGTTACCGGCTGAGTTGAGCAGGCCGTTGCTATCAAACAGCGGGCCAAAGCCGAGGTTGTTGTTGGGTTTGTTGGAGGTGGTGCTGCTGCGGCTGCCCTCGTATCCACCATTGGCAAAGGCGCTGATCGTTGGCCAGTAGCTGCCCATGGCGGCCTGGAGGCTGGCCAAGGCGGCGGCCACCTGTTCCCGCTGGGCTTGCAGGCTTGGGCTGTTGGCAAAGGCGATCGCCAGGGCCTGCTCCAGGCTGAGGCTGGCGATGCCTTCGGCCTGGAGTTGCTGGGCAGTGGGTAGATCTAGGGGCGGAGCGGCCACGGCGTTGGCCGGTTGGATCGGGCCGTTGGCCGCTTGGTTGGCCTTAATTAGGTTGGCTGGCAACTGCGGCGTGGCGAGCACGTTGCCCACCGGGGGCTCGGGCTCAGTGGGTAGCAGCTGATCGAGCGCCCGCAGTTGCGCATCAAGCTTTTGCCAGCTGCGCTCTAGGAGCTGGGTGGTTTGGGATTGCAGCGGTTGGGCGGATAGCGGAGCCGGCAACACCTGAACCGGCAATAGCCCCGCCCACAACAGTGCCAGGGCGCGCTTACTCATTGCCACGGTGATGTTGATCAACGCCTTGGTAGTCGCAGCTTGATTGCTGCAGCCACTGAACTGGGCTGGGGGTGTTCGGCTCTAGAGGCGGCAGCAGGAAAATTAATTGGCGTTTTGTTAGGCAAGGGCGATCCAATTGTTTTGGAAGCGTTCAATCGCTTGCAAAAGTTGATTGCAAACCATTGCCCTGCGCCCGCCACTACTTGCCAGCAGTGCATCCATCACCTTTGGGTTTTCGTATATCTGCTGTTCCGCTGCTTCAAGGGCAGAGCTCCATTGATGTGAATCTTGCTTAGTTAGGGGGTTTGGCCAGATATTTGCGTAACAGATCAATTGGTTTGCAATAAAACTGAGCACATCTAGTTCCACTTCAAGCAGATTTTGTAATTCAGGCCCATCCATTGGCAGCATCGGCAAGCGCAGCAGGGTGCGGTAGTAGCCAATCAGCTCAGTGAAAAATTGCTCTTCTAAATCCCAAAGGCGTAATAGCCTTTCGCCATTGCGATCAGCGCCAAGTTCCACTAATGCTGCAGGCCGTTGATTTTGCAACGCCATCAATTTACTTAAAAGCCCATCACGGCGCTGCCGTTTGATCTCTGCCTGCATATCTACGCCAATCTTTAAATGCTGAACTCTTTCCTGCAACGCCTCAGCAAAACCATTGAATAGGGCCTGGGAAAGCTTTTTATGTTCCGCTAAAGCGCGGCTTGGCCAAAAGGCATTTATTGCTATTAAAGACAACAAAACGCCGATCAAAGTAACTAGTAAGCGGATTGGAAGCCAACTATTAATTGAATTGGCATGCACGGTCCAGCCCATCACCACCACCAGCCCTGCCACCTTGTAGCCGGAGCGCAAACCCAATGAGCCACCAAATATTCTGGTGTAGGCAAGGCTTATGCCGATGCCAATCGGCATCGGCATCGAAGTTGCGATTGTGTTGTGGCCAATAAATAAAATTAACCCCCCCAAAATGGTGCCTTGAATTCTCTGTACTCCCAAGGTCCAGCTGTTGCCGAGGGTACCTGATAACACTGCTGCCACAGCCATTGGGGCATACATGGGATCAGGCAAGCCCAAGGTAATTGTTAGCCCGGCTGATAAACCTGCCGTRAGGGCAAGGCGCACTTCGCTCTGATTAAAAAGGCGATAATTAGGAACCATTAGGCTGATATTTCAGCGTTGCTCGCTAGTTGCAAGCTTTTRATRCTGCTAATTARGCGGTGYAATTCATCTTCAACGGCAAGCAGCAGYAATGGGGRAATATTTGTTTGGCTTGCAACCTTGAGCAGCTGGCGGCGGTTTGTTGAATTWAGCTCAGTAACGTCAAGTTTTGTATTCAATGATTGGTGAAGCTTGTTTAGCCACGGGCCCTGTTCAAGGCCATCAAATGTTGCAGGAAGCCAGCTAATTAAGCGCAATAGCTGCATGCTGTGGTGATTAACYCGCTCCCAGAGAATGCACCTTTGGCGCCAATGCTTTCGSGTGGCTGCTCCATGGGGTCTACTGCGCAATTCATCGTTTACCAGTTGGCTGAGCTGGCCTATTAGCCTGGAGCCTTCTAGGGGCACTTGAGCTTCTGGGGCGGCKGCTGTTCCAAATAATAATTGTTGAATATTAAGCAGCCTTTTGCTAAGAAGCTGCCTTAATTTTAAATCAAGGYTATRAATTTCAGCTAGGCGATTAATTGGCCARAGTAAATTGCTAACTGCTATGGCCACCAGCACACCKATTAGGGTGTCGATGGTGCGATTGAGTATGTATAACCAATCTAGGGAGCTGTATTCAGCAACAAGGAATAACATTGAAAGCAAAACAACTCCAGTGGCAAGGCCCGCCTGCCAGCGGCACCAGCGCAAAATCGGCACCAGGATCAACAAGGAAACAGTTAGTGCTACCCAACCTTGRAGCACTGTGTGCACAACAAAACCCACTACGCCTGCGGCCACCGTGCCCAACATCCGACCGCGGGAGGCGGCAATCACCCTGGTTTCAGTTTCATCCATGCACATCACCACCGCCAAAAGCGGGTACCAAATGAAGCTCACTTGATCGGTGGCAAGAGCAATGCTGCCAGCGATGGCAGCAGCTACAAAATATTTAATTGCGTTTTTGAGAGCTTGCTGGTTTAGCTCAGCCGTCACCCCGCAACCCCCTACCGCGTAATTCCAAGTCCTCCTCCGGTTCCTGAAGGGYTTGGGTGTGATGGGTAGGTGCCGCTTCCACCTGGGCTTCCTTGCGTTTTGGCATGGCTTTCAATTTACGTTTTAAGGCCTCATCCATAGCAGCAACTGGTGTTTCATCATTGGAATTCTGGTGGGTATTAGGCATCAAAAATAGGGAGATACAAAAGCTTGATAATTCAATTATTAGGCCTTGGCTAGGCTTTGGTGCGTGTTGTTGTTCAAGCCATGGCCATTCCAGCCTCCCCCGCTTTAAGAATCGCCACGGCTGTTTTACTGCTGGTGGCTGGGGCCGCCTCAATTGTGTTCCCTTTCCTTTCAGCAGCGGCAGTTACCTTGGCATTTGGGGCTGTGGCGGTGGCAGCTGGGCTTAGTCAACTACTGCGTTTGGGGGCAGCAGCTGATCTAAAAGCGCGCATTTTTCGTTTGGTGGCTTCACTGCTCTACGTGGTTGGCGGCCTATTTGTGTTGCTTTTCCCGGTTGATAGCACCTTCAGCATTACGCTTTTTCTAGGTGCTTTGCTAGTGGTGGAGGGGGTTATGGAATTAGCTGCCGCCGCCGCTGCAGCGGGGCCCGCCCGCAGTTTGGTGTTGCTAGATGGAATTATCACCTGCCTACTTGGTGGCATGGTGTTGGTGGAATGGCCCTCAGACACCCTTTGGGTGGTGGGCACACTTTTCGGTGTGGCGTTGTTGTTTTCCGCTTTCCGCCTATTTGTTAGTTCGGCGGAGGGGAGCCCACAAACCAATAGCTGATGTTGTTGCGGTAGCCAGCGGTGCCTGGCAGCCTTGATGGTATTAAAGGTTTGCCAGCAACAGCAGTGGCCAAACTTGCAAGTTCAATTGGATTTAGATCAGTTTTTAAATCCCCACCCAGCACTGAAATCAGCTGCGGTAATTGGGTGATCACCTGGGGTGATGCCAACTTTTTCAATAGGGCGCTAACCACTARTCTCTGCCGATCCATGCGGCCAAGATCGCCTTGTTCATCGTGGCGAAAGCGCAAAAATCCCTCCAGATCATTGCCCCTCAGGGTTTGCAGGCCAGGTTCAAGGGCAATAGCAAGGTTTTGGCGTGAGTCGTTGTAATACATCGTTTTAGGTACATTTATCTCCACCCCCCCAACGGCATCACCAAGCTTTCTGATTGCCTTTAAGTTGATTAAAATGTGGTGTTGTAAGGGGCGACCCAGAAGGTTTGAAACCTCTGTTTCCGCCTCTTGGATTCCACCTAAAGCAAATAATGCATTTGCTTTTATCTCACCATGAACGGCGGAATYGATAAAAGTATCGCGGGGAATTTGCATCAAATGCACCCCTTCCCGGGTGGGATGCAATGTGGCCATCACATCAGTTAACACCCCCGATTCATCTGTGCCAAGGATCAACACATCTTGGGGGGGCTGCAGCAGCAATTGTTGAATTGCAGCGCCAGGATCTAAACCCCTAAGCGCATTAAGGCTCGGCTCCAGCAGGAAGGCGCCAAAACCCAAGCCCCCTGCCATGGCAATGRCCAAGCTGAAAAAACCAAGTGAWTTTTTTTGCGGCTGGGCAGCACCCCACTTAGGCACTTCTTAATCCTCTTTACCTTRATTTAAGCAAATTCAGCCCAACTTTTCCAGCCGGGCATAGGCCCTTGCCGCTGGCAATGCGGGTTCTAGTTGCATTGAGCTGAATGGTGGCAATGGTTTGYGCCTTAACCATGCCCCCCAGCGAAATTCATGGAAAGGGATCAGGGGTGCAGCTTCGATAATTCCTTCTTGCTTAAGCTTCCACACCAAGCTGCGGTAGGGATCATCCTCCAGCTCGGTGAGGTTTTTGGGCAGGGTGCTGGGGGGCTGAGGGCCCTGGCCTCTGCCGTTRTAGAGATACAGCCAACCTTTTTGCTGCAGTATTTGCAGCACCAGATCTGCCTCCASTTCTTGGAGCTCTAACACCACATAACCAAAGGCAGTAGCACTTGGATCAATCTCCAGCAGGCCCCGCAGCCGGTGATGGCGATCAAGCATCCAAAAGCCAGCTGCTGGGCTGTGCACCAAGGGAACGGGTTTGCCTTTTAGATATTTACGCCTTTCTTTAAGTGAATCAGTTGCAAAATCCTTGCGCCGATGTTGCACCTCCGCTAGGCCAACACACATTTGGGTTGGTTTTAAATCAGCAATTGCTATTTCTAGAAGTTTGCCTTCTTTTGGYGGTGGCGGCAGGGCATCAAAGGTTGGAAGCTGCAAGGTCATGGAGTTAGGGCAGGGATGGTGCTGTATTCCAAAGTGCAGCGGTAGCGCAGATCATCTCGCACTTGAAATGTTTCGCAGTTGCTGCYCGTGATAGTGGCTCCTGCGGGRATTTGAGCGCGGGCCCTTTCCTGGGCATTGCCTTGATCCCAGATTGATTCAGCGGTTACTGAATTAGCAAAGCAGGGATTACTWGTTGCCGCGAGGCWAACGCCYAGGGCAATAAAAAACCTGCGTGGCAAAAGGATGGCCATGAACTTTCGTTGCGGCAGTTGGAAGCAAATCAGCACTACGGCGAATCAGCAAAAAATGCTGGCATTGTCAGCAAACTCAAACAAACCACTGGAGGTGGCGATGGCTTCGCGGGCTCCCCTGCCTTGGGTTCTCACCTGGGATGAAAATGGCGAACTGGAGATTCACGATCAGATGGATTTATTGCTGAGTGAACCGGTGTTGGAAAAAGCCTGCGACGTTCCCATTAACCATTTAAGCCTTAGCCCTTGGGCAAAATCCGAAAACGTCGGCTGGCTTCCAATTTGCAGCTTTCCCGAGCTGGATTCAAAGCTTCCCCATCTTGAAGCCGTTGAATCAAACAGCGGCAGGTAAAAACAGCCATGCCTTCAGGGGGCTGTTGGCCAGCCTGGGCAAAAGCGCTCTGGAARCCAGCCATRCATAGGTTTTGGATGGCTGTTTCGGCCCGTAGGGCTTGGGGTAACCCAAGCCACAGGCTGATGCCTAAAACCAGCCTAAAAGCTGACATTACTGTGATGCTTTATACCAATTGATATAAAGCCATCCAWGCGCTTTTGTGTGCCTTTAGGGGGCAGGTGTTAATCAGCCCACTGCTAGGCGAGTTATCTGTAGTTCCTTTTGCATCACTTTCACCTGGCTAAGGGTACGCATTAAYTCAGGCGGCATGCCTTTGGGTAGATCGATTGTGCTGTGGTCGTCGAAAATGTTGATGCGGCCAATCTTTTTGCCATCTAAGCCGGTTTCATTGGCAATGGCGCCAACAATATGGCCGGGTTTGATCCGATCACGCCAGCCMACCTCCACCCGGAAGCGTTCCATGTGGGAT
>NZ_PXVC01000179.1 GCF_003011125.1 Synechococcus lacustris str. Tous | reverse complement strand
GGAAACAGCCGCACAGTTGTTCTTTGGGATGGTGATAAAGCCGAGGCAATTACTAATGGCAATGTTTATGCTGGAACCTGGCGCAGTGATGATGAAGGTGATATTCTTGTAAATATTAATGGTGTTGGTCCTTGGGGTGTATTCGGCTTCTCGCTACCAAATTGATTACCCATTAGCGTTGACATTTAGCTTGAACGGTTTAGCTGCAATGCATCAAAGAGCATTAAGATGGGGCCTTAAAGATCTTACCTATAATTTTTTTTGCGCTATCAATATAATTCAGGCAATTCACTAGTCAGAATTTAATTATCTTACCAATATCACCTAAACTTTATATTCTTTTCACTATTGGGAGAGTTTTTATGATTAAAATTTGCCTAAAGGCATTTCTTTGTGAACGTATGAGGCGAGCAGAAATCTTTCTTTTTCGAGGTGCCAGCTAGATGAGGTTTCGTATGGTAGATATTGAATGAATGAGCACCTTCGCGTTAAGGCATTGGTTGAATTTTTAGCCCTAATTACGCCATTGGTAGCTCTTGCTGCTTCCTTATCAGTAATTTATGCAATCAGGCTCCTCGATGTGGTGGAGCGGGAACCAAAACGACTGATCGCTCTTGCAATGCTTTTGGGCGCGATTTCTACTCTGCCGGCCACCATCTGGCAATTCACTAGCGATTCTGTATGGCAATCGCTCGGGGCTGGTAAAGACGTAGCAGACGTTATCACCATTGTGATCGATGCACCCATCTCGGAAGAGCTTTTTAAAGGGCTGGCGCTGCTGCTGCTGATCTTCATACAACGCCGAAAATTCGACTCGCTTACAGATTTTTTAATTTATGCCTGCGCCGTTGGCATCGGGTTTGAGTTGGTTGAAAATATTCTTTATCAATGGGCACCATTACAACTGGATAATCAAGTTGAAGGCTGGGTGGATGAATTTAATAACCGTACCCTTGCTTCTGCTGGTAGCCATTCTTTCTTCTCGGTGTGGCTAGGCCTGGCAGCCTGGATTGCTTTTCAAGCAGATTCCCGCAGGCGCAAAGTATTGGTGCCTGCAGCCATATTGCTGAGCATGTTTCTGCATAGCTTTAATAACCTCGCGGCAGTCATGCTGGAAGCCGGCACTGAGGATGTAGTTCTTCCGATAAATCGGCTTGGAACTACATTGTGCGTGGTGAGCAATCATCTAACTCTTGCACTTTTTATTGGCTTGATCGGAGTAGCCATACTAAGAGATGTCCGATTCCTGTTTGACTTCGGCAGCCTTATTCAGGCAAGAATCTTGCGCCATGCAGAGAATCCATCCTCTGAGTCGCTATTGATCCTCAAAGACCTCACCAATCCAATCAACCATGTGATGGCTAGTTCCGCCTGGAGTTGGAGATGGACGCAACACGAGGACAAGCAGCTCACCCAGCGTAGTGCCTACAGGGAATTCGCCAAGCTGGCCCTTGCTTCTGCCCGTAGAGGCTCTGTAGCAACCAGCGAGGGCCTAG
>NZ_PXVC01000178.1 GCF_003011125.1 Synechococcus lacustris str. Tous | reverse complement strand
GGTGTAGACACAGCAGCGGTGAGGAAGTTGCAGCCTTCTATGTAGCTGCTGGCAATACCGTGGGTATACCAGGAGGTAACAAAGGTGGTGCCGGTAAGCCAGCCACCCAAAGCCAAATAGGCAGTTGGGAAAAGCAATAGGCCAGACCAACCAACAAATACAAAGCGGTCGCGCTTCAGCCAGTCATCGAGGACGTCGAACCATCCGCGTTGGCYTACACGCCCAAGGGCGATCGTCATGGGGAGTTCTTCACGAAGCGTTACATCTCGAACCWTACCCACTGCGCCGCCCCTTTGCAGGGAAAACCGGCCAAAATACGCACATCTACCTACGCCCCTGGCTMCCTAGGCTGCCGCCAGCARCGTTTTTGCCATGTTTGTTGTTGAGCTCAGCCTCAAGCTTTCGCCCATGCCGATTTCGGTGCAACGCAAGGAGCTGGARGCCGCCCAGGCCCTATATCAAGAAATCCGTGGGGCCATGCAGCAGGGTGAGCCGCAACTGCTGGAACTGCGCTGCGAAAAAGCGGAAGAGAARCAGGTAAYCCTGCTRAGCGCTGAAATTTTGGCGGTGCAGCTCTATGAGAAAAGCGCCCTTGGTGCCGGCAGCAAGCGCCCTGGTTTCAGCCTCGGCGCTGAATGAAGCCCATCCTTGAGGTGGATCGGGTTAGCTACAGCTGGCCCCAAGGCAGCCCTGTGCTGCAGCAATGCTCGCTGCAAATYCCCCGRCCTGGCCTCTGGATGCTGGTGGGCGGCAATGGCAGCGGCAAAAGCACCCTGCTGCGCTTGATTGCTGGCCTGCTCAAGCCCACGGCAGGCCAGATCCACCGCTCAACAGCTGCGGCACTTGTTTTTCAAAACCCCGACCATCAACTGCTGCTGCCAGGCTGCGGCAGCGAACTCTGCTTCCACTTGCCAAAGGGGGTTAAGCCCCAGGCGCARAGCATTGAGGCAGCCCTCAACCAGGTGGGGCTAGCTGGATTTGCCGATCGCCCGATCCATAGCCTCAGCGGTGGCCAAAAACAACGGCTTGCGATTGCATCCGGCCTGATCAGCGGCGCCAGGTTGCTGCTGCTGGATGAACCCACCGCCCTGCTCGATCCTGAAAAYCAAAGGGCYGTGCTCGGCTTGATCCGCCAGCTGTGCAATCGAAATCACCTGGGGGCCAATGGCCTCACAGCCCTTTGGGTTACCCACAAATTGGAAGAATTGCACCAATGCGATGGGGCCTTGAAGCTGGATCGCGGCATTGCCGGCAACTGGATTGCGGGGTCTGCCATGGCAAGCGCCCTGGAGGGGTTGCCCAGGGGGCAGRCCGGCGGTTAAGTTCGAACTCACCCTTTTRGGGTGCTTTCCTCGGTAGCTCAGTGGTAGAGCGATCGGCTGTTAACCGATTGGTCGCAGGTTCGAATCCCGCCCGGGGAGTTTTGAATAGAGTTGGATTTATAATTAAGCTACGTAAATTAGGTAAGCAAGCAAGTAAAGCCAATAATTTATAGTTATTTGT
>NZ_PXVC01000177.1 GCF_003011125.1 Synechococcus lacustris str. Tous | reverse complement strand
ACACATACCAATTACCTGGTGGGCCAAACAGCGTTTCATTGCTGGGGGTGCGGCGGCGATAGCCGTGGCACGCAGGCTCGCTCTGGCAATAGGCCTCCGTTTCCACAATCACGCCACTCAATAGCTCGCCATCCGCTTGGCGTTTCAGCAGCAGGCAACCGATCAGTTCAGGTGCCACCACCTCAGCGGGGCGGGCGAAGAAGGCTTGGGGAACTGGCTCGGTGAGCAAGCACTGAGCCATCGTGCGGCCAACCCCAAAACTGACCTCAAGGCCTTGATGATGCAGCACTTTGTTTGAGGATTATTTTGTTTTGTCGAGGTTTCCAGTAGTGCAGCAATCTATCCGTCTGTCGCTCTCCCTTGCTGGCACTGCCGCCCTGGCACTCGCATCAATACCTTTTGGTATTGGATCAGCAACAGCGCAGGAAGCCAAAGCTGGCAATGCTGCTGATTTAGGCGTGATGAGCATTTCGCTGAAAGATGCCATTCAACCCAATTTTGGTTTTCAAGGTGCATTGCAAGGAGCTGGCACTCCAAACCAAGCGGGTATTGGTGGTTTTTTACCATTAGTTACTGGTGATAACAGCGTATTTTTCTTAGACGCTCAAGCAAACCTTAATTTTGCTGATTACAACAACTACAGCAGCATTATTAATACAACAGTTGCTGGCACAACTATTTCCACCTCATCACGATTGGGTTATCGCTTTTTAAATAGTGATCGCTCCTGGATGTTTGGCGTGAATGCTGGTTATGACAGCCGCCCGATGGCAACAGGCGCTGCTGATACTGGTGTGAATGTAAGAAATTCATCTACTGTTTTTTATCAACAGGTGGCAGCAGGTTTAGAAGCTGTTTCTAATACTTGGAATTTCAATGCCTATGCCTTGATACCAGTTGGCACTACAAACGTTCAACTCAATAGCGTCTACCAAGGTGGCACCCTAGATACCTATGGGCTTGATGTGGGCTATGCCATTACTCCTGATTTCAAAGCATCAGTTGGTTATTACTACCAAGATGGTGATCTAAATACTGCTGATGGTTCTGGTGTGCTCGGTAGACTTTCTTACAACATCAGCAATGGCTTAACTGCTGGCGTTAATCTTTCCTACGACCAAGCATTTGAAACACGCTTCTCAGCTGATCTTAAATATCGCTTTGGCTCAAATGGCTATGGAGCACCAAGCAAGAAGAAAGCTTGGCAGACACCTGTAATAGAAGCTCTCACAGAAACTGTGAAGCATAGGGATGTGCGGGTACACGATAAAGAGACTGCAGGCTGTACACGGGTAAAAGACAAGCTCTCACAGCAATACAAGTGTATATAAAAGCTTAGGCTTTTACTGTGAGAACTGGCAAGTAGGTAAAAAAAACAAAAACTGAGAAAAGGTGTGGTTGCGATGTGTGCATCTTACCCCACTCAGCCCCTGCAACCACAGGGGCTTTTTAATTCTTCAATAACTCCCAAAGCGCCTAAAAGCACTTCCGATACCTGGCACCATCTCCCATCTCCATTTCCATTTCCATTTCCACCC
>NZ_PXVC01000176.1 GCF_003011125.1 Synechococcus lacustris str. Tous | reverse complement strand
CAGTAGGACCAGCTCAGCTTTGGGTGCATTTCAGCGGCGACTATCTGCACGAGTTGGCAAAAGTAAGGCATTGATTGCAACGGCGCGAAAGCTGGCCATTCTTTATTACAAGACCATCAGATACGGTATGGAATTCCAGGAGCTGGGAGACTTGGCCTACCAACAGGCATCACGGGATCGACAAATCCATGGGCTGGAGCGACGTGCCAGATCGCTTGGTTACCAACTGGTAGCAACCGGCTGACAGGCCGAGATCACTGATGGCCGTGGGTGTTTCTTAGGAAGATGGCGCCAGCACCCCTAACCAGGACAATCCGCTCATGGATCTACCTGATATTGAGCGGGGAACTCCTATTTTGGCGTTGGATGTGTGGGAGCATGCCTATTACCTCAACTACCAAAATCGCCGCCCTGAATATATAAGTACCTGGTGGAATGTGGTGAATTGGAAAGCCGTGAATAGTCGCTATGCGGTTACCAGACGCTGATTGTCCATCGCGCCTAGGTCTGCTGCTGTGCCCTGGGTGGGTTTATTTGGATACAGGTTGAAGATTGTGCAGCAGTTTTGCTGAAAAATTATTCAATCCCTATCTTCTACATGTAAGCCCAATGGCTGCTTGGCATGCCATCTGGCGATCGCCAACTGCCGGAGGTGCCACAGTGCCTTGGTACTAATACAGCAAAGTAGCGACTGCAGAGGCTGCCTCCTCCCCAGCCAGAAGCGCACCGTGTATAAAGCCCGGCCATGCTGTGCTCACTTCCGTTCCCGCCCAAAAGATGCGGCCAACTGGCTTGCGCAGATTGGAGCCGAACTGTGTCCAAGTTCCGGGGGTATAGAACGTGGAGTAGGCACCCCCGATCCAGGGGTTAGCCGGCCAGTTTCCCTCGTGGTACTCCAGCGCGGCATCACGTGCCTGAGGCCCCAACAGGACGGCGAGATCGGCTAAAACCGCTGCGCGACGAACGGCCAACGGCGCCTCGCCGTATTGCGTTGCCGCTTGGCCTGTCAAAAAAGTTGCCAGCACGCCTGGGCTCCCAGGGCGTGGATTCGTCGAGTCGGCGACGAGCTCAACGGCATCGAGTTTGCCAATAGCGTTGCCTGAGAGGCCCTTGGCTCTCCACCAAGGCGTGTCGTAGACGACGAGCGCTTTGATAATTGCGCCCATTGGGGCCCGCTGCGTTAGCTGATCCCGCGCCGCCGGTAGCGGCGGTTCGTAATGAATGCGACCGGTTAGGTGTGGCGGCATCGCAACAATGACCGCCTTGGCGCGGTAGCGATCCTTTGACGTTGTCACGGCGACGCCAGATGCCGAGTGATGCCGAGATGGGCGTCAGCGCGTTGCGCTCGAGCCACGTCGTAATCGTCATCGTGTCAAGCGCTCGGGCATCGGGATGCGTCCATGGCGCCGCGGGGTCAACCGTCTTAGACAGTGCTTCGATCTTGAGCCAAGTCGCAACGACGTCGTCCCGCTCGGCCTTCGTCACGTCGAGGTCGGACCACGTACTTGCAAGGTCAGTCGCGTTGTAGGGCGTCGAGGGCCACGCGCGGTTATGACGGCTGATGCGGCCGTCGTATAGGAACGTATCCTTGCCGCCCACAGGCACGGGGAAGGTGGAGATTTTGAGCTCGCGTGCGTATTCGAGCGTTTTGCTTTGCGTTAAGCCTGCCCACTGGCCGCCAATGTCGACCCAACCCGGAACTGCACCGGGGGTGCTCCGCCCCGACTCACCCACTTGCACACGCTGCAGGCGGCCTCCGATTTGGGGCTGCGCCTCGAGTACGAGCACCTTGCGGCCCTGCTTACTGAGGGTACGCGCCGCCGTCAGCCCAGATACGCCCGCTCCGACAACAATGACGTCGAAAGTGACCTCGTCATTGCGACTCCGAGAGGGCTCTTGCGCAACTGAAGCAGCCTTGGATCTAGAGCCAAGGCCAGGCAGCAAGACACCCAACATCAGCCCGGAGCCAGCAAAAAGATTGCGAAGCTTCACAAATCTGTAATGGAGTTGCAAAGCTTTTTATACGATGCAATTGTACGGCAGGGCTTGATGTTACGTACAGCTTATTTCCCGCAACCCCCCTCTGCCAGCAAAGTTGTCACCCCTGTTAATTGAATCCATGGGGGCTTAATGAAGCAACCTGATTTAACCTGATTT
>NZ_PXVC01000175.1 GCF_003011125.1 Synechococcus lacustris str. Tous | reverse complement strand
CCAGATAATCCGCCATCGCTCTTTTAGTTTCCAGGAATTTTCTCAACGATACGCAAATATCAAAGAGCTGGGCACAATTCAAGTTCCTGAGCTTCGGCGCCAAGACACAAAAAACCGACAAAACTCCATCGCCGATCTAGACCCTGAGTTGGTAATTGCCTTTCAGGCACGTATTAGGATGCTATTTTCCGAAGCCCAAGAGCTCTACGATGACATGACTGAAGCCGGAGTTGCTAAAGAATGTGCCCGGAAAGTCCTACCAATGAACTCCCCGAGCAAAATTTATATGAACGGAACACTGAGATCGTGGATTCACTACATTGACTTAAGGGCCAGTGCAGGTACTCAGAAAGAGCATAGTGAAATTGCCAAAGCGGTCCAAGTAATCTTTAACGAGCAGTTTCCTGTAATTGCTGAAGCTCTACTTGATATAAGTAGCTTTCAGAGTGTTTAACAGATCGGGAGTATTGAGAGTTTTAGTATCTACAGCCTCACGAATCTTCTGTGCGATAGTATTTTCTTTTTCAGAAATTAGCCCATCAAGCACTTTTTGAGTAGCAATTTGGGGCAGCCAGAGTTTGGAGATGAGCTTAACGGCCTTGTTTACTTCATCGGCGCTAAGTTGGCCATCGTTTACAACTTCTACAGCAAGCGCAATGACTTTATTAACGTCATTCTCGCACCAGCCTTTAAGGCTTGCTTCTAGGATCGGATCAACAATATTATAAATGGTCTTAATAGAAGGACCAATTTTATTCAACATAATGCGAGCGGCAAGCTTATCCCAGCCTGCAACCACAACACCAAAGATAGCTCCGCTAGCCGCGGAGATTAGCCCAGGAAGCACCTGGGTAGAAAACCAAGTAGTAAACATAGTTACAATGAGCAGTGCTACATTCACGCTTTAAACCCTCAAACCTTGCACATAAATCCCCCACCCTCCAATGTGACATCTCTGGGCCACTACGTGCCACTGGGCCGGGCTAGAGGGCGGCGCCTGACAAAGCAAGCTCACCAAGCTCACCAAGCAGTGTTACTCAGGCTCGTTGTTYCCGCCCCACCAGAACCAGTCCCACACCCGATCTGGTCGTATCTCATCAAGTAGGGCACTCGCCCCTCCTCTCAGCACAGGATCCGGTCCACTCCACCCCTCAGGCACTCTTTGCAAATATCTCACCTGCGGCAAATAATTATAACTCGGCTCATACCCATCATCGTCATTCCACCTTCCCCCTAACCTCCCACCTTCCCATGCACCCCACGCCGTGATCGGTGGTGCCATTTCAGTAACCTGCCACACTCCCCCATCGGGGTACTTAAGCACTTGCCCAACAGCCGGAACAAACCCCGGCGGCGTGTCAATAGGATAGCGAATGCGCCCTTGGTACCGAGGAAGTAGCCCGGCTCCCCAGAACCTCCTGGGGGACGGATTAGCCAACCGAGGTTTGTATGTGGGAAAGAGAATAAGCCCGCCAATAGGCACTGTGGTAAGTGCCCTATTTAGCCCAGCAATGAAATTATTATTTGATGAGTAGGTGTGCATGACCGGGCCATCGAGCGGATCGGCCACCTTATGCAAGGA
>NZ_PXVC01000174.1 GCF_003011125.1 Synechococcus lacustris str. Tous | reverse complement strand
GAGTGCTCCCAGCCCGTGGCGATAGATCCATAGATCCTCAGGTTGGATGCKCCATGGCGTGTTGCTACTGCAAGTACCTGCGGTTTCAAGGCATCCAGCCGCTGGCGGATCGTAGTAGCAGCTGATCTAGTCATAACTTCAGGCTGATTTGATCGGCTTGCAGAGCTTCAGTTTCGCTCTTCTGAGCAGCCATGCTGTGCAAATGAGAGGTTGTTGAATATTGTTGTGTCCGTAAGGAGTTAACAGATGGATGGCACCCAGCTCTGGATACCTGTCTGTCATGCAGGAACTCTATTTTTGAGCTGATTAAGACATCAACTCTATTCGTTGCTCATTTTTGATATTCGCTCAAGTCTGGTTGCTGCTTGTTGGAACGCTGTATCAATTACGTCATCTCCGCACCACTTACTGTAGGCCGCCAGATGTGTTTCAAGGCTGTGACCCATTGCAGCGGCAGCAACTTTTGGTGGTAGTTCGCATATTAGATGTGCACGATGGGCGTAACCGTGCCTGGCTGAATAAAGCACTAGTTTTTCACCCGATTCTTCATATAGCTGTCTGAGCTCTACCCAGCGTTTGCGCCTCCGCATATAGACCCCTAAATCTTCAGCGCCATGACCTGGGCGCATTGGTGGAAGCGGTTGCTTTTTGAATTGCTTGACTAAATTCCAGTTTTCACTCCAGTCGTCGCATGGTAACAGTCGTAATGGTCTTKGTTTTGTTTCACCTCGACTAGTGCTTTTTCGGTAGTTACACCACAACCGGCCAGCTCGTAGTTCTAGGTGTTGAAGTTCTTCTGGTCTAAGCCCATAGGCCGAAAGTAATTGGAAGGCAAAGCGCCATCTGGAATCGGGTATTGCATCAACTAACTCCAGAATATGTTGAACTTCTATTGGTGTTGTTATCACTTTTGCTTCCCTTTTTCGACCAACAAATGCATTGAGCTCTAGTGGCGGAGCCCATTCCATACCAAGAAAGCCTTGATCCACGCCCCAGCGCAACAACGCGGCTGTTTGTTGTACCTGCATCTGACGCCCTCGGCAGCCCGGTTTTTTAGCCCACCTTTCGGTAATGGTTTCCAGTAATTCACGGGAATTTATTGGTGGTTTTTTCTTCTTAAATGTGGCAAGAAGTTCTGTGATCCTGCGTTGGTAAACACTCGTCCAGGTTTCAGGCTTTATTGCACCGCTACTTATTTTTTGAGCCTTGAATCGTTCTACTAGATCGGGCCAGTTAATTGGGCCTGTTAATGCATTTTCTAGGGAGTCATCGCTTGTGAGCGCTGCATTTATTGCTCTTTCGATTGGTATTCCCCCGCGATGAGCGGCGTGAATAGCCAACACGGCCTCTCGAATTGCATCTGTTTGGTCGTGCGACCACTGGAATGGCAGCAAAACTTGATGTCGACTGCCATTTGACTCAACAGTCAAGCGAGTGCGACCTCTTAGATCGGATACTCGCCAACCGCTACTTGTACCCCGCTGGAAAAGGGTTAGTCGCAAGCTTGACCTGAGAACCGATGCCCATGTAGCTGAGGCTCTAGGGCTGCCCATGTGAGCAAATATGTGAGCAAATCACCCTTTTAGGTTGGCACACAGAGGCGATGGT
>NZ_PXVC01000173.1 GCF_003011125.1 Synechococcus lacustris str. Tous | reverse complement strand
GGTGCTGCCCTGTCGGTTTGATTTCACTTCCACCGCGGTGAGGTGGTTGGGGCTGGCGGCACTGCAAGATTTGTAATTAAGTCAATTCATCAATTAGTTGCCATGCCATTTGCGCTGAATTTGCTTTTGATCCTTGTGGGCATCCTGCTGCTATTTGGCGGTGGGGAATTGTTTGTGGCCGGTTCTGTTGCCCTTTCCCTTCTGTTTGGCATCCCGCAAATTGTGATTGGCCTCACGGTGGTGTCGCTTGGTACCAGCGCCCCAGAACTTTTTGTGAGCCTTTTTTCCACGCTTAAAGGCGGTAGCGCCGGAGATGCGATCGCTGTAAGCAACATCGTTGGTTCAAATATTTTTAATGTGCTTGTGGTGCTTGGAGCCAGTGCGGCTGTGATGCCACTGCGGGTAAAGAGCCGCTTGGTTAAACGTGATGTTCCCCTGTTATTTGGGGTTTCCATGGCCACTTGGGGTATGGCATCCGGTGGGCGGATCACTTGGATAGCAGGCTTAGCTTTGATTACGGGCACTGTTATTAATCTGCTCTGGGAGATCCGCTCAGCTAAGGAGGAATCGCCTGAAGCCATTGCTGACCTAGAGGCTGATGCCAGCCCATCACCAGCGCCAATGGCGATCATCAAGTTGATCGGCGGCCTAGTGCTTCTGGTTGTTGGTTCCCAAGTTTTAGTTAAAGGTGCGATAGCGGGGGCTCAAGCCCTTGGCGTTAGCGAGATGGTTATTGGTCTCACGATTGTTTCTGCCGGCACCTCAATGCCTGAGCTGGTTACATCTTTGGTGGCGGCTTATCGGGGCAAACCCGACTTGGCCATTGGCAATGTTGTGGGCAGCAATCTTCTGAACCAGCTGGTGATTTTGGGCCTTTGCGGCGTGGCTTCTGGATCGAGAGGCCTTGGGGTAGATGAGGTGATGATCAACCGTGATTTTCCAATAATGGTGGCAACCACATTTGCGTGCTTGCCCATATTTTGGACCGGTGGTGTTATCAGCCGCAGGGAAGGTTGGGTATTGCTTGGTATTTACGGCCTATACGTGATCGAACAAATATTAAGCAGCACTGCTTCAACGTTGGCTGATGAATTTAGATTGTTTTCTTTGATTGGCGTATTGCCTTTGGTATTAGTTCTGCTTACTTGGTCTACCCTAAAATGGAAGCAAAAAAGAAAATCAATAGTGGCTTGATTTAATCCTTTCCAATTGACCCACCCTGAGTCCGGAGGCCAAGGCATCAGCGCAGAGTGCTTGGCTGGAATCCGCATCAACTACTGCCATGCCCTTGGCTAGCAGATCCCAATGGGAATTTTCGAAATGAATTTGCAACCAGAGCATTCCGATAACTGAAATCGGTAGCAATTTATAGGCATCGGCAGAGGGAATTAATTGCAGATCCATTAATTGGGCCCTGGATTAGCCAAGGCAATAAAAAACCTCCCCCCATTTGAGGGGGAGGCGGGGCTGAGCGTTGTAGCAACGCTCACAGAATGGAACTCAATCAGGCATTTTCAACTTGGTTTGCTGCCTCGGCCTGGCGGTGTTGATACACATGGCCGCGGTATTGCAGTTCAACTTGGGTATCCACAGGTGCAGCTTCATGGCGCCTTCATGGCGC
>NZ_PXVC01000172.1 GCF_003011125.1 Synechococcus lacustris str. Tous | reverse complement strand
TTGTCATGGTTCGGGGGGGAGAGAAGATCTGAGGAAAGGCGAACTTGAGATGTAGATCGGAACTGGAAACTTCAGGCCGTGGTGGTAACGCCCTCAAGCGGGTAGCCCTCTGCCTGCCAACGGTTAATGCCCCCGTGGAGGTTGGCAACTTGTGTGCAGCCCGCCTCTAAAAGTTTTTGAGTGGCGAGGGCGGAGCGACTACCGGAATGGCAAACAACAACTATTGATTTGTCTTTGGGTAAGTTGTTAATGCGGGCCTCTAGCTCAGGTAATGGAATGAGCAGGCTGCCTTGGATGCAACCATSACAACCGGAAGMTTCCTCCCTGGAACGCACATCCAGGATTGTGAGTTCATCAAGATGAAGTGCAACCCAGGCAGGTACCAATTCAGGCAAACCTGCGTAACTAAAAGAAATCGGCGCCCAGTTAGCAGTAGATGCAAATTCACGGGGCATGCCGGAGCGCATATTGCCAGGTAAAGCAGCGGCAATGCGATGGGGATGGGGGAGTTTCATATTCTCCATGTATCCCGCAAAGTCCCTTTCTGTAGCCTTGCCTCCTAAACGAGGATTAAATAACTTTTCTTCCACAACTGATGTAACAGCTCTTCCGTTATAATCATGGCCAGGATAAAGCAAACAAGCATCGGGGAGACTAAGGATTTGGCCCTTGATTGAATTCCAAAGGGCGTGGGCATTGCCCTCTTGAAAATCACATCTACCACAACCTCYCACAAGAAGGGCATCGCCGGTAAAGGCGATTGATTTATCATCTAACACAAAGCTAATACAGCCATTGGTGTGACCAGGGGTGCTGCGCACTTCTACAAAACGAGCTCCGAAAAAGATTTGATCACCGTGGTGCAATGGAATACTTACATTTTCAGCATTTGCCGCAGCCGCTAAACCAATGCCACAGCCAGTGGCCTCATGCATCAGCCAACTGCCTGTTACGTGGTCGGCATGGGCATGGGTATCAATGGTTGCCACTAACTGGATACCAAGCTCACGAATCAAAGAAAGATCGCGAGCGTGCTGCTCAAAAACAGAATCAATCAACAAACCATTCCTACTGGGCACATCAGCCAGTAAGTAACTGAAAGTACCCGTATCAGCGTCAAATAATTGGCGAAAAAGCAAAGAAGCACCACCCGCGGCTGCAGCAAGCGGGATAGCAAGGGGGAAAGCCATAGGGACCTCGTTCAACTATATGACTATACACGCATACAGGCTTACAGCGAGTAAAGGCTGCCTATATTGCTTTTGGTGTTAGTGGTTATGGAATAATTCCAGTAAAGGCATAGCGCCATGGGCTTCAAGGGATCGCTGCCTTCCCCCCAGCTAATCGAAGAGTTCAGCCAGTTTTTTCGCTTACTTAGCGAGCCGGCTCGGCTGCATTTGCTTTGTTATTTGCGCCAAGGCCCCATGGACGTAACAAGCCTTATGGAAGCCACGGGTTTTTCCCAGTCGCACATCAGTAGGCAACTGAGCCAGCTGCAACGCTCTGGACTTGTTGCTTGCGAACGCGATGGTGTGCGCACCATCTGGAGCGCAGACAATGATTTAGTGGAGGATCTATGCTCATTAGTACAAAACCGACTCAAGGAAAGACTCGAACTACAGCTACAAC
>NZ_PXVC01000171.1 GCF_003011125.1 Synechococcus lacustris str. Tous | reverse complement strand
GGCCCATACAGATTGGTGGGCAACTGCTTCGCAGAAGGCTTCGCCTACAGGCTGATGGCATCAAAGCCGTGCTGCCGGCGCAGCGCCTCACAYAGCTTGATGCCGGTGATYTTGGCGATCGCRTACCACKCGTTCGTGKGCTCTAGCGGCCCGGTGAGCAGCGCTTCYTCSCGGATCRGCTGCTCGGCGARCTTSGGGTAGATGCARCTGCTGCCCAGAAACAGCAGGCGCCGCACCCCRGAGCGCCAGGCCGTTTSGATCACGTTGGTYTGGATCTTGAGGTTGTCGAGCAGGAAATCAGCCGGGTAGCTGTTGTTGGCCTGGATGCCACCCACCTTGGCCGGCCACGAAGATCCGGGCAGGTCTTCAGGGGTGATCAGGCAATCCATCAGCTRATGCCTCCCRSTTGGTCCACARGTGGACTAAGTTGGTTTCCGATGGATCCGCACYCCATGGCTGARCGTGTTGTGAATGTGCATGAGGCCAAAACCCACTTTTCACGCCTAATCGATGCCGCCCACGCCGGCGAAACGATCCTTGTSGCCAAAGGAGGCAAGCCCTGGGCGCGCTTGGTGCCYCTCGAGCAGCCTCGCCCGCGCCGCCAGGCCGGAGTSCTGGCTGGCAKCATCACCCTGCCAGCACCGGAGCTRCTGCTSGAACCTCTGCCGGAGGAGGAGCTTGCTGCCTTGGAGCAGCCTCTCCTCTGACCTTGCCYGTGATGACGCAGCTGTTGCTCGACACCCATGCCCTYCTGTGGTGGCTGGCTGAGCCGGATYRTCTCTCCCCTGCCGCACACGYCGCSATCAGCGATCCCGCCAATKCGGTCKTTGTGAGCGCCGCCTCCGGTTGGGAGATCGCCACYAAGGTGCGCCTGGGCAAGCTGCCAGCGGCCAGGGAATTGCTCGATGATCTGCCCGGGTTGCTTGCAGCCCARGGGTTTCAGCTGTTGCCGATCACCCTGCAACAGGGCCTGCATGCWGGCAGCTACCCMATGCCCCACCGCGACCCTTTTGATCGTCTGCTGGCCGCCCAGGCTGAGCTGGCCAGGCTCACCCTGGTGAGCCTGGATCCAGCGCTTCAGTCGTTCCCCTGCAGGCTTCTCTGGTAGCGGCATCAGCTCTTTTCTCCAGCGGCCGCTACGGCAGAGGGATTGGTGGGCTGCGTTGGCGACGCTAAGTCAGGACGCTCAAAAACAACCTTAGAGGTGTTGCTTCAGCTGTTGGCGGCCTTCTTGGCGGCCAGGGCTTCCAGCTGCTCCAGCGGCAGGGCGTGGAACTGGGCGGTAGTGGCGGATTTCTTCCCGGGGGGTGCCGGCAATCACCATGATTTCTGCCTCGGTGAGCTGGGGAAAACGTTGCACCAGCATAGGCAGCACAACCGTGTCTAGATCAGGCCGCACCGGCAGGGTTGGGCCGAGCGGATCAGATCGGGGGCGCTATGGAAGACCCGGTAGTACCAGCGGTCGGTGTTCACTGGCTGCGTGCACTTGTTGGAGGCAGGTCAGCGATAGACCTCGCGTCGATGGCCGATGCGCACCACCAGGATCACCAGTTCACTGCGCTGCCATTCATAGACAACGCGGTAGTTCCCTACACGCAACCGCCGCAGTCCTTCAAATTCACCCTTGAGGCCGCCGCAGTCCTTCAAATTCACCCTTGAGG
>NZ_PXVC01000170.1 GCF_003011125.1 Synechococcus lacustris str. Tous | reverse complement strand
ACAGCACACAATGCTTGCAGCTTGCAGCTAGAGAATGGCGTTTAGCTCTGGAGAGTATCGGTTGGTTTCGTGCTGCAGCTGGTGAATCGCTTGAATATCAACGCTGGGATGACAGTGTTAGTAATCGTGATTTGCGCACTTTCTTGGTAACAAGTGGCCTTGGCGCATTGGCGATTCAGCGAGCTTGCCTGGTGCTGCACGGCACGGCCTTAGAACGTAATGGTGAAGCTGTATTGCTCTTGGGGCTCCCAGCCACGGGCAAATCAACTTTGAGCTTGTGTTTACAGCAGCATGGCTGGCAACTTATTAGTAGTGAAATTGTAGTTGTGGATAAAAATATGAAAATTTGGCCGGGTGTTCAACAATTAAAACTTTGGCATGATGCTGCAGTTGCCCTTGATTTGGATTGGCATCACTTGCCTCTAGTGCGGCGCGGGCTGAAACGATATGCATTGTTAGGGGATCAATTGAACTGCCTTGACTCAGCTGCTCCATTGCGTTGTATCTATCAATTGATGCGTGAGCGGCAACAGAGCAAAAGCGAGGCAGATGTTTTGGCATCATCAATAAAAAGTTCTCAGGCTTTTAGCCAGCAGCACGCTTTGCTCGTGCTACGAAATAATGCATTTCATGCCAGGGTTGTACGCGGTATGGAGTGTGAGCAGCAATTATTTATGCAGGCATCGGCATTGGCCCGTTCAGTTCCTATCTACACATTACGTGTTCCCGATGGTGTCAGGGCTATGAAAAATGCATGCGCAATGGTGGATTTGTTGGATCCAGCTTCAATTCAAGAACCTAATATAGAAGAAGGCACTAAGGGTGAAAGTGATGCTTGAGCAAAAGCATGGTTATTGGTATTTGGCTTCCTATCCAAAATCAGGTAATACGTGGTGCCGTGTTTTTATTACAGAATTATTGAGGCTAGCTGGCGAGGGCTATGCGGAAGAACTTAATTTAAATAATGATATTGAAACTGGCGCCATTGCTTCATCACGTTTATGGCTTGATGATCAGTTAGGCGTGAATAGCTGTGATCTGAGTTTTAGCGAATTGGATCCATTGAGAGGCAGTGCCGGGCAAACAGCATGGTTATTTGCCGAAGGTGAAAGGTTTCATAAAGTTCATGATGCTTTTAAATCTCCCGATTCTCGCAACCGACCAGTTGTTAGTACAGCGGGCTGCTTGGGCGCTGTTTATATCATGCGGCATCCAGAAGATGTGGCTGTATCACTGAGTCATTTTTTTTCTTGGCCGCTAGAGCGTTGTGTTCAATTTTTGCTTGATCCCATAGCAGCTCTAGTGCCATCTGAACGTGTTGGAGGCCATCAGGTGCGTCAGCATATGGGCCGTTGGGATCAGCATGTGTGCTCCTGGGCTGATCAACAGCAATTGCCATTATTGATCATCCGTTATGAGGATATGCTGGGAAATGGTTTAACAACCTTTGCTAAATTAGCAAGGTTTCTTGGCTTGCCTGATGATCAAGGTTTAATAAATCAAGCCCTTGATAATACCTCGATTGATAAATTAAAACAATTAGAAGAGAAAGTTGGTGGTTTTGCTGAGAAGCCAGAGGCGTGCAACCGTTTCTTTCGATCTGGGCGTAGTGGTGAGGGAGCTGAGCAGCTGAGTATTCCCCAGCGCCAACAATTAGCAGCTGAAATGGCTGATGTAATGAAACGCTTTGCTTATGAA
>NZ_PXVC01000017.1:56327-75302 GCF_003011125.1 Synechococcus lacustris str. Tous | reverse complement strand
AAGCCCAGGTTCACCGGTAAACCTTCAGCCGCCTGCAACATCCGGGCCAGGTGAAAAGCCCCCGGCGTGCAGGTGGTGGCATTGGTGCCGGTGGCTGGGCCAGTGCCGCCCCCCAGCAGCGTGGTAACACCACTGGCTAGGGCGGTTTCAATCTGCTGGGGGCTGATGAAGTGAATATGGGTATCTATGGCACCGGCGGTGAGGATATGGCCCTCGCCGGCAATTGCTTCGGTGCCAGGGCCGATCACGATATCGATGTTGTTGCTGATATCAGGATTACCCGCCTTGCCGATGGCGCAGATGCGGCCATCTCTGATGCCAATATCCGCCTTCACAATGCCCCACCAATCAAGGATCAGCGCATTGGTAATCACCGTGTCTACGGCGCCGGCGGCGCGGCTGCTTTGGCCTTGACCCATGCCATCGCGAATTACTTTGCCGCCGCCAAATTTCACCTCATCGCCATAGCTGGTGAAATCCTTTTCCACCTCGAGGATTAATTCTGTGTCGGCCAACCGCAGGCGATCGCCGGTGGTGGGGCCATAGGTTTCGGCGTAGCTGCGGCGATCGATTTGATATGCCATCAGAGAGCTCCGTTGATTTGAGCGTTGAAACCCACCACCCGGCGGGCTCCCACAAAGGGCACCAGCTGCACTTGGCGTTGATCGCCGGGTTCAAAGCGAACGGCGGTGCCGGCGGGAATATCAAGCCGTTGGCCCCGGGCTGCTTCCCGATCGAATAGCAGCGCAGGATTGGCTTCGGCAAAATGGAAATGGGAGCCCACCTGGATGGGGCGATCGCCGCTATTGGCCACCATCAAATTGGTAACAGGGCGGCCGGCATTGAGTTCAATGCTGCCTGGTTCCGGTAGCAGTTCGCCTGGGATCATGGCCTGATTGGTTGGTGCAGGGTTACAAGCTTGGTGCCATCGGGAAAGGTGGCTTCCATTTGCACTTCATCTATCAGTTCCGCCACCCCAGCCATCACTTGGCTGCGGTTTAACCAAGTACTGCCTTCCTGCATAAGGGCCGCTACGGTTTTGCCATCCCGCGCCCCCTCCAGGATTTGAAAGCTGAGCCAAGCCACCGCCTCCGGGTGGTTCAGTTTCAAACCTCTCGCTAAGCGCCGCTCCGCCAATAGGGCTGCGGTAACAATTAAGAGCTTGTCTTTTTCCTGGGGAGATAGGTGCATGGGCTGCAATCACTGTTGATCGTTGGGGGGGCTGTGCTGCCACTTTTGCTGGAACTAATCCCAACTTTGGCCCTTGGCTTGGCCATCGGTATGCGTTGGCCGCTACTGCCTGGAGCATTGGCGCAACCGCTGGTGCGCTTTGGCATTCCCTTGAGTGTGGCTGCTTTGCTGCTGCGTTCTGGCTTAAATCGGGATTTTTTACAGGCGGGCGCCCTGGCACTGCTATTGATTGCTGCATTGATGTTGTTGTTGCAGCGTTGGCCGCGGCTGCTGCCCTCTGGGGTGTTGCAACTGGGGGCGGTAACGGGTAACACCACCTACTTCGGCATTCCGGTGGCCTTGGCCCTATTGCCACCCCAGGCCCTAGGGGCTGCCATCGCCTACGACCTGGCCGGCACACTTTTGAGTTGGACCCTCGGCCCACGCCTGGTGGCAGCCGCCGGCCAGGGGCGCCGTTCCTTCCGCCGCGATCTGGGCCAAAGCCCAGCCACCCATGGCTTTTTGCTTGCCTTTGTGCTGCAACTAACCCCATGGCAAGCACCCCTTGCTGCCCTGCTCTGGTGGCCAGCCCGCTTGGTGTTGCTGTTGGCTTTATTGCTGGTGGGGATGCGTTTGGGGGTGATGTTGAACCAAGGCGAAATCCAGCCTGGTTTCAATTGGCGCCCTTTGGCGCCTGCTTTGCTTTTTAAAATGCTGCTGTTGCCGCTGTTGTTTGCAATTCTTGGCCGCCTACTTGCATTGCCAGCTGGTGTGGCTGATGCCTTAGTGCTGCAGGCGGCAGCCCCCACAGCGATCTCAGTGCTGTTGATGGCGGAGGCGGAAGGGGAAGGCGTTAATGCAGCGGCAGGTTTGGTGCTAATAAGCACTGCAATGGCTCTAATTACTGTGCCGTTGTGGTGGTGGCTGCTCAGTTGAGAGCTGGGGCATGTGAATATTCCTGCAGGGGCCACACCCTTGGCGCTAGCGGCGCACTTAAACCGCGCAGTTGGCGAATCCGGGCCCATAGGCGATAAAACCAGTGGCGGGCCGCTTGGCTGGAGGGTCCCCGGTAGCGGGCAATTAAGCCCTGTTGCAGGCTGCCAAGGGCCATTTCTCCCTCGAGTTCCAGGCTGTCTTGGCGGCCTTGGTTGATTAGGGCTTGGAGTTTGTTGCTATCCAGGGGGCTTGGTGCCGCCCACACCAGGCTGGCCAGCACCGGCTGGCCCTTGAGCCCATGGGCGCTATCAAGGCAATCCCGATTGATTTGGAGCCGATCCACCAGTTCCCAGCGCCGGCCGCTGGCTGATTTGCGCTGGATTTCGAGGCTGCTGCGCCAGCAACCATTGCCCAGGGTTTCTCCCCTGGCGGTGCGGCCAAATCGCACCACATCGATGCCTAGCCAGCTGGCGTTTTCAGCTAACTCCAGCCGCTGCTGCTGTTGCAGCAGGCCCCCTTCAAATACCAGGGTTTCCTGGGGCAACCATTCCAGATCAGCGCCCGGCCCTAGCTGGGTTTCTATATCGATGTGGGCCCACTGGCCCTTAATGCCGTAAACCTTTTGGGCTGCCACGCTGGTTATCAGGGCGCGGCTGTTGGCGCCAAGCCCTAGTTCGATTTTGAGTTGATCACCGCCCACCAGGCCGCCGGCTGTATGCAAAAGGGGCAGTTCACAGCGGCCATCGGCGCCAGCAAATGCCCGCATTAGCTTTAAAGGGGCGGTGCTGCCCCCTTGAAAGCTGGTGAGCCCTTGGCTGCTGGCTGCAAATTGCAAATTTGCTGTGCCCCGCCAAGGGCTAGGGGTGGCAGTGGCTTGGGCCATGGGGTTATGGCAGCTTGGATCCATGCAACAGGAAACCAGGCCATTGCTGCTGCAGCATCGCTGCAGTTCCGCAGCTGGAGAGGCTTTATTGCAGCTGCCACTCACGGCGGCTGAACGGCAGATCTGCCGCGGTTTGCGCCGCTGCAGTGGCGGCCAAGAGGTGTTGCTGCAGTTGCCAAGGGGCGAACCCCTGGCACCAGGGCAATTATTAGGGGCCGTGGAAAATATGCCACTAGCTGTAGTGGTGGCTGCAGATGAACCACTACTGGTGGTGTGCAGCAATGATCCCCTGGCCCTGCTGCAGGCTGCATATCACCTCGGTAATCGCCACGTGGCCTTGGAGTTGCAAGCCGATCAATTAAGGCTTTTGGCCGACCCTGTTTTGGAGCATTTATTAGGCCACCGCGGTTTGCAAGTTGCCCACCTGCAGGCCCCCTTCCTGCCCGAAAGTGGCGCCTATGGCGCTAGCCATAGCCATCCATGACCCTGCCCCTGGCCTTACTGCAACTTGTGAGCCCCGCTTTGCCGGTGGGTGCTTTCAGCTATGCCGAAGGTTTGGAGGTGTTAGTGCAGGCGGGTGAGCTCAGGGATGGGGCAACCCTGAAGGCCTGGCTTGAGGCTGAATTGCAATTTGGTTTGCTTGCGGTGGAGGCAGCTGCCCTAGGGCCTATGCAACAGGCCTTTAAAACTTCAAATATGGAGCAGTTGCTTGATCTAAATGGTTGGTTGATCGCCCAGCGGGAAGCGCCTGAAATACGGGCGCAGCAGTGGCAAATGGCTGGTTCCCTACTACAACTACTTGCCGCGATGGGCTGGCCATTAACTGAGCAGAGCCAGGGCTTGAAGTTAACGGGCTTGAAGTTAACGGGTTTGGGTTGGACTGCTGCTTGGGCTTGGGCCGGCCATTGTTTAGATCTAGCGGCAACTGATTTAGTGGAGGCTTATTTATATGGTTGGCTGGCAAATCAAATCAGTGCAGCAGTAAGGTTGATACCCCTTGGTGCAACTGAAGGCCAATGCCTGCAGCTGCAATTGGTTCCTTTAATTAGTAGCCAAGCTAATTATTTAATCAGCCAAGATCCACGCCAAATGTTTAGCTCCGGGGTGGGGGCAGGCCTTGCTCAATTGCAGCATGGAGCCCTTTATTCGAGGCTTTTTAGGAGTTAATAATTCAAGGTTTGGCTGGCAACGCGGCAGGGCTACTGGCACCATTGGTTTGAAGAGCTTGGCTATCCGTTGACTTCCTCCAGTGATGAGCGCCACGACATCCGCTGGATTCAGCGTTTCGACAACTTCAAGCGAGCCTTTGCCCGGTTGAGCGAGGCGTCTGAGCTGGCGGATCAGCGTGATCTATCGGATCTGGAGCGGCAGGGGCTCATCCAAGCCTTCGAATTTACCCATGAGCTTGCATGGAATACGTTCAAGGATTTCCTCAGCGCCCGCGGTTCATTCCAGAAACTGTATGGATCAAAGGACGCCACCCGCGCTGCCTTCGCCGCAGAACTCATCGAAAACGGCGAGGCATGGATGGAAATGATCAAGCATCGCAATGAGTCGTCTCACACTTACAACAACGACGTGGCCGTAAAGATCATGGAGGCAGTTTTAACGCTCTATGTTCCTGCGTTCGCAGCATTCCAGCGCCGGTTTCTTGAACTGGAGAAGGAGGATTCCGCATGAACCACGGTTTGCGTGAGGTCACGGTGGAACGCATCAGGGCCGTGTTGGCCCAATTTCCCGAGGTGGAAAAGGCCGTGCTTTATGGCTCGCGTGCCAAGCAAACCTATCGCCCAGGTTCAGACATAGACCTAACACTCTGCGGTGATGAACTGGATCACACTCTGCTGACGCGAATTAGTAACGAGCTGGATGAGCTTTTGCTGCCATATCAAATTGATCTCTCTCTGATGGCCTCATTAAGCCATCCCGCCCTGCTCAACCACATCAGCCGTGTTGGCGTTGTGCTTTATGCGAAAAGTAGTGCCCCACTAAAGGCCTGCAGCTTTGAAAATCAGTCACACTTATTACAATGATCGCCTCTGCCACTGCTGCGCACCATCACAGCCGATATTTGCCATAGAGGGGACAGGTTCTTTTGGCGCGGGCCTCTGCCGAGAGTTGATGGCATCGGGCTTTCCTGTTTTGGAGATTAATCGTGCGATCAGATCAATCAGATCAAAGCAATCCTAATAACCGCTAGCTGTCAGGTAGGCGGCCAGTGCCAACGTAGCCGTTTGGGCGATGAAATCATGAGCTGGCGGGTTGATCCACACCACTTCTGGCTGCCTACAGCCGCTGGTGCGGGGATGACGTTGTGGATGACGCCTTCGCCAACGCGAGCTCAAAGTTCAGCGGCGTAGTGCCGCATCGGTAAGGCAAATGGCCTTACGATTATTCAATGGCAACTATCACGCTCACTAGTAAGGGGCAATTGACGATTCCCCGTCAGTTACGAGAGGCGCTTGGCCTGGCACCTGGTGCCAGGCTGCAGGCCTCCATCGATCGGAACGGCCGATTGGTGCTGGTGCCCTCCAAATACGAGCCGGAGGATCTGTTCCGAAACCGTCCCAAAGTGGATCGGGTGTTGACCATTCACGACATGGACCGGGCCATTGCCCTGGCTGTAGGCGGTGAGGACACTTGACACCAACGTGGTGGTGCGGCTGCTGATTGGGGATGACCCACAGCAAACCCCGATCGCCGAGCAAGCCTTTCTCGATGCCATCGCCAGTGGTGGTATTTACCTGCCCGATGTGGTGCTAGCCGAGGTGGCTTGGGTGCTCCGGGGATACAACCTTGAGCGTGCAACCCGCTACCAGCTACTGGAGCGGCTGGTGCGCACCCGCGGTGTGGTGGTGGATGACATCGACGCGGTGATCGATGCCCTTGAGCAATTTCGCCAGGGAGGAGATCTGGCTGATCAGTTGATTCTGGCCCGGGCCACCAACATCGGGGCATTGCCAGTGCTGAGCTTTGACCGGCGGTTTGCCGCTTCTCAAGGTGTTGAACTGCTTCGATCAAGCTGAGCTCGCCCCCCAATGCCAGCGCGATGGTGAGGTTTCGGTAGCTGGGAAGTAGCGGATTTTCATGGCGCCCGCGGCACCGCCCGGCCGCGAGGTCGATGCTCGAAGCCGATCTGTTTGATGAAGTCACTTGGGGCTCAATAGCAGCAATAACCCCAACTACTGCCAACGGGTTACAGCAGACGATGGCAAATTAGGCAACACACATCTCAAGAATTTTCAAGATAACGAAAAAACAGTTCCCACAATCCTCACCACTTCCCAAAAACTCACACCACTGCTGCAGCTTCGTTACCAAAAAAGCATTTCAGATGCCGTAGCAGACCTTGGAAAGGCAGAAGAAATCGGCATACTATTTTCAAGTTTTCAGAAATATCTTTATGAAGTAGCAAATTAAGTGTTATTAACTAGAAGCAGATGTGTAAAATCGTTGCGCATAGTTCCATAATAAGCGGCTGCCGGTTAAACAAATTCCTGCAACACCTAAAGCGCCGATTGCCCAGATGCTTGAACTTTTACCAAGTAGCGCCTCTGCCGGAATAGTTGTTAGAAATGCCACCGGTAATACAAAAGTAAAAATTAACCTAAGCGCAGGGGGGTAGGCGCTAACGGGATATCTACCAGCAACTAAGGTATACCTTAAAACTTCGGTGGCATTCCACACTTTGATGAACCAAATACTTAGAGCTGCTAATACAAACCAGAGGCTATAGAGTATTGCTAAAGAAGCTATAAGTAGTGCAATGGCAAGCAGCATGGCTCCACCGGATGGCAGGCCGTAGCCAATGCTTGAACTTGGCTTGATTAATGCCCAGCTAATTAAACAAAAGCCTGCAATTATTCCAGGTAAACCCCAGGGGGACACCGTGCGGGTGGAAAGCCAAAATTGGCTATCTATTGGTTTTAGTAATACATAATCAAGGGTGCCCGTTTGGATATGATTCACGATGCGGCTCAGATTTGGTTGCAACACGCAGGTTGTAAATCCATCTAAAATTGTATATAAACCTAATACTATTAATGAGCCATTCCAGCTCCAGCCCCCCAGGGAAACGCCATTGCCAAATAACAGCTTAAGCACAAATATGCTGCCAGCTAAATTGCCAAGCACAGATAACAATTCAACCCAGGCATTGAGCGGATATTCAAATTCAGCTGCAATGGAGCTACTCCAAAAGCAACATAAACTGCTCCAATAGCGTTTTATTTCCTTCATGCTCCCATGGCGGAGTAACGCCTTAGGCCCGCCCGCCAGAGCAGATGGCAAATTGGCAGTAGTAATAAACACCAGGCAGTGATTGCCGCAAACCCAAGCGCAATATTCACCGGTTCACCTGCTATTAGCCTTGCAGGAAAATCAATCATCCAGGGGAAGGGGGTTGCCATCGCAAGCCGCTTTACGGCAGGTGGAAAGGTATCTATGGGCGCCACAATACCCGAAAGAAACATATATGGAATCATAAGTAAGCGATCAATTGCAGCTGCTTTTTCACTCCAAAAGCAGAAAGTAGTTAATACAAGTTGCAGTAAGAATCTAAGTAAAAATGCAGCCATAATTGCCATAAATCCAAAAAATAGCGCCCCCGCTGATGGCAGCCAGATTAAGCCAGGTGCAGCTATTCCAAGCAGTGCTAGCAGCACCGCAACAATGGGAATGCGAGATGCCTGTTCACTTAAATGGGCGGTTAGGTAGCGCCATAAAGGCGATATCGGTTGCAGTAAAAAAGGTGATAATCTGCCTTGCAGAGCATCTTCTTCAAATACATTTATTAACCACACCACCGTAAATTGCCTCACCACAAAAGCAGCAAGAAAATAGCGACTCAGCTGCTGCGCTGATATGCCCGCAGCATTAGCTGCGCCAGAGCCGCTCCACACCCCCAGCATTATCAAAGGCAGCACCCCTGAAAGTGCCCAGAGGATAATTTCTGCTCGATATTCCAGCATTAGGGCGTATTGGCTTGTTATCAGCGCCCGAGCTACCCGCCATGCCCATTTCATAACTTATCCCTATGGCGAAATAGGCCGCCAATCAATTCCTCTATCGGCGGGGCACTCACTTCTAGGTCAACCACTTCAAAGCGCTTTAGTAATGCTGCTACCCGTTCCGATAGTTCAGCGCGAGGTATTAACAGCTGCACCTGGTGGCCCTCCAGGGAGTGAATATCGCCGTAGCCGCGGAAATCCTCAATGCTATGAATTTTGCTTAGTTCCATGCGCACTTGGCTGCAGGGGGCAAGCTTTTGGGTTAGTTCGCTGAGGGAACCATCATGAAATAATTCACCTTGATGGATGAGTAATACCCGTGGACATAGGGTGGTGATATCGCCCATGTAGTGGCTTGTGAGCAGCATTGTTGCCCCCGTTCGTTTGTTGTAATCAGCCAGGAATTCCCTAACCCGCACCTGGGCATTTACATCTAAGCCCAGGGTTGGTTCATCAAGAAATAACACGGCAGGTTGATGTAGTAACGCTGCAAGTAATTCCGTTTTCATTCTCTGGCCCAGCGACAATTTTCGCAATGGCCTTAGCAGCTCTTCGCCAAGTTCTAACATTTCTGCAAGTTCATTTATACGGCGCTGCGCTTCTTTTTCTGGGATGCCGTAAACAGCCGCATTAACTTTTAATGAATCAAGAGCTGGAAGATCCCACAACAATTGTTGCCTATTACCCATCACCAGGGTGATCTGGCCTAAAAATCGCGCTTTTCGTTGCCATGGTTTATGGCCAGCTACTGAGAGTTTGCCACTAGTGGGATGAATTAGGCCCGTGAGCATTTTTAAAGTTGTTGTTTTTCCTGCCCCATTAGGGCCAAGAAAACCAACAATTTCACCCGGTTCGATGCAAAAACTAATTTTATTTACCGCAGTTATCTCCCGGTGTTTGCGTTGCACTAAATGCCGCAATGTTCCGGCAAATCCCGGTTGCTTTTCGCTAATTCGATAGGTTTTGCTTAACTCCTCCGCATTAATTATGGCCACTGGCTAGCGCCCGTTTGAACTGCTTTGGGCAAGGTTAGCCTGCCTTTGATGCCAGCGGCTGCCGCCTCTCCAGAGCGCTAGGCCGGTAGGCCTGGATTAAGCCGCCATAAAAAACTGGCCGCTTCTAAACACACCACCACAATTAAAGAGCGGAATATCCATTGGCTTGCCTGGCTGCCCAGGGCCAGTTTTGCAGCTAAATTTGCCCCAACCATGCTCGATAGCGATAGCGGCAAGGCCCAAAGCCAATTGATATCACCGCGCAAACCAAATATCACTAATGCCACTAAACTTGAACTTAACCTCACAAAACATTTGAGGATATTTGCTGTTTTTAGTGGTATTTTGCCGGCTAGCACTAGCACCAGTAATGTCATCACCCCAGAACCCAGGGAGATAAAACCGGCCCACAGCCCTGTTAGGGCCATTAGGCCATAGAAAAGGGGCCCCAACTCCGTGGTTTGGTTATTTGCAACCACGGACTCTTCTTTTAAAAGCTCTGCTGGTTTAGTGATCAGGGTGATCAACACAAATAGGAGTGAAATAGCCACGGCCAAGCTGATCCAGCGATCAGCTAAGGCGGTTGCCCCAAAGGCGCCAATGCTGGCGCCGATCACCATTGGAGCTGTGGCCTTCAGGGTTAGCTTCCAAGGGATTGCACCAGCCTGCTGAAAGCGCCAGGTGGCAGTGGCCAAACCAGCAACAGCCGCCAATCGGTTGGTGCCATTGGCAAGCCCTGGCGCCAGCCCCAGGCTGATCATGGTGGGCAAGGTAACGGTGGCACCACTGGCGGCAATCGTGTTGATGAATCCCCCCGCTAGGCCGCAGGCGATTAAGGCTGCAAGGGTTAGGGGGTCGATCGCGCTGAAATCAAGCAATTGCGGTTAGGGGCAGCACAATGGGGTTTAGAAGCTGTTGGCAATGTTTTCACTTTGGCTTGGTGCTTACAACCAGGGCCTTGCCTATGCCGGCCTTGCCCTTGGCGTTTACCTCACCCTGCGGGTACTTAATTTCGCTGATATCACCGTAGACGGCTCCTTTGCCCTCGGTGGGGGCATGGCAGCAGTACTTATCACTAACAACATCAATCCCGCTGTTGCCCTAATTGCGGCAGTGCTTAGTGGTGCCTTAGCCGGCTGTGTGACCGCCTTGATTCACACCCGCCTTGGCGTTAATGATTTGTTTGCCGGCATCCTCACCAGCACAGGGCTCTACTCGATCACCCTGCGTTTGATGGATAGATCAAATATCCCTTTGATCGGTTTGGATTTTGGCCTTGATAGCGATGCCGATTGGGCCCTTGCCCTGAGCTTGGTGGTGCTGGGCTTAATCGCTTTGCTTGCCCTGTTGCTCGCCACAGATTTAGGGCTTGCTTTGAGGGCCCTTGGCAATAACCCCACCATGGCCCGGGCCAATGGTGTGAGTGGTGCCAAGGGCCTAACCATCGGCATTGCTTTAGCGAATGGTTTGGTGGCCCTAGCCGGTGGATTAGTTGCCTTCTATCAGGGTTTTGCCGATGTAACCATGGGGCTTGGTTCCTTAATCCTTGGCCTTGGGGCTGTGATTGTTGGTGAATCGATTTGTAGGCCGCGCACGATCCCCATGGCCCTTGCTGCTGTGGTGCTGGGCTCAATCCTGTTTCGTTTGATGATTGCAATTGCCTTGCAACTGGGTTTGGAGCCGGTGGATTTAAAGCTGGTAACAGCCCTACTGCTGCTTGGCGCCTTAACGCTTGGCCGGCTGCGTTTACCGGGCCTTGCCGATGGGGGCCGGCGGTTATGAGTTTGCACATTGAAGGTTTGGCCTGGGGCCACAGCCAACCCGGCGGTGGTTGGCGGCAGCTTTTCAAGGATTTCAACCTTGAGTGCCCCACGGCTCAATTCTTGGTGGTTATCGGCAGCAATGGCTCCGGTAAGTCGACCCTGCTCAATTTGGTGGCTGGCACCCTTCCCGCCCAGGCCGGCAGCTTGAAATTGGGGGAGCGCTCCCTACAAAAGCTGAGCGATTACCGCCGGGCTCGCTGGATTGGTCGTGTGATGCAAAATCCGTTAGATGGCACAGCCCCTGGCCTCAGCATCGCTGAAAATCTGCGCTTAGCTGAATCGCGCCGCCATTCCCCATTTCGCCTGCAAAGCTTGCTCGGCATCCATCCCAATCAAGCCGACCTGCGCCGTTATCAAGAGCTGTTGGAAAGCCTTGGTTTACCCCTTGCCGATCGGGTGAATACACCGATTGGTCAACTATCTGGCGGCCAGCGACAAACGATCAGCCTGGTGATGGCCACCTTGGCGGAACCGCAGCTGCTGTTGCTTGATGAACACACCGCTGCCCTAGATCCCAAGGCGGAGGCCCTAGTTATGCAATTAACGGAGCGGTTAGTGCGGCGCTTGGGTACCACCACCTTGATGGTTACCCACAGTTTGGAGCAGGCCCTAAACCACGGCGATCGCCTTTTGATGCTCCATGAGGGCCAGGTGGTGGGCGATTGGAGCGGCGCCGACAAAGCAGCCCTCAGCGTTGCCAGCTTGCGGGAACTTTATGGCTCCGCCAAAGTGCAGTTATCCGATGTTTGATTGATGGGAATGGATCGTCGTGCATTTTTAGGGCTGGCCGGAGCTGGCTTGGGCGGAACAGTGCTGCTGGCTGCCTGCTCCCAAATTGGTGGAAATAAGCGCGTTAAAGGTCCCACCATTGGCATGCTGCAATTCATTGATGCGGCACCGCCCAATTCAGTGCGCAAGGGTTTCATGGCAGCCCTTGCAAAGGCCGGTTATGTGGAGGGTAAATCCCTCAATGTGATTCAAAAAGATGCAGCCGGTGAATTGGCTAACACCACTTTGGTGGCTAAACAATTCGTGGGTGCACCGGTAGATCTATTCCTGGCAATTGGCACGCCACCACTGCAGGCTGCCATGCAGGTGGCCCCAGCTACCTTGCCGGTGGTGTTTTGCTACTGCTCCAATCCCTGGGGTGCGGGAGCTGGCACACCCCCTGGCGGTGTGGGCCAACACAAGCCAAATGTGGTGGGCACTATTGGCACCAACCCAGTGGGAAAAGAGTTAGATCTTGCCCGTGAAGTGGATCCAAATTTGAGCACCGTTGGCTTGATCTACAACCCAGGGGAGCCCAATTCCGAATTTGAAGCGAAAGTGCTGCTGCAGGAGGCAGCCCGCCGCGGCATACGAGTGGAAACCCAGCCCGTTGCTAATTCCGGTGAGGTGTTGCAAGCAGCTCAAGCGCTGGCGGAAGACAAGGTTGGTGCTTTTGTGAAAATTGGTGATTACGCCACTATCCAAGCCTTTAGTTCGATCTGCAAAGTGGGGCTGGAACGCAAAATCCCCGTTTATTCCGTAGATCCCCCTGATATTGATCTGCCCGGTTGTTTGGGGGTGATCGGTTGGAGTTATTACGACGATGGTTTTGCAGCTGGTGAATTGGCCGTGCGGGTATTGAAAGGCGAATCACCAGCGAAAATGGCGTTTGAACCACTCACAAAAACGGAACTGCTGCTCAATCGCACCACAGCAAAAGCAATTGATGTAACCCTGTCTGAGCCGTTGCTGCAACGGGCAAATAAAGTGGTGGGATGAGTCGTTTGCGGGTTGGGGTGGCTGGGCCGGTGGGCTGCGGCAAAACAGCCCTGGTGGAAGCCCTATGCAAGCGTTTGCGGGAACGGCTGCAAATTGCAGTTGTTACCAACGACATCTACACCCAAGAGGATGCCCAGTTTTTAACGCGGGTGGGTGCCTTGGCCCCCGAAAGAATCCGTGGCGTGGAAACCGGAGGCTGCCCCCACACGGCCATTCGAGAGGATTGCTCGATCAACCGGGCAGCGGTGGAGGAATTAGAGCGGGCTTTCCCAGATCTTGATTTAGTGCTGGTGGAAAGCGGTGGCGACAACCTTGCTGCCAGCTTTAGCCCCGAATTAGTGGATCTTTGTATTTATGTGATCGATGTGGCCGCCGGCGATAAGATCCCCCGTAAGGGGGGCCCCGGTATTACCCGTTCAGATTTGTTGGTGATAAATAAGATCGATCTGGCAGCCATGGTGGGTGCTGATCTGGCTTTGATGAATAGCGACACCGAACGCATGCGTGCTGCAAGGCCCTGGTGTTTTACCAACCTAAAAACAGGTGAAGGTGTTGAGCAAGTGGAGCAATTCCTGTTGCAACAGTTACCAAACTTCTAGGAAGGTTTCAATCGCTACAACCGCTTCCCCCGCCTAGCCATAAGTTCCAAAACGTACACCGCCGCATCGCGGGTCAAAACTTGGAGTTTTTGCATGGCGTCCGTTCGCTCTAACAAGCTTTTTGTTCGTGCCCTAGGCGGCACAACAGCTTTGATCACCAGCCTTTCGGTTGTTTCTTGCAGTGGTGAAAAAAAGGCTGAAGGGGGATTTGATGGTGAGGTAAAGGTGGGCATCCTGCACTCCCGCAGTGGCACCATGGCCATCTCTGAAAATACGGTGGCTGAAGCTGAATTAATGGCTATTGATGAGATCAACGCTAAAGGTGGCGTTGTTATCGATGGTAAAAAATTAAAGATCGTTCCAGTTGAGGAAGATGGCGCCTCTGATTGGCCCACCTTTGCTGAAAAATCCAAAAAGCTTATCGATCAAGATAAGGTTGCCGTTGTGTTTGGCGGTTGGACTTCCGCCAGCCGTAAGGCGATGTTACCGGTTTATGAAGCCAAGGATCACTTCCTCTTTTACCCAATTCAATACGAGGGTCAGGAGTGTTCCAAAAACATTTTCTATAGCGGTGCAACCCCAAATCAACAGGCTGAACCAGCCGTTGATTGGCTCCTGAAAAACAAAGGTAAAGACTTCTTCTTGGTGGGTTCGGATTACGTGTATCCCCGCACGGCTAACACGATCATGAAGGAGCAGTTGAAAGCTAAAGGCGGTAAGTTAGTGGGGGAGGATTATCTACCCTTGGGTAACACTGAAGTGGCCCCAATCATTGCTAAAATTAAACAGGCATTACCTAAGGGTGGTGTGATTGTAAACACCTTGAATGGTGATAGCAATGTTGCATTCTTCAAGCAAATGAAGGCTGCTGGCATCACTCCTGCCAATGGTTATTCCATTATGAGCTTCTCGATTGCAGAAGAGGAGATTGCCGCCATTGGCCCCGAATATCTCGAGGGCACATTTGCTGCCTGGAATTATTTCCAGAGCCTAGATACACCGGCTTCCAAGAAGTTCACAGCTGATTTCAAAGCTAAATATGGCGATAAGCGCGTTACAAACGACCCTGCAGAAGCCGCTTACATGATGGTTTATCTCTGGGCGGCAGCGGCCGAAAAGGCTAAGAGCGTAGACGACAACAAGGTTCGTGAAGCCTTGGTTGGCGTTAGCTTCAATGCGCCGGAGGGCAAGGTAACCGTTCAACCCAATCACCACGTTGAGAAGCTAGTGCTGATCGGTGAGGTGCAAAAGGATGGCATGTTTAAGATTCTCGAAAACCAGGGCTTCAAAAAACCAGTGGCCTGGAACCAATATGTTCCTGAAACCAAAGGTTTCACCTGCGACTGGACACAGAAGCGCCCCGATGCCGGTAAGTACAAAATGTGATCACTGGATAAATTAATTCAATTTATTTAAACTAATTTATAGAGTAGGGGGCATCTGCCCCCTCTCTTTTTCATGGATTTGATTAAATGCTTTTTTTGTTTTTTGAGCTGGTATGAATCTATTTCTCGACACCCTTTTTAATGGTTTGGCAATTGGCTCGGTTTTAGTGTTAGCAGCCCTTGGTTTGGCTGTGGTGTTTGGTTTGATGGGTGTTATCAACATGGCCCACGGTGAATTGATGATGCTTGGGGCCTACACCACATTTGTGGTGCAAAATCTTTTAAAAACAGGCCCTTTGGAAGGCTTGTTTCCGATTTATATATTAATTTCAATACCCTTGGCATTTTTAGTTAGTGGTTTAGCTGGTTTATTGCTGGAGGCAACTGTTATACGCAGGCTTTATGGCAGGCCCCTAGAAACCTTGCTGGCCACATGGGGGGTGAGTTTGATTCTGCAGCAGTTTGTGAGATCGGTATCAACTGCCTTTGCCCTTGGCCTGCTGCTTTCAGTGGCCCTCGGCCTATTTGTGCATCGCTTCCTGCCAAGCCATTGGTGGCAGCAGCGTTGGGCACCGCTGCTTAATTTTGTTAATTGGTTATTAGCTTCAGCCATAGGTATTGGCTTAGCTGCTTCCCTTGGCAGCGTTAGGGTATTAGATCAAGCCTGGTTTAGCGCAAGAAATATTGATGTTACAGCGCCCCAATGGTTGCGGGGTTCCATTGATATCGGCTCTGTAAATATGCCCGTGGCGAGATTATTTATAATTGGCCTAACTATTATTGCCCTGGTTTCAGTGAACTGGTTTTTACAAAAAAGCGTATGGGGTATTCGGATTCGAGCCGTTACCCAAAATCGTTCGATGAGCAACTGCTTGGGTATCCCCACTGAAACCGTAGATGCCCTCACTTTTTTGGTGGGATCAGGTTTGGCCGGTGTGGCAGGAGTTGCTGTAACCCTATTGGGTTCCGTTGGCCCCAATCTTGGTGGTAATTACATCGTTGACTGCTTCATGGTGGTGGTGCTGGGTGGTGTTGGCAAACTGCTGGGCACCGTGCTGGCGGCCCTTGGCATTGGGGTGCTTAGTTATGTGTTGGGCTCTGGTTCCCTCCTGCTGGTTTGGCCCACCATGCCAGCAGCTTTAAATGAACTTATTACTTTTTTTGCCACAACTTCGATGGCAAAGGTGCTGGTATTTGCCTTGATTGTTGTGTTCCTGCAGTTCCGTCCGGCGGGGTTATTCCCACCCCGGGGACGCATGGTGGAGGTATAGGTGATGAATTTAGTTAATACATCAATGCCTAGGAAGTTGATTTTTCGTTATTTGCCTTTTCTTGTTTTTGTTTGCATAGCTTTAATTCTGCCGCTTTTACTGCCGCCGTTTCGACTCAATCTACTGGGCCGGTTTCTATCCCTTGGTATTGTGGCTTTGGGTATTGATTTGATTTGGGGCTACACGGGCTTACTAAGCCTTGGCCAGGGAATTTTCTTTGCCCTAGGTGGCTATGCCTTGGGAATGCACCTGCAACTGCAAAACCTTGCCCCTGGAGAATTGCCTGAATTCTTTGGTTTATATGGTGTGAAAACCATGCCAGCTTTTTGGCAGCCATTTAACTCGGGAATTTTTACATTTTTTGCCATTTGGATAATCCCTGCATTGGTGGCGGGAATATTGGGGTTTTTAGTGTTTCGTAATCGCATCAAGGGGGTTTACTTCTCAATCCTCACCCAAGCTGCACTGCTGGTTTTCTACAATTTTTTTAATGGTCAGCAGCGTTTAATCAATGGCACAAATGGCCTAAAAACCGACACCGCCCGCTTCCTTGGTGAATTAGTTGGCAGCGACGGCATGCAGCGTAATTTATACTTATTAACTGTGCTTGTGTTATTTCTGGCTTGGTTGTTGTGCAAATGGTTGATTCGTGGCCGCTTTGGAGATGCTTTAATTGCCTTGAGGGATGATGAACAGCGGCTTAGATTTACCGGCTATAATCCCACCGCTTACAAAACACTTGTATTTGTTATTGCTGGTGCCCTAGCTGGCATTAGCGGGGCGCTTTACACGGTGCAATCGGGTATTGTTTCGCCTCAATTTATGGCGGTACCATTTTCTATTGAAATGGTGATTTGGGTTGCTGTGGGCGGCCGCGGCACCCTGGTTGGGGCGATTTTAGGCGCCTTGCTGATCAATTTTGCTAAGAGCTTGATTAGTGAGCAGTTGCCTGAAACTTGGTTGTTTATTCAAGGGGCACTATTCCTTTTAGTTGTTACTGCCTTGCCCGATGGTTTGGTGGGCTGGTGGCGTAATGGTGGGCCGAATCATTTGCTTGCCATGCTAGGCCGCGCCCCAAAGGCAGCTACCTATCCCTCCCTTGATTTAGATCCGGAGCTTAAATCATGACCCCTATTCTTGAGCTGCAGGCGGTTACGGTTAGCTTTGATGGCTTTCTTGCCTTAAATCAACTTGATTTAAAATTAGAAGCTGGTGAATTAAGGGCTGTTATTGGCCCTAATGGCGCGGGTAAAACCACCTTCCTTGATGTGATTACAGGCAAGGTGCGCCCCAGCAGCGGCCAGGTTTTATTCAAGGGTAAGCCATTAATTGGTAAGCCTGAACATCACATCGCCCGCCTCGGCATTGGCCGTAAGTTTCAAACGCCAAGGGTATTTGAAAAGCTCACCTGTAGGCGCAACCTTGAATTGGCCGTTGCCAAGGGTTCCTCCCCCGTAAAGTTGTTGCTAAAGCCACTAACAATTGAGTTGCGTGAGAGGGTGCAACAGCTGCTGCTTTTGGTGGGGCTAGGCGCCCATGATCAGCAATTGGCCGGTGGTTTATCCCATGGCCAAAAACAATGGCTAGAGATAGCAATGCTGGTGGCCCAAGACCCGGAATTGCTATTGGTTGATGAACCGGTGGCTGGTTTAAGTGATGAGGAAACTATTCACACAGCGGCATTATTAAAGGAACTAAGTGGCAGCCACACGGTGCTAGTGATTGAACACGACATGGATTTCATTCGTGATCTGCAGGCACCGGTTACTGTTTTGCATGAGGGTCATGTGCTTTGTGAGGGCCCCATGGATCAGGTGCAGGCCGACCCCAGGGTTATTGATGTTTATCTCGGCCGTGAGGAGGATCAACCATGACAACTAGTTCCATGCCTGTTCTTGATATACATGCTTTGAATGTTTATTATGGCGAGAGCCATATCCTTCGAAATGTTGATCTAAGTGTTCAACCAGGCCAGATGGTTTGTTTGATTGGTCGCAATGGTGTTGGCAAAACTACCTTATTGAAAACAATTATTGGCCTGTTGCAACAGCGCAGCGGCAGCGTTCGATTTGAGGCCAAGGAATTAGAAGATTTGGCTCCCCATCAAAGGGCCCGTTCTGGCATCGCCTATGTGCCCCAGGGCAGGGAAATAATCCCCCAGTTGAGCGTTAAGGAAAACCTGCTTCTCGGTTTGGAGGCCTTGCCCGGCGGCTTGCGGCGCCATCGCCACATCGACCCCCAGGTATTTGAGCTCTTCCCTGTGCTGGAGGGTTTTTTGCAGCGCCGCGGCGGCGACCTCAGTGGCGGCCAGCAGCAGCAATTAGCGATTGCTCGGGCCTTGCTGGGTAAACCAAAACTATTGCTACTTGATGAACCCACCGAAGGCATTCAACCATCGGTGGTTCTTGATATTGAGAGGGCCGTTAAGCGCATTGTTGCCACCACTGGTATCAGCGTGTTGCTTGTGGAGCAGCATTTGCATTTTGTAAGACAAGCCGACTGGTATTACGCCATGCAAAAAGGTGGCATGGTAGCCAGCGGGCCAACCGCAGAACTAAGTAAGGATGTGGTGGATAGATTTTTAAGTGTTTGATATTATTAAATTAAGCGCTTAGCAACATATTGGTTTCTTGGCTCTCTTCGTTATTGAGTTCCCTTGATCGGAGGGTTTCTACGAGTTCAGGTCCGCCGATGCCATGGCTCCAAATCTCCACTTCAGCATCGCCGGGTGCTGAAAAATTCAGTAATTCAAATGGAAAGATCACCCGCTCCAGGTAGTAGTTGTTTGAACCAAAACAACGCAGTATCACCATTCGCTCTAAATCATTGCGGTAGCTGCAATTAAGGATTGCCATTCGGGGTAAGAAGTTTCAAAACCATCAAGCCACGATCGCCCCAAGCCAACAGTTGCAACGGTCACGAAATCGCCATCTAATTACCAAATTTAGATTTTTTTAAGCTTCCTTTAAGCGCCAGGTCGCCCCAGTTGCAAAAGCGTTTCAAATAGTGGTTTTGCCAATGGCAGCGCTGCCGCTGTGATCGGTTTGCAATCGAGGCTATTTATTAATAGTGCGGGTTCCCCCGGGGTTAGGGCATCGCCAAGGGCAGTTTCTATGGCTATTCCTCGACCTATGGCC
>NZ_PXVC01000017.1:0-56310 GCF_003011125.1 Synechococcus lacustris str. Tous | reverse complement strand
TCCTCGACCTATGGCCTCCCCTCGCATTACCCCAGGTAGGCAGCCGCTAGCCAGTGGTGGTGTTAGCCATCTGCCATCCCGTTGCACTAAAAGGTTGGCGCTGCTGCCACAGCAGAGGCCGCCGGCACTGCTCAACAGCAGGGCATCGTGATATCCGGCTTGGTTTGCTTCCCTTTTGGCAAGGGCCATTTCCCCGTAGGCAAAGGTTTTGCAATGGCGCAATGAACTATCTGCCCAACGTTGCACGCGAGTGCTCACCATGGTGCTCTGTAGTTGAAAACTTGGTTCATGGGCATGCAATGTGGCCCAAAAACGCCCCGTTGCATCGTTCTCTGCTAAGCCCAAACCCCTGCCGCCGCCATCGCCTTGGCTCCAATTGAGCCGTAGGGCCCCAGCAACGATGCCGCTGCGCCTGATTGCTTCCGCAAGCCAGTTTGTGAGCCAGGCCCGATCAGGTGGTTGGGGTAGGCCGATTGTTTGGGCACCCCTGCGCCAACGCTCTAAATGTTGATCTAATAGTTGGGCTGTGCCTGCCTGAATCAGCAGCGTTTCAAATACTCCCTCAGCCAGCCGCAGGCCCCGATCACTCAGGCAGATGCCCAGGTTTTGGGGATCGCCCCATTGATTGTTTATCCAGGCGATGGCTTGCACTAGCTGAGGGCCGCCAGCAGTGGCTGTATTTTCCAACCCAGTTCAGCAGCCTCCTGCTCCGGATTGGAATCGGCCACGATGCCGCAACCGCCATGGATTCTTAAGCGTTTATCACGCAACATCACGCTACGGATTAATAGGTTGCTATCAAAACTGCCATCAACGTTAAACCGAAAAAAACTGCCGCAGTAGGGGCCCCTGGCTACCGGTTCCAATTGATTTAGGTGGCTGCAGGCACTGATTTTGGGTGCGCCAGTTATCGAACCACCTGGCCAGCAGGCCCGCAATAGGGCCACTGGGTTTTGATCAGGCCGCAGCTTGCCGCTCACCACCGAGGTGAGGTGATGCACCTGGGCATAGCTCTCCAAGCCCACCAGTTGCGGCACCTCAATGCTGCCCGTTGTGCATACCCGGCCGAGGTCGTTGCGCAACAGATCAACGATCATCACATTTTCGGCTCGGTCTTTAGGGCTGCTAACTAATTCAGCTGCTGCCGCTGCATCCAAATCGGGATCTTGGTGGCGGGGCCTGGTGCCTTTAATCGGCCTGGTTTCCACATTGCCAGCTGCATCACAACTGAGAAAACGTTCCGGTGAGGCACTTAATACCGCCTCAGCGTTGCTGGCCACCATCACCCCGCCAAAGGGGGCGGGACATCGGCGGCGTAAGCGTTGATATAGCTGGAGGGCACCGCTTTTAACGGTGAGGTTGTGCTCAGCGCAGGCGGTGAGATTTGCTTGAAATAAATCACCGGCACCGATCCAGGCCTGCACGGTTGCCACTTGACGCTCAAATTCGCTGATGGTTGTATGCCAATGCCATTGATCAATGGCAACCCCCATTTGAGCAACGGCAGCCTCCGATAGGTCAGGGCCGGAGCGAATTAAAGCCTCAAGGGCCTGGCGTTGGGGCCCTTCACCGCTTAGCCAGAGCTGTTGGTGTTGCAGATCAAGTTGCACCACAACGCCATAACAGCCGGCCCAAAGGGTTGCCATATCTGGCTTTTGCCAGTGGCGGCCAGGTTCCATCCAAGCGCCGGCTTCATAGGCAAGCCAGCCCAACCAGATGCCGTTTCGGTTTTGTTGGATTTCCTCAAGGGCTTCAAAGGGATCGGCACTGCCGGGCTGGCCTGGTAAACCACAACAGCGCAATTGCCTTTGCGGTGCCGCCGCCAACAGCGCCCGTTGGCCCAATTGGCTGCCATCACCATCAAGCCACACCAGGCCCTCCTCGCCAAAATGGCGGGCCATGGCGGTTGCAAGGCAACTGGGATCCCACCAGGGAAGTTGTGTCATCGACTTGCAAGATCGGGCCTGCCCGCATCCCTTAGGGCAGCATCGCGAATCCGGCAGCTGTCACACACACCACAGGGTTTAACGCCGCCGGCATAACAACTCCAGGTATCAGCGATAGGCACCTGAAGCCTTAGGGCTTCCGCCACGATTTCGGTTTTGCTCCATTGCACTAGGGGTGCCCAAAGTTGGGCGCCATGGCCCTCAAGGCCACTTTTACTGGCTAGATCAGCCAATTTTTGGAAGGCCGTTAGGTATTCGGGCCGACAATCGGGGTAGCCGGAATAGTCCACCGCATTCACGCCCAGCACCAGCCGCTCGGCGCCGCGGGCCTCGGCCAGGCTTAGGGCCATGGCAATAAACACCGTGTTTCTACCTGGCACATAGGTATTTGGAATAACGCCTGGCAGCACTCCAGCGCTGGGAATTGTTTGCTGTAGATCGGTTAGGGATGAGCCACCCCAGGCCGCCAGGTTTACGTTGATGGTGTGGTGCTCACTGAAGTTGAAATGGCGAGCTAACAGGGCTGCTGCTGCTAATTCCCGTTGATGGCGCTGGCCGTAGTTAAAAGACAAACCAATCAATCGATAGCCCGCTTCTATGGCAATGGCCGCTGCGGTGGCGGAATCAAGCCCCCCGGAAAGAAGGGCAACGGCAGTTGGTGGTGCAGGGTGCATGGGGGGGCCAGGATGGGTTGAGTTTAATCGAATAGCTGTGCGCAGTATTTCAGGGCTGATTTGTTCAGCGATTTTTTGTTCAGCAGTTGCTATGCCGGCAGGGGCAATTCCATTACTTGATCTGAAGCCCTATCCCGAAGCCGTGGCCGGTGAAAAGCGTTGGGTGATCCAGTTGAACCCCCTTTTAAAACCCCCTACTAACCCAAGTATTTCAAATAATCCAAGCGATTGGCGGGTGCAGTTGCTGGTGGGTAAGGAATTGGAACTGGATTGCAACCTGCATCGTTTTACCGGCAGGTTGCGTTCAGAAGTGCTGCCAGGTTTTGGCTACACCGTGTATCGCGCTGAACAATTGGGAGCGATGTTATCTACAAAAAAAGCCTGCCCCAGCCAAGGGCTTAGCAAGCAATTTGTACCCCTAGGAGGCAATCCATTCGTGTTGCCATTCAATGCAAGTGTGCCGATTGTGATTTATGCACCTGATGGTTTCCAGGTGCGTTATCGCCTCTGGAAAGCGGAAACAAACAGCCAGCCAGCCCAAATCCGTTAACGCACCCCTAGCCATTTGTGGGTTTGCAAGCTGAGGCGCCAGGCGGGATGGGCCATCACATAATTGATTGCGATGCTGCTGCCGGCTTTGCTATCAGCCCCCGGCTGCAGCATTAAAACCGGCTTGTTTTTGCCCCTGTTGGCTGCCGCAGCCATGGCTACTGCAAATTCAAGGTCTGCCGCTTCATGCACCACTACTTTCAATTCATTGCAGGCAGTTAGTAATGCTTGGCTTGGCGGGCGGTGGCGTTTTGGTGATAAACAAATCCAATCAAAGCAGCCGCTTAATTGATCCACACCGCTGGTTTCTAGATGAATGGGCAGTCCCACGGGTTTGAGGGAAGTGCATAAACAATCGAGGTTGTGATGCAGTGGTTCGCCACCGGTGATCACCACAAAGGCGGCGCCGGCTTGGGCGGCGCTCTGCGCCTCGGCCGCCAGGTGTTCTGCCGGGCGTTGGGGGTGCGCCTCGCTGGGCCAGGAGTGTTTGGTGTCGCACCAGCTGCAGGCCACGTTGCAACCAGCTAAACGGATGAAAAATGCACTGCGGCCCCCATGAATTCCCTCCCCCTGGAGGGAATGGAAGGTTTCCACCACTGGCAGCAGGCCAGGATTTGCAATCACTGGTGCTGGCTGATCGCTTCGCGGGGGCTTTGCGGTAGCCGCTCCCTGGCCGCTTCGATCAAACCGCGAAATAAGGGATGGGGTTTACCTGGCCGAGATAGGAATTCGGGATGATATTGACAAGCTAAAAAGAAGGGATGATTTTTTAATTCAATTAATTCCACCAGGCGACCATCGGGGGACATGCCGCTTATTTCATAGCCGGATTCCAAAAATAAACTGCGGTAGGCATTATTAAATTCATAGCGATGGCGATGGCGTTCATATACAACTTCCTCTCCATAAAGTTTGTGGCCCTTGCTGCCTGCCACCAGGCGGCAGGGATAAACCCCAAGCCGCATCGTGCCACCTAAATCCACCACATCTTGCTGCTCTGGCAATAGGTGAATTACTGGATGTGTGCTAGCCGGTTCCAATTCAGCACTGGTGGCATCCACTAAACCAGCGCTGTTGCGGGCCCATTCAATCACTGCCGTTTGCATGCCAAGGCATAGGCCAAGGAATGGCACCCGCTGTTCCCGCGCCCAACGAATAGAAGCGATCTTGCCATCAACGCCACGGTTGCCAAAACCGCCTGGCACCACCACTGCATCCATGCCGCGCAACAACTTTTCAGCCCCCTCTTGCTCAAGGCGTTCGGCATTAATCCAATTCAAATCAAGGCCGCAATCCGCATCTAAACAGGCGTGGCGCAGGGCTTCTACCACCGATAAATAAGCATCATTTAATTGCACGTATTTGCCCACAAGTGCCACCTTCACCGCAGGGCCTGGGTTGCGTAATTTACGCACTAATTCCTCCCAGTTAGCCATGTCACTTTCATGGTCTTGGAGGTTTAAAACTTCCAATACTTGGCGGCATAGACCCTCCTTCTCCAGGGCGATTGGCACCGCATAAATGCTATCCGCATCAAGGGATTGCACCACCGCTTTAGTTGACACACCACAAAAGCCACCGATTTTAGTTTTAAGTTCATTATTGATAGGCCGATCGCTGCGGCAAACCAACACATCCGGTTGGATGCCGATTGAGCGCAGTTCCTTAACAGAGTGCTGGGTGGGCTTTGTTTTTAATTCTCCAGAAACACCTATATAGGGCATTAAAGTAACATGAACATAGGCAAGATCGTGGCGGCCAACCTCACTGCGAAATTCACGTATTGCTTCTAAAAATGGTAGGGATTCAATGTCACCCACCGTGCCGCCAATTTCAGTGATCACCACATCGGCATTGCTATTTGCCGCCACTCGATGGATGCGTTCGCGGATCTCACCGGTGATATGCGGGATGACCTGAACGGTGCCGCCGTTATAATCACCCCGGCGTTCTTTATTGATTACAGCTTGATATATGGAGCCTGTGGTAACACTATTTAAACGCGACATTGCTGTGTCGGTGAAGCGTTCGTAGTGGCCTAAATCAAGATCTGTTTCAGCTCCATCTTCAGTAACAAATACCTCTCCGTGTTGATAGGGGCTCATCGTGCCCGGATCCACGTTTAGGTAGGGATCTAATTTGAGGATTGAAACGCTATAACCACGGCTTTTGAGCAGCCTGCCCAGGCTGGCTGCCACAATTCCTTTACCAATACTCGACACCACGCCGCCGGTTACAAATACAAATTTGGCCATAAAACCGGCGGTAACGTACGAATAAGTAAATCAGCCCTCGAGGATGCTGCGCAACATCCAGGCTGTTTTTTCGTGAATTTGGAGACGGGCATTGAGCAGATCGGCGGTGGGGCCGTCTTCCGCTGCTTCCGCCAGGGGTAAGAGGCCCCGGGCGGTGCGGGCTACCGCCTCATGGCCCTTCACCAATTCAGTAACCATCGCCAGGGCCTCGGGGGCCTGCTGGGTTTCTTCAATGCTGGAAAGCTCCGCGTAGCGGCGGCCGCCCATGGGTGCCAGATGGCCTAAGGCGCGGATTCGTTCAGCGATTTCATCAAGGGCAGTCCAGAGTTCGGTGTATTGCTCCATGAACATGGCGTGCAGCGAGCTGAACATTGGGCCGGTTACGTTCCAATGGAAGCCATGGGTTTTTAGGTAGAGCACATAGCTGTCGGCCAGCAGACGCCCAAGGCCTTCGGCGATTTCCTGGCGTTGGTTGGCGGGGATACCGATATCGATGGGGGGCGCTAGGTGGGCCATGGCTTTAGGCGGATGCACTTGCAATATTCATCATGAATCAAGCCAGGTCTTCTAGGTAGTCTTTTACCTTGAGGCGCGCCTCGGGCAGGCGCAGCTTATGCAGGGCAATCGTTTCGATTTGACGCACCCGTTCCCGCGATAGCTGCAGATTTTTGCCGATTTCAGCCAGGGTTTGGGGTGAATCGTTATCCAAGCCAAACCGCAAACGGATCACCCGCGCTTCCTTGCCGCTCAATTGATCTAGCAGTGCCTCCAGATCGTCGTGCAATTTTTCACGGCTTAGCAGCTGCTCTGGCGTGGGCATTGGATCCTCCAGCAGCTCCCCCAATTGCGTTTCTTGGCTGCCGCCCACGCGGCTATCGAGGGAAACGGCATGGGGCAGCTTCTGTAGCGTTTCGCGGATCACAGCCTCAGGCAGATTTAGCTCAAGGCTGAGATCCTTAAGGCTGGCGCTGCGGCCATGGCGCGCGGCGATCAGTTGTTGGGCTTTTTTGATCCGATTTAATTTTTCGGTGATGTGCACCGGCAAGCGAATCGTGCGGCTTTGGGTGGCAATCGCCCTGGTAATTCCCTGGCGAATCCACCAATACACATAGGTGCTAAAGCGAAAACCCCGGCTGGGATCAAATTTCTCCACCCCCCGCTCTAAACCCAGAGTTCCCTCCTGCACTAAATCCAGCAGTTCCATGCCGCGGTTTTGATATTTTTTGGCAACGGCTACCACCAAGCGCAAATTGGCTTGGATCATCCGTTCCTTTGCCCTGCGGCCGCGGTGGAGTTGCTGTTGCAATTCGCTGCTGCTGATGCCTAGCTGTTCCGCCCAGGCTTGATTGCCTTCCTGTAAGGCCTGGCGCAGGGCGGCCAGATTTAGCTGGCAGGCCTGCGCCCATTGCCCTTGGGAGGGTTGATGGCCCAGGCGTGACGCCTCCCTTTGGCGTTGTTCATCCAAATGATCAAGCCGGGCTAGGCGGGGGTTGCCACTGGCCAGCTGCTGGCGTTGGCGCAGCAGTAGTTCACGCCTTTGCACCAGTCGGGCCAGGGTGAGTTCCTCCTCCTGGCTAAGTAGATCCACCCGGCCAATGTCTTGCAGGTAGAGGCGCACCAAATCAGCCGTGGAACGGCGCGATCTGCTGTGTTGACGCTCTCGCTCTAGCAACCCTTCAACCATCGCCACTTTCAGCCTGAACAAATTCGGCGGCAGCGAAAAACTTTGCGTTAGTTATCTTCCGGTTCTACCCAGGTGCTGGCCACGTTCAATTCCGCTAATTGGGCCGTGCTGGCTGCACCTGGGGCGCCGGTGAGCAGGCAACGGGCCTGTTGGGTTTTTGGAAATGCAATCGTGTCGCGGATTGATTCTTCACCCGCCAACAGCATCACCATGCGGTCTACCCCAAAGGCGATGCCGCCATGGGGTGGTGCACCCAGCTCCAAGGCTTCAAGCAAAAAGCCAAATTGCTTTTCCGCTTCCTCAGGCTCGAGGCCAATGGTGTGGAGCACCTGCCTTTGCAATTCAGCTTTATGGATGCGCAGAGAGCCGCCACCCAATTCGAGGCCATTGAGCACTAGGTCGTAGGCCTGGGCCCTGGCGGTGGCCAGATCGTGGGCGTCCTCAGGGTTTGGCGCACAGAAGGGGTGATGGAGCGCCTCAAGCCGATTTTCTTCGCTGTTGCGCTCAAACATCGGGAAATCAACCACCCAAAGGAAATTCCAGGCCCCCTCGGGTATGAGCCCCAACTCCTTTGCCAGGTATTGGCGCACCCGATCCAGGGCTTTATTCACCGTTGCCGTGTCGCCGGCACCAAACAGCAAGAGGGTGCCAGGGGTGGCGCCAGTGCGCTTGAGCAGCTCCGCTTTGGCAGTTTCTGTGAGGTTGTCTTTGATCGCGCCGATCGTGTCGATTTCACCCCCTTCCCTAACGCGAATAAAGGCAAGGCCTCCGGCCCCTGCTTTTTGCGCCTCTGAAAACACATCACCACCGGGTTTGATCCGCACATTGCTCACCGCCTCATTGCCACCAGCAACGGCAATGCATTTCACGCTGCCCCCTGCAGCCACAGCACCGCTAAATACCTTGAAGCCCATGGTTGCCACCAGATCACTCACATTCACCAGCTCCATGCCGTAGCGGGTGTCGGGGCGGTCGCAGCCGTAGCGCTCCATCGCTTCATGCCAGGTGAGCCTCGGCAGTGGCAATGGCAAGGTCACCCCCTTCACCACCTGCCAAATCGCAGCGATCAAGCGTTCATTCAAATCAAGAATTTGCTCTTGACCCAGGAAGCTCATCTCCAGATCCAACTGGGTGAATTCCGGTTGACGGTCGGCCCTGAGATCTTCATCCCGAAAACAGCGGGCCACTTGGTAGTAGCGCTCGAGGCCACCCACCATCAGCAGTTGTTTAAACAGTTGCGGTGATTGGGGTAAAGCAAACCATTCCCCACCACATACCCGTGATGGCACTAGGTAATCGCGGGCACCCTCAGGGGTGGAACGGGTTAGCACCGGTGTTTCCACCTCGATAAAACCCTCAGCTTCCAGGAATTGACGGGCGGTTTGGATTGTTTTATGGCGCAGGGTGAGGTTGCGCCGCATCCTTTCGCGGCGCAGATCCAGGTAGCGATAACGCAGCCGTAGTTCCTCGCGGGTATTTTCTTCATCGTGCACCGACACTGGAAATGGCAGGGGCCGGCTGGGGGCGTTGAGCACCGTGAGCTGTTGGGCAAGCACTTCCACTGCCCCGGTAGCCAGCCGTTCATTCAAGGAAGCAGCTGGCCGAGCCCGCACGCAGCCCTCCACCTGCAATACGGTTTCAGAGCGCAGATGCTCTGCCACCGCAAATGCTTCTGGACCCAGATCGGGATCCACGGTGATCTGCACGGTGCCGCTGCGGTCGCGCAGGTCGATAAAGATCACCCCGCCATGGTCGCGGCGGCGATCAACCCAGCCGCAGAGCAGCACCTTGGTGTTGATGGCGTTGGTGCGCAGGTCGCCGCAGGAGTGGCTGCGCATGGCGGTTGTTCAGCGAATCGGATGATCCCATGCAGGCGGTTCAGCTGCGGCGATAGAAGGGGCGTTTCACCACCTGGGCCGGTTCCTGGCGGCCGCGGATATCAACGCTTAATTCAGTGCCCAGCTTGGCTAAGGCCGTTGGCACATAGGCCAGAGCTATCGGTAGCTCCAGGCTTGGTGCCCAGCTGCCGCTTGTGATTTCCCCCACCACCTCAGAGTTGTGCAGCACTGGATAGCCGTGGCGGGCGATGGCCCTGCCATTTAGTTGCAGCCCCACCAAGCGTTGCGCAACGCCTTGATTGGTTTGTTGCTCCAAAACTTCCCTACCGATGAAATCAATCGGCATCTCCAAATGCACCAACCAGCCAAGGCTGGCTTCAAGGGGGCTTGTGGTGCTGTTCATGTCACTGCCATAGAGATGCATGGCTGCCTCTAGGCGCAGGCTGTCGCGGGCACCAAGGCCGCAGGGGGTAACGCCAGCCTCCAGCAATTGTTGCCAGAGGGCTTGGCCCGCTGGGGCGCTCAGCAGCAGCTCAAAGCCATCCTCCCCGGTGTAGCCAGTGCGGCCTGCAAATACCGCTGAACCATTGATCTGCAATTGGCGATGGCCAAATCTGGGCAGCCCTGAGAGATCTTCACCCGAGAGCTGCTCCAGCCTTTCGGCGGCCTCAGGGCCCTGCAGGGCCAGCAAAATGCCACCAGCTTTGTGGTTGCTGATTTCGATGCCAGCAGCCAGCAGATGCTGCTCAAGCCAGGCCGTATCAGCATCGGCGCAGGCGGCATTAATTACGGCATAGAGCTGATCAACACCAGCCACCACACCGTTGTCGTAGATGATCAGGTCGTCGATGATGCCGCCCGCTTCATTTAGGAGAACGGTGTAGGCGGCTTCCCCAGGGCCAATCCGCTGCAGATCAGAGGGCACGAGCCCTTGCAATTTGTCTTTAGCGCCGGGCCCTTCGAGTTTTAAAAACCCCATGTGGGAGATATCAAACATGCCGCAGCTTTGGCGTACGGCCTTGTGTTCGGCGATTACCCCGCCAAATTGCACGGCCATCTCCCAGCCGGCAAAGGGCACCATTCGGCCGCCAGCAGCGCAACACAACTCATGGAGGGGGGTGCGATGCATCGGCTGGATTTAGTTGCATGGATTCTGCTGCCCTGGCCCCTGCAATTGCTGCGCTTTGATTCGCATTTCCGCAGGAAACCTGCAATTAAGTGCCCAAACTTTGCTACTGGATGCATCCTCCCTAGGTTGAACCGCCTAAATAGATGCCATGGCTGGCCGCAGCAGCTGCCGCAGTTGTAAACATTGCCAACCAGCTGGTGGGTTGTCTTGGTGTGCCCTGCGGCAGGTGCCGTTGCACCCTGAACTCACCGCCGACCTCAGCTGCCACCACTGGACTGCAAAAGCGCCGGAACTACCGCTTTTGCACCCAACCCACCGGGTGGGTGTTATCCCAAACGACAGCCACCAGCTGCCATTAGTTGAAATTAATTAGTAATTTCCGAGGCTTAATAACAAGCTGCGTACAACTTTTGCCGCTAGCACGCTGCTCACGCCACTGGGATCAAGCATCGGTGCCAGTTCCACCACGTCGGCGGCAACAAGGTTGTGCTGGCTTAGCTCAGTTATGAGCTCGGCAAAATGGTTCCACATAAATCCCCCCGGTTCAGGGGTACCGGTGCCGGGCAGCACCGCTGGATCAAACCAATCCAAATCCACGGTGAGGTAGATCGGCTTGCCCCTGAGGGGCTGCAGGGTTTGCACCAGCTGCTCGATTGCCACCAGTCGGCCCGTTGCACGCAGCTCGCTGAACTCCTCGCGGGTGCCACTGCGGATGGCGATCTGGAGCAATTGCTGGCTGGGCAGCACCTCCAGGCAGCGGCGCATGGCGCAGGCGTGGCTGTGCTTGGCGCCAAGCCATTCGTGGCGCAGGTCGGCATGGGCATCAAGCTGCACCAGCACCAGATCGGGGTGCTGCGCCGCCACCGCCGCCACGGCGCCAGAACTGATCGAATGTTCGCCGCCCAGCATTAGTGGTTTAAGCCCTAGGGCAAGCACCGCCTCCGTGGCCCGTTGCACCGCCATCACCACCGGCTCCGGTGCGCCGAAGGGGATATCCAGCGCGCCGAGATCGGCAAAGGCGAGATCCTCTAGATCCAGATCGAGCTGGGGGCAATAGCTTTCCAGGCCGCTGCTCACTTCGCGGATCGCCGCAGGCCCAAAGCGGGTGCCAGGGCGAAAGGAGGTGGTGCCGTCGTAGGGCACGCCAAATAGGCCCACGCGGCAGCCGGCTGGATCCCGCTGGCTGCCCATGTAGATAGCGCCATCGGTTTCAAATAATTCGTGGCTGAAGCTCGCGCTCATTGGTTTAAGGCCCTTTCCATGAAGGCTGGGATGGCATCAAAGGCGCCCCGCTGCCAGCGGGGGCTCCAGATTTCACAGCCGGCGGCAATGGCAGCAGCGCGATCGGCTTGAACTTGGCGGTAGCGGGCCCCATCGGTGGCGGCAAAGGTCCAACTCCACCAGCCACTTGGATACATCGGCACCCAGCCATACATGGGATCGGCATAACCAAATACCTCCCGCAGCAGTTTCACTGTGTCGATGTGCACCTGGCGGAAGGCTTCCGGTGATTCGCTTTGGGTGGCAAACACACCGCCTGGTTTGAGGATGCGGCGGCAATTTTCAAAAAAGGCGCGGTTGAAAAGGCCTTCGGCTGGGCCCGCTGGATCGGAACCATCAACGATCACCACGTTGTAGCTGGCATCAGCTGCAGCAGCGGCCCAGGCGATGCCATCACCAACGCTGAGCTGGAAGCGGGGATCTGTCCAACAACCTCCGCCAAGGCTGGGCAGGTGCTGCTTACTCCAATCCACCACCAAGCCATCGATTTCCACCATGTGCAGCTCCTGAACGCTTCCATGGCGCAGGCATTCCCTAGCGGTACCGCCATCACCGCCACCGATCACCAGCACCCGATCAATCGCTTCGGCGCCGCATAGGGCTGGATGCACAAGGGATTCGTGGTAGTGGCGTTCTTGACCTTCCGCTGTCATCCAGCAGCCATCAAGCAAGAGGCCCTTGCCATAGCGTTTGCTTTCAATGATCGACACCCGTTGAAAGGCGGATTGCTCCTCTGCCACCACCGTGCCCTCGAGGCCGTAGCGCACGCCATCAAATATTTCATCAATCCAGCCGGGTTCGGGCATGGGGGGATTGCATTGGTTACTAATACAGCTAAACCTTTGGCCAGGGCACTTGTCAGGTGAGCTATGGCACCAAGCCGCAGGGAACTATTGGAAAAGGCGGCCTTTTTAGGGGCGGCCTTGGGGTTTGGCCAGTGCTGGCCTGGGTTAGCCCAGGCGGCGGTTGTTGATGGTGACCTACGCGCTCAGCTTGAGGTGTGCAAACCAAGCTTGAAACCGCTGCAGCAATTAATTGCCGGCAACCAGCGATTTATGAAGGCTTGGGCGGCAGCGGGGGAAGCAGAGAGCCCAGATTTAAGGATGCAGGCCCTGCAGCTGGCCTATGGCGATGGCGGTTGCGAAATAAAACCCCAGGCATTAGCAAAAGGCCAAAGGCCATGGGCGGCGGTGCTCACCTGCGCCGATTCAAGGGTGCCGTTGGAATGGTTATTTAATACAGGTGATGGTGAATTATTCGGTGTGCGCAGCGCCGGTAATACCGCCTTTAATGAAGGTGTTGCTTCCTTGGAATATGCGGTGGCAAATCTGGATGTGCCATTGATTATGGTGCTGGGCCATAGCGGTTGTGGTGCCGTAACTGCCGCCATGGCAGATGCAATGCTAACGCCATTATTAGAGGATTTAGTTACACCGATACGGGCTTCATTTGTGCCCGGTAATAACCTCACTGAAGCGATAAAAAGCAACGCTTGTTATTCGGCAGCCCAGCTACCGAAACGCAGCGAATTGCTGCGCAAGGCGCAAACAAGTGGCAAGCTGAAAATCCAACCAGCTTACTTTGATATTGAATCAGGGCAAGTTAGTTTGCTTTTGGTATGAGTTTTGAAAATCATCCTGCAACACATAGGCAATGCCATCTGCTTTGAGTTTTGAATCTTTGTTTAGGATTTTAACTTGGTATTTCCAGCCTTGGGGAAGCTTTAAGCGATCGCCTAGGGAGTCTAGGTTGTTGATATTAAGGGAGGGATCTACGATCTGAGCATAGCTTTGCATCCGAAACACCTCTCCCGTTGGCGAGCTTAATTCATATACTTTTTTACCTTTTAAATAACCAAAAACAGTATTGCGCATAACGCTGTGGGCCTGGTATGGCTTTTGGAGGTTAATAATATCAACTAGGTTCAAGCTAATTGTTGCCCGCTCTCGCATTTGCAGGCCATTAAATTCCACTACCCTGCCGGATTCAGTTGTTTTTTCTGCCTTGATGAAATCCATTGTCCAATAGCGTGGACCATTTAATTTCACCATGAATGCATTGTATTTTTTGGCGATTTCTGTTGCATTTTGACGTGCCCATAGATCGGCGGGGCAATCATTAAGGCCAGCGGTATTAAAAACTGGAATTTGAAAATTTAGGCCGCGGCGAAAGATTGGAACAATTTCACAATATCTTGAATCCCGCAGGTTTTGGGCTGGCTTAAGAAATTGGGTTTGTTTAACGCTTGGTATTATTTGGCCAAGCAGCAGGGGCAACAGGACGGCAAGCACGCGGAATTACATCATCAAGCCCTAACATTAATTGATGCTCTACAAGATGCGGGCATGGAACTCGATCGCTTACGGCTCAGCCCGGATCTGGTGATTCCAGCGGCTGAACTCAGCTGGCGCTTTTCCAGGTCTTCGGGGCCCGGTGGCCAAAATGTAAATAAAATTGATTCCAGGGTGCAATTGAGCTTTGATCTTGCCCGTAGTGAAGCAATGCCAAGGCATTTAAAAGCAAGGGCAATGCAGCGCTTGGCCGTTGATTTGCTAGATGGGGTTGTGGTTATAACTGCTTCTGAATATCGCTCCCAATTGCGTAACCGTGAGGCAGCCATAGGGCGATTAGTTGAATTATTGCGGGCAGCAATTGCACCACCTCCACCACCAAGGCGTGCCACTCGCCCCAGCCGTGCTGCAGTGGAAAGGCGCCTGCGGGCAAAAAAGCAACGCAGTTTGATTAAAGATCAACGCTCTGCTTTGATTTGAGCTTTTGCCTGTTGCCATAGTTTTTCTAGTTCAGTGATTGAGCAGCCTTCAAGTTCACCAGCAAGGGCTGCTTCCACCCGGGAGAAACGATCAAGGAAGCGATGGTTAGTGCCACTTAAGCCAGCAGTTGGATCTAATTCACACCAGCGGGCCAGATTGATCAATGTGAAAAATACATCACCCAATTCCTCCTGGGCGTGGGCGCGATTGCCACTGGCAACAGCTTCTTTTAGCTCATCTAGTTCCTCTTCTACCTTTGCCCACACGCCATCGAGATCGGGCCATTCAAATCCGGCCGCGGCTGCTTTTTTAGAAATCAACATCGCAGCGGCCATCGCTGGCTGGCCGCGCACTTTGCGTTGTAGTTGAGCGCTTAAACCGCCATTGGTTTCACCGCGGGCTGCCCGTTCCTCTGCCTTGATTTCTTCCCAGCTGCGGGTCGGCCCCTCTGGGTTAAACACATGGGGATGGCGGCGCTGCATCTTGGCGCTGATGGTTTCAATCACCTGCCCTAAATCAAAGGCACCCCGCTCCTTAGCGATTTGGGCATGGAGCACCACCTGCAGCAATAGATCACCCAATTCATCCATCAAGGCGTTGTTATCACCGTGTTCGATCGCATCTGCCAGTTCATGGGCTTCCTCCAGGGCATAGGGCGCTAGGGAAGCATGGGTTTGTTTTAGATCCCAAGGGCAACCGCTTTCTGGATCCCGCAATTTCGCCACTACAGCAATTAATTCATCTAGGGCCATTTGTTTGGTTAGTTGGTGGAATTACCGGCGCCAGGGCAATGGATCACCATCTTGGATCAGGTGCAGCCAGGCACTTGCTTCTAGCCCCCCTAGGGCAGCAATGCACAGGCCCCGTTTAAGAAGCCAGCACTGTTGCAGTTTGATCGCTAAATGTTGTGGGGCTGGGGCACCTAAGGGCTGCAGCAACCAGCAGGCCAAAGCGATCATGCTGGCCAGGTAAAACAGCCGGCAGGCACTACCAAGAATTGGCGTGTGGGACAACCAACCTCGATGGCGCACCAGTTTTCTGTAGGGCGTCCATAGCCATGCCAGCGGTCCCCAACGGCGGCTTGGCCTGGAATTTGTATCAAGATCTGGCGATAACCAGAGGCCACCAAACCAAAAGGCAAAAGAACCCACTAAAAAACCAGCTAAACCCAGCCACAGCAAGCAGATCAAGCCATAGGGCAGGGCGAGATAATTGGTGAATTGATCGTGGCGGCGGCCTGTAGCCACATATCAAGGGGCACTTACCTCAGTGTTACGGGTCCCACGGTTTGGCACAATGGTTGGATCGCCCGGTTAGCTCAGCGGTAGAGCGCCTGCCTTACAAGCAGGATGTCGCTGGTTCGAAACCGGCACCGGGCATAAGTAGAAACATTGTTAGAAACTTGCTTCTACAGCTTCTAATCCCAATGAATTTATTGTGAGTAGCTGGCTAACTCGTCCACATGGGCAAGTAGTTCAGTGCAGAGTTGGTTCCAGGCAGTGCGATTGAGGTGTTCTAGCTCCGGGTCTTCGTCGTATCGCCACACCACAGCAAAGAGGGTGAAGCGGCTGAGTCCTAGGAATGGCTCAACAGCGGCATCCTGGTCGCGAAGCATCAAAAACAACAACCTGAGGTTGTGACTGAAAGGTGGTTGCTCAGGCGAGAGCACCAGGAGCCAGGCCTTCAAAGCTTTTTCTATTGCTTGTTGCAGATGAAAACCCCAGGTTGATTCTTCAAAAAGTGATGAATCTGCCATGGCCATTGCGGTACGCAGATCGCGGTGTGCAATGCGCAGAAAGCCGGTTGAGGTTTCAGCCGGGGCCATGCAGTGGCTCCGCCGGATCCAGCCGTCGCCCATAGCGGAAGGCCTCGGCGATCACATTGATCCCGCCATGACGACGATGCTCCACTTCGCTTGCGGAGTAAAGCAGTAGCTCGATCGGCAGGCGGTGATGGGCCAATTTCCAACCCAAGGCATCCGTTTCGTTTAAACGCGAATGGTTGGCCAACCAGGCATCCGGCACTGTTATCAGCAGATCTAGATCGGAATCGGGGCGGGCAGTGCCGCAGGCGCGGGAACCAAACAGGCGCACTTCAGCGCCGGGTATGGCTGCCTGGATCTCGGCCGCAATGGTGCGCAGCAGTGGCTCATCCACTCGGTAGTGATAGCTGTAATGGCGGGCTGAGGTGCTCATTAAAGTTAGGTTGGATTGCGCAAATGTTGAACTAGTTGTAGTTAGTTAGATTAAAGTTATCATATTCCGCGGCACCGGGCATTAATTAAAACATTGTGTCGATTGCCCTAGCAACGATAATGATAAAAATTGCGCTCATGCACAGGGTGTGAAATAAATGGGCCACCTTGAGGCGAGAACCCATTAGAGAATGCCCCTCTGCAATACCTAGGTTGATGCCTGCCACCATCGCCAAGAAAAAATAATCAAGCAGGCCAGGCTGCCAATTATTTACTGAAGATCCCATTTCTTCGGGGAAAGATATGCGATTAACCTTTGCCTGAAAATCTGTGGATAAACCTATGCTTCTGGAAGGGTAGTCGAAAAACCAATACCAAAATACAAATATAAATCCGATCATAAAATATAGCAATATACCCTCCATAAGCAAGTGATAAGACTTGATGCTTGTATTCATGGTGTCTATAAAAATAAGCAAAAGATTGTCAAGAAACTGAACGGTTGCGAGCAAACCAATTGTTCTTAATAACCTTCTGTTTAGGTTTGTGCGGCCGATGATTGCAGGAAGAATTTTTAATATGAAGTAAATCCAAAAGCCAGCGCCTGTAATCCATAGCATCCCTGAGAGAATACCCAGGTAGGGTGATACCGCACTAAAAGAAGCCTTGTGGGCAAGTTCCAGATCCACCAGGAAGCGATTATGCAGTCCAAATAAATCCAGACAAGCCGATAACATCAGCATGCCTATATATGGCGCTGTAGTGCGGATGGCTGGAACTGTGCTCATTGGTGTGTTGCCTTAGGCCTCTGAACCTGTTTCTCTCAAGAGCAGGGCACGATTTAAGGCCTGCCGAGCTGCTGCAATTACTGCCAAGCGCTAGGGAGGAGGCCCTATGGCTTGGCCAGCAAAAGGAATTTGAAGTTTTAGTGGGATCGTTAGAAACAACCCCCCAGAGTTAAAACTTTCCTTTAATCCTCAGGAAACAGCAGATCAGCTAGTTCTTCCGCATCCACTTCATAGGCGCGGGCGAGGGTGGTTTCCACCGCAGAGGTCACTTCCGATGGCAGGAAGCGCAGGGCGTTCATGGCGTCCTCGGCGATGTCTTCATTGTTGAGCTTGTCGCCCTCTGGGTTGAGCTTTTCGTCGTTTAAAACGGCTAGCACCCAGCTTTGGTATGCGTAAACCAGATCGGCAAACTCGAGATCTGGATCGTTGAGGTCTAGGGCCATTGGTGCACGGCTCGGCCTTCCTAGTGTGCCTGCAATAGGCCCATCTGTATGCCTGTAAGCACCGCATGCATGCGTCTGCTAACGCCAAGTTTCTGAAATAGCTGTTTTTGATAACCCTTGGCGGTGTTTGGGCTGATGCCTAAACGGTTTGCAATTCCTTTGGTATCAAAGCCGAGATGCAGTTCTTGCAGCACTTCTAGCTCCCTGGGCGAAAGCTTGTTCGGCTCAAACGCAGCCCTATCCCGCAGGCCTTTATCGATGTAGCAACTTCCCTGCTTAAGGCATTGCAGGGCCTGCAGCACCGTGCCTTGGCCGATGCGATCGGCGGCGCAAATTGCATCGGCGCCAGCGGCAAGGGCAAGCTGCAGCTGGAAATTACCTGGCTGGCACACCACCAGCAGGGTTTTTAGGCTGGGCTGGCTTGCTTTACAGCGTTTGATCAGTTCAATGCCATCACCTGGCAGCAATTTGTCGTGGCAAACCAAGAATTTCGGCCTGTGCAATTTCACCAAATGCACCGCTTCCGCTTCGGCGCTGCACAGCCCCTTGAGCAGTGCTTGATGGCTTGGGTTGAAGCTATGGCTGATCAATAAATTCTGATCGCCAAGGCAGAGCACCACCGACTCCCCTTTGATCAATTTAATAATTGCCTGATTGCGCTCCTGCAACAGCTCTAGGTGGGGTGTGAGATCCACTGCCAAAAAGGCGTATTTTTAACTGCTAAAAAGTGGAGATTATCAATTATTTAAGGCTGTGATTAAGGCTGGTTTCAGAAGCTGCGAACCTTGCTTTGCCACGATGGCCCCACCGCCATATTTATGCCGTGCTTGAGGACCAGTCGCCCGCTGAAGCTTTAGCCAAGATCTACGACCCGATCAGCACAGAAGCCCGTTGGCAGCAGGCCTGGGAGCAACAGGGTGCCTTCCACCCCGATCCCTTGGCCCCGGGCGAGCCCTTTGCTGTGGTGATCCCACCGCCAAACGTAACCGGCAGCCTGCACATGGGCCATGCCTTTAATACCGCCCTGATCGACACGATCGTGCGTTTTCAGCGCATGCAGGGTAAAAACGTGCTTTGCCTGCCCGGCACCGACCACGCATCAATTGCGGTGCAATCAATCCTCGAGAAGCAACTAAAAGAAGAAGGCAGCAGTAGGAAAGCGCTGGGGCGCGAGGCATTCCTCGGCCGGGCCTGGGCTTGGAAAGAGGAGAGTGGCGGCAGGATCGTTGCCCAGCTAAAGCGGCTTGGTTATTCCGTTGATTGGCAGCGCCAGCGGTTCACCCTGGATGCCCAGCTCAATCGCGCTGTTGTTGAAGCCTTTGTGCGTTTGCATCAGCAGGGTTTGATCTATCGGGGTGAATATCTGGTGAATTGGTGCCCGGCTTCCGGTTCGGCCGTTAGCGACCTAGAGGTGGAGATGAAGGAGGTGGATGGCTTCCTATGGCATTTCCGCTATCCACTCACCGGTGGCAATGGTTTCCTCGAGGTGGCCACCACCCGGCCTGAAACGCTCTTGGGTGACACGGGTGTGGCGGTGAATCCCGATGATTCCCGTTATGCCGCCCTAGTTGGCAAAACCCTCACGCTGCCCTTGGTGGGCCGGGAAATTCCAATCGTTGCCGATAGCCATGTGGATCCCGCCTTTGGCACCGGTTGCGTGAAGGTAACCCCCGCCCACGACCCCAACGACTTCGCCATCGGTAAACGCCATGGCCTGCCATTGATCACTGTGATGGCTAAAGATGGCTCCATGAATGCCGCCGCTGCTCAATTTGCGGGGCTAGATCGCTTTGAGGCCAGAAAGGCGGTGGTAGCTGCCATGGAAGCGGAGGGCTTCCTCGTGAAGGTGGAGCCCTATCGCCATGCGGTGCCCCATTCAGAGCGGGGCAAGGTGCCGGTGGAGCCGCTGCTTTCAACCCAATGGTTTGTTAAAACCGAACCATTGGCGGCCCGTTGCCGCGAGGCGTTAGCGCAAAGCAAACCCCAGTTTGTGCCGGAGCGGTGGAGCAAGGTTTACCTGGATTGGCTCACCGATATTCGCGATTGGTGCATCAGCCGCCAGCTCTGGTGGGGCCATCGCATCCCCGCCTGGTTTGTGATCAGTGAAACTGCCGGCCGGGTAAGCGATGCCACCCCCTATGTGGTGGCCCGTGATGAAACGGAGGCCCTGCAGCTGGCCATGGCTCAATACGGCGCCGATGTGCAAATCGAGCAGGATGAAGATGTGCTCGATACCTGGTTTTCCAGTGGGTTGTGGCCCTTTTCCACCCTTGGCTGGCCCGATGGCTCGGCAGCTGATTTAGCTAAGTGGTATCCCACCAGCGTGTTGGTAACCGGTTTCGACATCATCTTTTTCTGGGTGGCCCGCATGACGATGCTGGCCGCTGTTTTAAATCCCCGCGGCGCAGAAGAAGCCTGGATTCCCTTTGCTGATGTTTATATTCACGGCCTAGTGCGGGATGAACAAAACCGCAAGATGAGCAAATCAGCTGGTAATGGCATCGATCCATTGCTGTTGATTGATCGCTACGGCGCTGATGCCCTGCGTTTTGCTGTGGTGCGTGAAGTGGCGGGTGCCGGCCAAGATATCCGCCTTGATTACAACCGCAAAACCGACAGTTCCGCCACGGTGGAAGGGGCCCGTAATTTCGCCAATAAGTTGTGGAATGCCACGCGCTTTGCCCTGCTAAACCTCGGTGGTGAAACGCCGCAAAGCCTTGGTGTGCCTGATCCAGCCCAGCTGCAACTTGCCGATCGTTGGATCCTGGCGCGGCTAGCGCGGGTAAATCAAGAAACAGCCCAGCGCTATGGCAGCTACGCCCTCGGTGAAGCGGCCAAGGGTTTGTATGAATTCGCTTGGAATGAGGTGTGTGATTGGACGATCGAATTGCTTAAGAGGCGCCTGCAGGATCCAGCCCAGCAGCGCACTGCCCGCCAGGTGTTGGCAAAGGTATTAACTGAATTATTTGTTATGTTGCATCCATTAATGCCCCATCTCACAGAGGAATTGTGGCATGGATTAACTGGATTTCCAGAGCAAAAACTACTGGCTTTGGAGCCATGGCCAGCGCTTGATCTGCAGGCGATAGATCTTGAATTGGAAGATAATTTTGCTGAAATGATCGAATTAGTAAGAGTTGCTCGCAACCTAAGGGCCACAGGCGGAATGAAACCAGCGCAAAAAGTATCAAGGCTAGTAATAACTAGTGCTCGGCCTGAGTTGCTAAAAGTGCTTAAATTAGCAATACCAGATTTAGCTGTATTAATAAAAGTAGAATTGGTGGAAATCAGCACTGAAATGCCTGAAATGCCTCGTTCGTTAATGGGTATTAGTGGTACATCTCAGGTGCAGTTGCAATTGCCAGAGCAAGATCTTGATGCTTTACGCAGCCGCTTGGAGAAAGATTTAGCAAAAGCAGAAAAAGATATCGCCGGTTTAGCCAGCCGCCTTGCGAATCCAAATTTTGCTGATAAGGCACCAGCAGATGTGGTGCTTGAGTGCCGTGCAAACTTAAGGGAGGCAGAAGCCCAGGCTGATCTGGCGCGCAAAAGTTTAGGAGATTTGGGATAATTAGCTCTAGGATGTACTCATACATCCAAACGGCTTTTTGCGCGTTCAATGGCTATCACCAGGCTTTTCCGAAACGGTAATTCCCAGGCTGTGCGCATTCCGGCTGAGTATGCCTTTGCCCGCAGTGATTTGGAGCTGGAGATTGATCGAGTGGGAGATGAACTGCGCATTCGCCCAGCCGGCCGGCCAATTTGCGGTGCCCTAGCTGCGCTTGCCCAGTTTTCGCCTAATTTCATGGTTGCTGGCCGCGGTGAACAGGAGCAAGCTGATCGAGAGGTTTTTTAATTGCGGCCCAAATACCTTCTTGATACCAATATCTGTATCTATCTGATGAAGCATCAACCTCCTCAGGTACTTAATCGCTTTTCTCGTTGCCGTGTCGGGGAGCTGTTGATTTCAGCGATCACACTGGCGGAGCTGGAGTTTGGGGTAATCGCTTCTGGAACTGAGCGCGCCCGCAATCGGGAGGCACTAGACCTTTTTCTTGTGGATGTGCCTGTACGCGCGTTTGATGGATTAGCTGCCGCCGCTTATGCGCCAGTTCGATGGGAAACGCGGCTGCGCCGCCGTGATTTGCTCGATAAGTTAATAGCCGCGCATGCTATAGCGTTGGAGGTAATTCTTGTAACTAATAACCCTGGAGATTTTCAAGCCTATTCGCAATTGCAAATTGAAAATTGGGTTGCGTAATTTATATCAATTGGAATTAGCTATTTTGTTCTTCCTCCTGGCGCAAAAGCTATCAAAGTGCAGTAGGGTTTAAAAATGGCAAGTTTTATCGTCCCCCGGCAACAAGCGCCTTCAGTGGTAGATGTAACTGAGCTGCTGGCTAGGTAAAAGGTGCAGCTGTTCACTGAATTTGTAATCGCTATTAAGCTTGGTTGCCATTACATACTGTTCAAATACTTATTCAAAGGGTTCAAAGCCTTCGGCATTGCTAGCTGCTTTCTGCATGGTTGTTTATGGAATCAGTTCCCTACGCACCATGGCATAAACACCCCGATTGCGTATTGTTAATCATGGATGATTCATCTTCCTGGCTTAGCCAGGTGCTGCCCTTGCTGCAATCCCCCTTGGGAGCGGTTTTATTTATACCCCTTTATGCGGTTTGGGTAACGCTGTTGTTGCCTGGGGTGTGGGCTTCGATGTTGGCGGGTGCCCTTTATGGGCCATGGTGGGGCAGTTTGGTGGTGTTTATCGGTGCTTGCCTTGGGGCGGAGGCGGCCTTCCTGCTGGGGCGCCATTGGCTGCGGGATTGGGCCCGCCGCCGTTTAGCAGCAGTGCCTAAATTGCAATCGCTTGAACAAGCTGTAAGTAAAGAGGGTTTGAAATTAGTTTTATTAACTAGGTTGTCTCCTGCATTTCCATTCAGTTTACTTAATTTTGCCTATGGCTTAAGTGAGGTGAGCTTGAGGGATTACAGCATTGGTTTAATTGGTATTTTGCCAGGCACAATTTTATTTTGTGGCCTCGGCGCATTAGCCGGTGATGTGGCCCGTTTTGGTGAGGTGCTCTCCGGCAGGGCAGATCCACTCAGCTGGGCCGTGAGGATTATCGGTTTATTTGCAACCCTTGCAAGTGTTTGGTTTGTTGGCAAGGCTGCCCAAAGGGTATTAAATAACAATAATTCATAGCTGATCCTGAGTTAGGCGTAAGTCCCTTATCGCTGCAATCAACACAAACCAGCTAAGCCGCAAACGCGCAGCTATCCCTTTACGGCTAGCTAGTTCTATATATTTTGATCTGCCGCATTCGGTTTTAATCCAACTGAACACAATAGGTTCAATTTCTTTATGCATTAAGCAGTAGCCAGTTTAAAGTTGAAGCTTACAATCATATCATCATAGTCGAGGTCGAAACCGCCTTTAACGTCCTCCAGGCCAAAGGAATTGCTGCCAAGGGCTCGGAAATGGTTAATTCCGTCGCTATTAGCTTTGCCAAAGGCAAAGAAAGTTTCACCGATGTTAGCAACAGTTGCGTATGGAGCTAGTAAACCAGCATCACTGAATGTTGTGAGGTTTGTGGTGGTATTCCCACCATTTGCTGCGGTTAAGGAGCCAAAGTTACTGAAAATATTGTTTGAACTTAGCGCTGCAGTTCTATAATTAGCGTCTCCTGGCTGGAGTATTGCCCCAAGACTATCCCTTACTGCCCCGCCAGCATTCTCAATTTTGTAGAAGCCAATAGTTGAGTTATAACTTGCTTCTCGTGCCACGGTTACAGAACCTGTTAGAGAAGTGCCAGATAATGAACTGAAATCAAGAATAGGTGATTCTTGTACGTCTGTAGAAATCAAGTCGCCAATGGATAGAGAAGAATTAATTAAATCAATCTTGAGAGTATTTCCACCACTGGTTGCATTGGTGGTTGTAGCACTGCCGTTGAGTGTAAGTGTACGGAAATTAGTGCCAAATTCTCTAACACTAGAAGCTTGTCCCATTAGTTTGTCTAGGGTTGAATCAACCACTTCAAAGAACACAAGTTTCTGCCCGTTGATAATGCTTATGTCTCTACTTAAATTAATATTCGCCAGAGAAGGCACATCGCCAGATTCTAAATTAGCAAATAAAATATTAGCCCTATCTTTAAGAATGTTATATGTAATAGTTGTATCTTCAGAGTTGCTGAATGCAACATAGCCAAGTTGGTTAACGCTGTTTGCCCGGCTTGTGATTGATGATCTTAATACAACCGCGGCTGGAGAAACTTTGTCATTCGGATCCTCCACTGAGAGAATTGAGCCTTTGCTAGTTAGAATAGGTGCAAGCTCAACAACACCTGCAGTGGAGGGGTCTTCAATAATTCCAACTGCCGGATTCTTATCGCCATAACCATTATCTATGAATTTAAGGCGCACAGTTTCCGCACCATCTTTGCCATCAAGATCGAAGAATTGGGCACCTGCTTTTTTTATTGGATCATAGGTGAATGCTTTTGCAACAGGATCGGCACCTTCACCAGGGGTATCAAAAGTAAAGTATGCAAGGCGCTTATTAGTAGGAGTCATGCCATCAAGCATCGGTGCCAAATCCATTGCAACGACCGCAGTATTTTTGGAAGCACTGGATTCATTAGGTTTAATATCAAAATTGACACTTGTTTTGCCGATATCTAATTTTGCAGGTTTATCCGTGAATGTTGGGCTTATAGAGGCGCGAGCAATTTTTGGAACAGAATCTAGGTTGCCAGAACTTGCTCGCATTACCGGGTTAATTAGTTTACCTTCGGTTGTTATATATTCTATTGGAGTTGATTCTGATAAAGATAATTTAAATGTGAATGGATTTATTGATTTACCATCATAAACTGCGAGTTCAGTTTGCAGCTTATCTAAATCGCTTTGGGTAATCCCTGCTGGAGTGGCAAATGTGAGAATATTTCCTTTAACTGTTTACGGCTAAACCATCGATAAATGCCTGATCAGTTCCAAAACTAAAATCTGAGATAGTTACAGGGGGCTTTCCTTCTTGGAAAGAGGAGGAATCAATGTAGAACTTATCAGTTGTTATATCACTTAACGCAGTGTAAGGGTTGGTGCCATATTTTTCATGATTTCCAAATAAACTGCCGCCAATAATCCAATCGCTAGATTGTTTTAGGTAGAAGTTGTCAATACCTTTTCCACCTATAAGGGTGTTATTGCCAAGGCTGTCGGTGGTAAATAGCTCATCGTTTCCTTCGTGGGCATCTATCAATGAGCCGATGCCTGTAAAAATCCGATCCGCGCCCGTTGAGCCAACAACTGATACATCAGCAAGTTGAACGCCGCTGCGGGGGCTTGCGGCATAACTTGCAGGGTCGAGGAGGAATTGTGCTCCTTTTGAATCAACAGCAATGCCGTTAACTAAATCAAGTTCTTGCCAGGTAGGTAACCAGCTAATAGTTTTTGGCGCAGAATTTAAGGCAATATTTAGTTTGGCATCTGCTACAACAGTTTCTGTAGCCCCATCCGTGAATACGAATGTGCCAACTGCAGCAGCTGGGCTCACTGTGAGATCTAGGTAGCCCCTACGATTTAGATCGGCGTATTTCAAGCCGTTTACATAGCCTGTGAAAACACCATCTAAACCATCAACTGCAGGATACTTGGCCCTGATGTAAGCATCTGCTCCAGGTAGATATTTTTCAAGGCCAGGTGATGTAACACCCTGGGTGGCAAATTCAACACCAACTACTGTTCCTGCTGGTTTATTGCCAGAGGGTGCGGCTGTAAAAGTATCTAAAACGCCAGCCCAAGCATTATGGGTATCTCCTGCCAAGCTTATTAACTTTTTGCCGAGCGCAAGGGCACTTTGGAGAATTGTTTCCCTCTCAACTCCATAACCATCCCAAGCATCGAGGTTATAAGGAATCTTTGCCGCTTCTGCAAACAATGCTTGCTCAGCTGCGGGTAGGTTTGCAAAGGCTGTGCCAGTGGCAAGTTTTTGGAGCGGTGCTGCATATTTATCTAACAGGGCTGGATTTCCTGCATCAAGTAATAATTCTGCTGGTACGGCCATTGATTGCATTAGTACCTGCTGGCCAAGTATTTGCCAAGGAGCTTTTGAAGTTGCAAGTTGAGTTTGCAACCAGGCTAATTGTGTATCTCCAATTAAATCTCTCTCTGGATCACCTAATGCTTTCTGAACTGCAGCAAAAACTAGCTCTTGCGTAACAGGTTGCGCAAGAGCTGCGCCGAAGGTTGGAACATCTGCTGCAGATTTAGGAGCGGTTAATTTATAATTTGTTGCATAGGTTGCAGTGAGCGTTGGATCTGCGAGGATAGCTCCAATTCGGGCTTGTACAGCAGCAGCATCGGGATATTTAAGCTGTTCATCTCTTGCGGTAAGCCTTGTTTCAAGGATGTGTAAAGACAACACATCTCCAAAGTTAAAGCTCCGATAGCCTTGGCTAAGTGGTGATAGTGCAGTAGCTCCATCACTTGCCTGGCGTAAGCCAGGCTCGCGAATAGGTAACCATTCATGGTAGGCCTTGAGAGCAGCATCACGCCTGGTTTGCCATTCCCCTTCGGTTTCTGTTTGGTGATTTTGAGCTCCACCAGCCCAACTATCATTTGCGTTTTCGTGATCGTCCCAAATTGCAATTAATGGCGCAGAAGAACGCAATTTTTGTAGATTTAAATCACTGTGATATTGGGCATAACGTAAACGGTAATCTTCTAGGCTTACTATTTCCCGATTTGGTTCAAAACCACGGCTAGTTGCTGCGGATTCAGCTGCTCCATAACCGCCGGCACCGTATTCATAGATATAGTCGCCTAGATGTAAAAGGGCATCATAGGGAGTTTTTTCATGTTCAGAAGCTGCACGCCCGTATGCTGAGAATTGCTCAGCTGCGGTGAAATTTGCACATGAGAATACGGCTAATCTAACTGGATCGGAACCAACAGGTAGTGTTTTGGTTTTTCCAATTTCAGAGATTAAATCACCACTACGGAAGCGATAGAAATAATTGGTATCTGCGCTGAGGCCATCAGCCTCAACTTTCACTGTCCAATCGCGGGCGGCGCTTGTGCTGAATACTCCACTATCAACTATTGATCCAGCACTAAAGCTAGCTGATTTAGATATCTCCCACTGAACATCTATAAGGCCAGCGAAATCTTTGGCTGCTGAAATGCGGCTCCAAAGGATAACAGAATTGGTATATGGGTCGCCAGAAGCAACGCCGTGATTGAATTTGAGCCCTGTAGGTAAAGCGCGGCCCAGATCTAAATCCAGGATTACAGGATCATGATCTGAGGTGCGATAGGGATCAACCGCATAGAAATCGCGAACAGTTGCGTTGCCATTGCTGTTGGTATCTCGGTTGTAATCGCGGAAAGCACCCTCAGCTGAATTTATATTCCAATCATCTGCCTTGATTGCCTGTTTAACTAATGGAGCAGATATCATCATATGATCCAAGGCCCCACTCATATCAACAGGGTTATAAAAGGCGTAGCTTGAGGCGGGTTCAGCCGTAAATGATGGCAATGCATTTCGATAACCAGCTGCTTCAAAAACCTTGATTGGATCTTCTTTTGCATAGGCATTAATATCGCCCAGGATTATCCAATCAGCATCGCTATTACCCGTTGGTTTGGTGGAGATCCAATCAAGTAGTTTTTTGGCTGCAGCAGTGCGGGTTGCATTAAAGGCAGCTTGGCCATCTTTTTGATCCACATCAAGCCCCGTATCTCCCCCTGCACCTTTTGATTTGAGATGATTTACTACTACGTTAACAACTTCGCCAGTGGCTGTTTCGCTAAATGCTTGAGCTAGAGCTGGACGATTTTTAGATACGCCACTTGAGAGTGGATCAGTAAAGCTTGAATCGGATAAGATCGCTTTGCCATTTGTAGACGGTGTAACAACTTTATTGTTGTATACTATACCAACTTTTATTGCATCTGTTCCAATTGTTCCCGTGGGTATAAAGCTATAGTTGGCTGTGGATCCGCTGGCTTGGGACGCATTGAGGCGATCAACAATTGTTTTCAGGGTTTTATCATCTGAATCGTTTTCCAACTCCATTAAACCAATAATATCTGCTTTTAAGCCATTAAGTGCAACCGTAAGTTTGTTGAGTTGCCGTTCTAACTCTTCAGCTGTGTTTGCACCTCTAGGAGCTAGCCCCGTGTTCCCCACTAGGGCTCCGGTTGTATTTAGTGTGCTAAATGTATTTAATACATTAAAACTTGCGATCCTTACTTCTCCAGTTTTTGCTGCAATTGGAGCTGCTGGTCTTGGGTTTTCTGTTGTAAATGAAAGTGTTGTAGTTGGTTGCAGGCGGTACTTATCAAAACCGTAGCTAATGATTCCCTCTACGGCTTTAATACTATCTCCGCGTCGCAGTAATTGATCGCGTACTGGTGCGGCAGGTGTTGCTGCAGATGCGGCTCGATAGCTACTGTTGCTGCCATCATCTAAAACTAATTCAAGCTTAGCTGTAGCCAGCTCTGCTGCATAAGCAGCTGCACCAGGTGCCATCACATTAGTGGGTTGCTGGGGTAAACCACCAGCGCTTAATTCAATTTCGCCAAAACGGAATTGACCATATAAGCCATTAACAGTTAATTTCTCGGGAAAGCGTACCCACATGCCCTCGAAGGGCTCTAGATCAAGGCTATTATTGCGTTGAGCTAGTAGGTTGGGAACATCTACACGCTGTGTGTCAACTAAGCGCGCTTGGGAGTCTACTTTTAGAGCATTAACAGTGGTAATAGCGGTTTGATTAAAGAGTTCACCAACAGTTCCAGTGAGAATTACACGATCACCAATTACCACATTAGCGTTGGTGCCTGAGAGCGGGTAGGCTACATAAATACCTTCAGAAGTTAAGGAACTAGTATCCCAATCACTAATCTCTTCTTGAAGGAAGAAGCCACCTAGTTCGCTTGTTAATTGGAAATCACCAACTACTATAGCGCTAATTGTAACACTTTGATTCAGTAGTGGTGTAGCAGTTGAGTTGCCCTGAATTTCAGAAATCTTGCTAATTCTGTCGTTGTCAATGATTGCTACTGTTGCGTTGCCAGCTGTTTCTGAAATACTGTATGTGTTAGCAGCTTTAATTTCAACTATTAGATTTTCAGTGGCTTCACTGACGGCATCATCTAATGCTTCAATAGCTAAATCAATACTTGCTGCACCGGCAGGAATTGTTAGCGATGCGGGCAATGGAGTTTTTAGATCGGCATTTGTGGCTAGCGCATCTCCACCGCGCAAGCTCAATTGCACTTCTAATGCAGAGGTGGTTGAACCAGTGCGGCTGATTCGTAGGCTGGCGGCATCGCCAAATTCACCGGAAGAGGCATCAGTTGCAATTATTGAAATAACTGGAAGTGATGCGGGAGCATCGCTTAGTTGTAGGTCAAAAGAGTAGTCTGTAGATGCGCCAATTTGCTGTATCCATAAACTGTAATTGCCAGCAGTTAATGGTCCACCAAACTTCGAAATTAAATCCTCGCCAACTTTGGCAGTTGCTGCTTCCGAGGCAGTTCCGAAATGACTATAGCCCTTTAGTGGAGTTGCGTTTGATGCAGACGCTGTTATTTCTTTACCAGATTGTAGACCTATAAATGCTTTGCTATCTGTGGAAGTGTATGATGCTAATTTAATAGAAGACAGTATTTGGTTTGCGGGGACCTCAAAAGTTACATAGTCTGCTACGTCTGATGTGCCTGTAACGTTGTTTGAAATAGATGTTTTAAATGCTGCGGCTGACCCGTTGAGTGAAATTACGGTTGGCTTAAGTGGATCATTTGAATAATCCGCACTTGCAGGAGGTGTAGGCGTAGGAGTTGTTGAAGTTGTTATGCTTACATCGTCAATAGCTAAGCCGTGATCACTGCCGAAATCATTATTATCTATCCAGCGCAGCCAAAGGTTAGATCCTGGGGTCCAGGGGGTTGCTGTTAGATCGAGGTTACCACCAAGGCTTGATATTTTACCTGCATTATTGCCATCAACGGCCGCTGCTGCTGTGGTGGCAATGGGAGATGTGAAGTTTTTAAATGAACTTGCTGGTTTGTTCCAAGTTGTTACGTCACTAAAATTAGTGCCATAGCCATATTCCATCAACATACTTTGTGTTTCTGCGTTACCACCGTTTCGCCACTGTTCACCACTGAAGCCAATAGTTAGAGAACTGATATTGAAACTACTTTGATTTTTAAGTGAAAGAGCTATCCAGCCGGCTACCGCCGCTGATAATGGTCCACCAAAGTAAGTACCCCCTGAAGCTAAACCGCCTAAAGCACGTTCGCTACTGCCTGTTGACCCAAAGCTATAAAAACTTCCGCTGCTAATGGCACCTGTGTCGGCGTTATATGCAGTAATCGCAACGGGGGTGCTTGCTGGTTGACGAAATAAATGCCAACCAGGAATGGTTGTATCATTTTCCCATGCATTAAGTGTTCCACTTGCAGCCAAGCTATTGAAATCTTGGCTATAGCTGGTGCTAAACAGTGCAGGCATGGTTAAACTTGGTGATTGATGGTAAATTACTAAATTATAAAAATCCCCCCTGATAAGGGGGGAATATCAGCCAATTAATGGATGGTGCTTAATTAGAAGGCAAAGTTATTGGTGTTGTTCAGTGCGCTTGCACTGGTGTTGCTGAAATGTCCAACGGCGGTGCTGGCGATGGTTAGGAGGGTATCGCTGCCGGCTTGAGTGAAACTCAAATCAGCAAAGCTATATCCGCGCAGGCCAACTTTATCTTCGCCTGGGGTGAAATCCATCACGAATTGTTTGGCAGCGGGCAGGTCTTTAGAACCACTCACTAGCCAGAACTGATCAACGCCGGCACCACCATTGAGGTAGTTGGTGCCAGCTTCACCACCAACGTTGAAAACATCGTTGCCGTCGCCGCCTAGGGCACGATTGCCTGAGCTGCCAAGGTAGAAGTTGTCGTTTCCTGTGCCGCCGCTTAAGCGGTTTCCATTGCCACCATTGGCATAAAGTTCGTCGTTTCCACTGCCACCAGTGATTACGTCGCGTGTTCCGGCAAAAATAGTATCTACGCCAGAGCCAGAGAATATTTTATTTTCAAAACCACGGTTGGCTGCGATTTCAACCTCGTCGTTTCCTGCTCCTGTGATAATTGTATTCATTATCATTGCTGCACCTTTGCTTGCATCTGCTACCAGCAGTTTGTCGTCGCCTGTGGTCCCCAACACTGGTTTAGGAGCCACATTGGGAAGATCCAAACTGAATTGGAATATTTGACCGCCATAATCTGCCTTCTGTGCAGCTACTTGGCCACCTGATTCACCCGGTTGTTGAACTACACCAATGAATAGGTGTTCTGATAATGGGCGAGATTGTTCAACAATTTGAGCGCCTCCCCCTTTTAGTTCTTCAGTGGAATAAAAACTACCATTGTCTTTACGGGCAACAAGTGCAGTTACGTCCCATGAGCCAGAAAATTCAGCTCCTCTGGCGGATTGATAGGTTCCTTCCATTGCCGCAACTTTATCTGTTGCGCGAGGGTTTTTTGAGCCACCAGCTTGAGCGATAAAATAGCCAGTGCCATCAGGCGTAACATTTAACGTGGTGGGATTAACTACGAGGGCAATCTTTCTCTCTCCATAGGCATTTCCGGAATCTTCATCAAGAATTAGAACATCGCCATCTGATGATTTGGTCCAGAGTAATCCGTCTGGTGCTACCAATTGAGCTTTGTTTGCACCCACATGAATTGAAGCTGTTTTTGCTCCTGTTGGATTAACTGTTGCGTCAAAGTGAGCCACACCTTTGCCACCCACATCAACATTCAGGGCGCCATCAACTCCAGCGAGTGCACGAGTAACTTTGGCAGATAAATAGTCGGGTAACTTATTGTTGTCTTTGTCGTTATTAGTTAAGTTTAAATCTGCAAGGATTGAGCTTGTGAAATCAATTGCTAATAAACCACCCGTTGCGGTGTGATTTTGAAAGTAGCGTGATTTAGTGATATCTGGATCGGCCGCTGGATGCTCAACTTTCGTGTCGCTATTAAAATACGTATAACCAGTGGGCTGAAGATTTGCCTCGGCTGTTGTTCCACCAGTAGGGATATCCCCATCTTTCTGCCAAAGTAAAATTTCAGTGTCTTTTACAGCTTCTGGAGTGTCAAATCCATTCCAACGAAAGTTAGTTGGGTAGAAGCGGGCATCAAAATTTGCTGGTGCTGCTTTGTTGGTGAGATATGCATCAAGCATCTTGGCATCTGCATCAACAGTTGTGATGCCAAGTGTTTGATAGGTGACAGCGCTTGCTGCCATGCCATAAAGTTGCCCGTAAAGCAAACCATTATTAGCTAGAAATTTATCCCTTGGATTAGCAGAATCAGTAATTGCATTACCTGCTGCATCTAAACCCTTGCGGCCAACATAAACTTTAAGAGGAGCAACCTGCATATCGTGGTTGTATCCTGAGGCAACAATTACTACGAAATCTTTATTGCCAGGATTTATTGGCATTAATTTTTCATAGCCTGCTTGGCCTAGGGCCGGTGCCGTGTAGGCAACACCGTTTTTAACATCCACAACCATGGAAGCAAGGCCCATGGTGCCATTGGCTACGTCGGTACCAGTTAAGGGGCCAGTGCCATCAGGATCTGCAAACATACTTCTGCCGATATTCCATTCTTCTCCCATTAGCCAAATATCATCTTTGAAGCCAATTTCAGTGCCGTATTTATTAGCTGGTTCGTACCAAGATCCACAGAATGAATGGAAGAAGAAATCGCCTTCAGTTAGGCGCATGTCTTTAACAGCAGCCGTTGTGCCGCTTGCAGGGCTACCTGCAATAAATTCAACTAATGTGCCATCGGGATTGGTTTGGTTTCCCCATTTAGCAGCTAAATCAGTTTTGGTAGTATTTTTCTTGACAACTTCTTGGCCAAATACGTTATAAACTTTATTGAAAAGATTGCCCGATGTTTTAAACATTTCGCTCGCTGAGGAGCCGTTGTCTAGAAAATCTGCAAATTTTGCCCGATCGTAATCAATTGTATGAATATGTGATCCGGTAAATTTAACACCGTTGCTCATTTCCCAGCCATATGTTTGATTCGACATCGTTGCATATGATTCACTCTGATATGCAACACGAACTGTGTCGTTATCTTTTAGCCAGGCTGCATTGCCGTCTGGGTAGCCGGTTAAAGCTTTTTTAGTTACTGGATCAATTTCACCAACAGTAGCTAATGTTTTGAATTTTGCATAGGGAAACGCCGTATCGCCACTCTTGCCATCAATACGCTCAAAGGCATCATTGGCAGTGCTTGCCTCAGGAATTAGGGCTGTTACTTGACCGATTGTCTTTGGAGTGGTGCTCATGGGAAAGAAAGATGATGGATAAGAACTAGTTAAGTTTTAACCTCTCGATAAACAATCTGTTTATCTTACTAATATTAACTAGTTAAACTTAATTGCGGTGTTTTCTGCAATACATACAGAATCAATCCTAATTTTAGAAGGCAAAGTTATTGACGTTGTTCAGTGCACTAGCACTGGTGTTGCTGAAATGCCCAACGGCGGTGCTGGCGATGGTTAGGAGGGTATCGCTGCCGGCTTGAGTGAAACTCAAATCAGCAAAGGTGTACCCGCGCAGACCAACTTTATCTTCGCCTGGAGTGAAATCCATCACGAATTGTTTGGCAGCGGGCAGATCTTTAGAACCACTCACTAGCCAGAACTGATCAACGCCGGCACCACCATTGAGGTAGTTGGTGCCAGCTTCACCACCAACGTTGAAAACATCGTTGCCGTCGCCGCCTAGGGCACGATTGCCAGAGCTGCCAAGGTGGAAGTTGTCGTTTCCTGTGCCACCGCTAAGACGATTATTATCGCCATTGTATGCATAAAGTTCGTCATTACCGCTGCCGCCAGTAATAATATCTCTACTGCTGGCGAAAATAGTATCAACTCCTGATCCCGCGAATATTTTATTTTCGTATCCACTTGCTATGGCCGTGTCAACTGTGTCATTGCCAGCGCCTGTGAATAATTGATCTAGTTTTCCATTAAATCCAGCAATTGTTGTTTGGCCTGGAATTGCATTGTCGTCACCTGCTGTTCCAATTCTTACAGGATCAATTATCTCATCACTTCTTACTGCTAGATTTTGAATGCGTGTGTCTAATAAGTCTGTGGTTTCTGATTTATTAAAGGTCTTTTGAAGAGTTGGATAATTTGTTTTAAGGAATTCGGCTAAAGCATCTTGCTCTGATCCGTTGTCGGCAAAAGTGGCAGAACCAGTTTTTGGTGCTCCAGTTTTTAACAAATCAATTCTGTTTTCGCCTACATTATCTTTGGCAAAAGGATAACTATCGCCTCCACCTGCAAGGAAGTTTAATGTAACCATGCGGAAGGATCTGTTTGGATCACCAACTAGATTCCCCCCCAGAACCACCACATCAAGATCTCCACCCTCGCTATCTTCTATGGTGGCACTCACGATGCGGCTGCCAGCTGGTTTTGTTAGGTCGTAGCTGAAAGAAACGCCGCTAACTTGAGGAAATCTGCCTTGATTTGGTGTAGCTGCAACGCCATGCTCAAGTAATTCCTTTAATTTAGTAGCTGTTACTGTTACCAGCGAAAGTGAATTATTAAATCTAAGGGAGTTTTCAATGTCTAGGGTTGAAATTGCTCCTGCAACTTTGTTTGCAGTGGAATTTGCGGTAGTGGTTGTTTTTGATCCACTTACAACATCAATAGAACCAATTTGTGATCTAATACCACCCCCATTTTTCAAGGAGAGAACCACTGTTGGATCAACAGATTTGGCAAATGCAAGATTTGCATCTGCGCTAAGATTACCTAAATTTGTTTCCTGATTGCGAACAATATTGCGTTCGCCTTCAAGGTAAACATTGCTGTAACCCCAAATTTGTCCATCTTTTGAACTTATAACTGCTTGAACAGCATCAGTTAGATCTTGAACATTCTCTGCCTTGCTGTTTTCTGCAAAAGCAGTTGTTGTAAGTTCAGTTTCTGACACTCCCCATGCCTTCGCTGCATTTGCAGCAGTGGCAGCATAGGCACCGCTGATTAATGGATCTATGCTTGCTGGAATTATTTTGCCTTGGGAATCAAAATCAACAACTAATCTACCTAGATAGGTGTATTCATTATCGGTGTTAACAATAACTGTTGGTGCCCCGTCTGCGCCCGCCGTCACCAGCGGGTATTTATCAGCAAAATTTGCAGCATGGCCAGGGAACTCCACGGCAACGTCGTTGCTATCACCCAAGCGGGTATTAGATCCTGCTGCCAGGATAATATCTACACCTTTAAGAAGTGGTGCAAGGGTTTTTTCATTGTTAATTTGTTGTAGGTGAGCCATGAGGATCACCTTGTTTACGCCCTGATTTATTAGATCATCAATTACAGGTTGTAGTTGGCTTGCAAGCAAAACCATATTATCTTTCTCGCTGCCATCGCCTGCAAATCCCTTTACTTCTACACCGCCAGTTGATGAGATTTGCTCAATTACTTGAGTTGTTGCTCCAACTAAACCAATCTTCTCACCATTTTTTTCTATGATTGCTGATGGAACAATCTTGCCTTTCAGGCTGCTTGCAGTTTCTAGGCCAGCAGTGGCAACAGTGTCTGTAAAACTTGTTTTTAGATCAGCATCTGCATTGAAATCAAGATTAGCTGAAAGGTAAGGGAATTGTGCTCCCACCCACCCAGATCCTGCTGTAAAACTATCTTTAAAAACCCTTGAGCCTAGGTCGAACTCATGGTTGCCAATAGTTGAAGCTTCAACACCCAAGATATTGTGAATAGCTATATCCACTGCAAATGTTGGATGGTTAGTTGTTGCAGCTAAACTAATTGTTGAGCCCGTAGTTGCATTTAATTCATCACGTACGCTTATATCGGTTCCTCCATTGGCAAAGGGTCCGGGTATGAAGTTATCACCTCCAGCTAAAATTAGGTTATTTGAATAGGAGCTTTCAAAACCTTCCATTACAGCTGCAAGATAAGGTGCTGTTTGTGAGGCCAATAAACCGGCTTCACCATCTGCCAAATGAAGTAATTGCAGTTTGAAATTTGTTGGTAGACTTGTTTCTTGTACGGATACAACATCGTTATCTTCACTTGAAGCTATTACATAACGTTTGTCATTAGCAGTGAGAAATGTGAGCCCCTCAATTCGCTTTGCACCAGGAAATTGGATTGGGTCTATTGCTAGTGGCTTATATGGATTTGTTACATCAAATATTGCAGCAAGGCTTGTTGTAGTGCGCTCAAGTGCTACAAATGCATAGGTCCGTCCGTTAATAATCGCTACTTCAACCATTTCTGGTTCAACACCCTTTGCATCTTCACGATCATTAACTGGATACACTCCTTTGCTATTAGCTAAATCTTCAAGGGCAGATCCTGAATCAAATACAACGTTGCCTTTGGAATCAAATATTCTTAAGGATCTTGATCCGAGTGTGTAGGCTTGATCTATAAATCCATCAGCATCATAATCGCCAGCATTTTTAAGTATTGATAGCCTAGCCGAGTTTGTTGCTGTTAAACCCGCTTTTTGCGCGGTTGTGGCATTTGCAGTTGTTGCCGCCGTAAGTAATGCTGAAACTCTTTCTGTTTCGTCTGGATTGAGGAAATCATTGCGATCATCACCTTCTCCAGCAGCTAAAATATATGTTTGCCCTTTATAACTCATTGTTGCTAGGCCATCTGGCATTACTAGGCCATAAACATCATGGTTTTTGGCTGGAGTGTAGCCACCGCCTGCGTTATCTTCTGTATCTAATGCAGGGTCGCTGAAGTTAACAACTGTAAAGGCGTTTCCATTTGCCCCTTCAAGGCCGAAGTCGTTGTCGTAATTGATTACTAAGGAACCATCATCTCTTATGGTTAAGCCTTCGGGTTTATCGAAGCCAAGGCTGCCACCCACTGAAGGTAGGTTGAATAGCTCAACCTTGTTTGCAATTTTAATACCTGCTGCAGCTAGCAAATCAGCACTAGATGATTTATATACGCCGTCTACAAGTGTTAGTGTGTTATCTAGTAATTCGGGGCTAGCAACATTTATTTTCTTCAGCCAGCCATCAGTAGTTTGATTAGTTGCCGTGGTTATTGCTAAAGTATTAGTGGCGCCACGCATGTCTACTTCATATACATGTTTAAAGCCATCGATTAATCTTGAACTATCTCTTTCCATAACAAGGAACACATCGCGGCTGGCGTCGTAGGCAACATCACCAATTTTGTCCTGGTTTAAACGGCCGCTTAGAAAATAAAAGTGCTCCTTAACTGCTGCGCCCGTTGCAGGATTCACTGCAAGAATTCTGGTTAATTGAGATTTGCTTCGCTCAGCCACCACTCCATCATTATTGCTATCAACATCTAGGGGGCTTTGAATGAATGCATAAAGCAAACCATCTTTGCTGTTGTATGCCATTCCTTCAATTCCGCGATTACTCCATCGGTTGCCGTATATCGCAGGAAGACTATCAATTGTTTCAGCCCCAATTGGGGTTGCTCCACCCACATTGTGTTGTGTTTGTAGTAATGCTTTTTGTCCTGAGGGAATGTAGCGCTGGATCAGGTTACCTGTTGTGAAATCAAATATTGATATTTGGCCGCGATACTCGTCACCAATCGCAAATACTTTCTTATTTGCGCCTCCAATATTTGTTTCGAATATTGAAATTGTTTCTGAGTCAATGCCAAAGGGATCATAGGCAATGGCTGCATTGCTAGCGGTGATGGGGATGTCGTCTTTACCGGAAAGCTGAGGTAGTCCTGTTAAGGCCGTTCCATCTGCGCGTTTTAAACCTAATTTACTTAATTCGGTTACTGCACCCGTGGCACGATCCATGCCAAGTTTATAAATAGTAGGTTGAAATGTTGGATCTAGAAACTGGCGTTTGCCATCAACTATGGCTCCATTAGGCCCACGGTCTGTGATGGAATAGTAGATATCTAGGCTTTTACCTTCAATAGTTTCTGTTCCACTAAATGTTAAACCTGACAGGCCTCCAGCTTGAACGCCTGTTGGCAGATTTGTATTTCCTCTTGCATAGGAAAGCGTATAGCTATAATTTTTAGCTGTGGCTGAGCCCCGATCCCAATCCTGAATGCCGGCTGAAAAGAATGAAGTTATTTTAGGTGTGGTAGTGCTGATATCAAGAACTGCAATTGCATTGTTTTCTTGCAGTGAAATGTAAGCTGTTTTACCATCTGCTGCTATTGCAATTGCTTCCGGCTCAATATCTTGGGCAAGATTTGTTGTTACGCCTGTTTTTCCAGTTATTCTTATGCCGCGGTTTATAAGCTCTTCCTTGCGATTGTTCCAGGCACTAAAATCTACCGTTGCTACATTGCTTTGAGCGGGTGCAATCGGTGATGTACCGCTGTATTTGCTTGTATCGATTAAAGAGATTGAGCCAATTGGATCAATAGTATAATCACTATTGGGTTCTCCTTCATTGGTTACAATAAGTTTAGTTCCATCTGCATTAAATTTAACCATATCTGGCAGTGCACCAACTGTAACCGTGCTCACATGCACTGGCAGGGCTGGATCACTTAGGTTGTAGAATTGAACAAAACCTGACTCTGTTTTGACAGTATTTTGTACTGCTACTGCCAGCAGATTTCCAAATACTGCTGCACTTTGAAGGGTTTGACCAGTTACTGTCGGGGCGGCTTTTGCAACCGCTTTTGCTTTAGATGGATCCCTTAAATCTAATACTATTATCGCTCCGGAACCACCACCAACCGTGTAGCCATATCCTGTTTTGCTATTAAAAGCTGTTATCTCAGCGTTAGCACCAAGTGCTGATAAATTTATTACACCGTTAACCGCTTCAGTTGCAGGACTCAAGCCAACGAAAGTTAAGCTCACAAAAAATCTTATAACTTTTATGATGATGCATTGCTTTGGTTAAGAACTATTGTGCAATTCGTTGTGGACAGGTTATGAAACGCTTTTGCTTTGGTTATGCAGCATTTCTTTTAGGCTCTCCTCGCTCAGCACTTGCACCCCGAGTGCGGTTGCTTTATCTAGTTTGCTGCCCGCTTCCTCGCCTGCCACCAGGTAGTTGGTTTTTTTGCTAACGGCACTTGTTACCTTGCCGCCTGCTGCTTCGATCAACTCCTGGGCTTCACTGCGCCCCATGCTTGGCAATGTTCCAGTGATCACAAAGGTTTTACCCGCCAATGGCGCCGCTTCGTTTGATCCCGTCTCTGTTGTATCCCAAAGGCTAAAACCGATAGAACGCAACTGCTCAATTAATTCAATGTTGGCATTGGTGCCAAACCATTGCTGCAGGCTTTGGCTGATTTCAGCGCCAATGCCAAAAACTGCCGTGATCAATTCCGGCGTTTCGCTTGCAGCAGTTGCCAGGGCATCAACAGATCTAAAAGTTTTAGCTAAGGCTTTTGCGTTCACGTCGCCCACATGGTGGATGCCAAGCCCATAAAGCTGCCGATGCCAGGGCTTTTGTTTTGATGCCTGCAAAGCGGCCACCAGGTTTTCTGCGCTCTTTAGGCCCATGCGCTCCAAGCTGGCCAGCAGGGCTCCATCAAGCCGGTAGAGATCAGCGATCGATCGCACCAGGCTCTGTTCCACTAATTGTTCAATCAGTTTTGAACCGAGGCCATCCACATCCATCGCCGCTTTGCTTACCCAATGGCGCAGGGTTCCCCGCAATATCGCCGGGCAACTGTTGTTAATGCAGCGGGTTGCGGCCTCATCCGCCTCGCGCATCAGCTCAGAGCCGCATTCGGGGCAGTTGTGGGGCAAGGCCAAGGCCATGGCAGCAGCGGGCCTTAGTTCGATCAGCACCCGCACCACCTCGGGGATGATCTCCCCCGCTTTGCGCACCACGATCGTGTCGCCGGCATGCAGATCAAGTTCGGCTAGGCGGTTGGCGTTATGCAAGGTGGCGCGGCTCACCATGGTGCCGGCAAGGGCTACCGGTTCAAATTCAGCCACCGGTGTTATCACCCCCGTGCGACCCACCTGGCAGCTGAGCCGTAGCAAACGGCTTGGCGCCTCTTCAGCTGGATATTTCAGGGCGATCGCCCAGCGCGGTGCTTTTTGGGTGAAGCCTGCCTCTGCCTGCAGCTGCAATTCGTTTAATTTCAACACCACCCCATCGGTGGCATAGGCGAGTTGCTGGCGCTTCAACTCCCAATCGCTACAAAATTGTTCAGCCGCTTGCAAATTGGCGAGTAGTGCGGTGTTTGGATTCACCTTGAAGCCGGCTTTTTTTAGCCACTGCAGTGCTTCCCATTGGCTGCTGGGGTTATCACTGCCGTTTGGTAAGTGCAGGGTGTAGGCAAAGAAATCCAGTTTCCGTGCGGCTACCACCTGGGGATTTAATTGCCGCAAGGTGCCGGCGCAGGCATTGCGGGGGTTGGCAAATAGGGCTTCATTGCGGCCAGCCCGTTCGGCATTGATTGCAGCAAAGGTGCAATCAGGAATAAACGCCTCCCCCCGCACCTCCACCCAAGCCGGTGGATTATCCAGGTGAAGCCTGAGGGGCACGCTTTGAATTGTGCGGCCATTGGGGGTGATGTCTTCCCCGCTTTCGCCATCGCCGCGGGTGGCGGCACGCACCAATACCCCCGCTTCGTAGCTAAGGGCTAGGGCATTGCCATCGATCTTCAGTTCCCCCACCAGCGCTAATTCAGTGCTCGGTTCAAGTTCGAGCACCCGCAACAATTTGGCGTACCAGTTGGTTAATTCAGTTGCGTTGAAGGCGTTATCAAGGCTCAGCAGGCCAATGCGATGGGCCACGCTTTGGAAGCCCGCAGCGGGGGAGCCCCCCACCCGTTGGCTTGGGCTATCGGCGCTTATTAGCCCTGGGTTTGCTGCTTCTAGCTCTAATAATTCTCGATAAAGCCTGTCGTAAACCGCATCTTCCATGGCTGGAGAATCCAGCACGTAGTAGGCATGGGCGGCAGCGATCAACAAGCGCCGCAACTCTTCATACCTAGCGGTGGCAGCAGCGGAAGCCATCAATAAAGCTCTGCTTAGGAATCCAAGCGGTTGATCCGCTCCACCCGCCAGTTGTCTTCAAGTTTTACAAAGGTGAAATCAAGCGGTAGTTCTTCTTTGGCATCACTTTTTAACTTCACCGTGAGCATGATTTGGCCTTCTTGAATTCTGGGGCGCCCTGATTTCAAATTGCGATATTTATTCAGCTGTAAACCAGCCAGAAAACGGATGAACTGCTGCCTATTTACATGTTGCCGATAGCTTTTGGTGGTTAGGAGATAGGCGGCATCCACCCGGCCAGAGGCAATTTGATTAAAGAACTGCTTTAGCAAGGGATTGATGCCCCGGGCACTGATCACCAGCTTCACGGCGCTGATGGTCCAATACAGCAGTAAGGCGCCAGCACCGGCCAGCAGCAACTTGCTGCTTAAGCCTCGAACAACAGACCAATCCAGATCCACGGGTGGGCGAGTTGAAGTGGTGTGAGTCTGAAGGACGGCGTTCCATTGCGTTGGCCTTTTGCTGGCGTCAAAATCAAGCCATGCCCCTAGAACCATTACTACCACTGTTTCATCGCTTAGATCGGCAATATTTCGATGCTTCCCTAGCCGCCTTAATTAACCCCCCTTTGCTGTTGCGTTGGAGTGATGGCCGCCTCAGCCGCACCGCTGGCTTCTACCGCTTTGGCCCAGGGATTAGTGAAATTGTGCTGTCGCGGGTGGTGCTCGTGCCCCTGCCGCCAGAGGCCACTTTGAGCACCCTTTGCCATGAAATGATCCACGCCTGGGTGGATCGGGTGTTGGGCTTGAAAGAGGTGCATGGGCCCCAATTCAAGGCGCGCATGGCCCACATAAATCAGGCCCAGCCAGGCTTCCAGGTGAGTTTGCGCCATAGCTACCCCCTGCCGGTGCAGGCTGCCGCCTGGTGGGCCAGTTGTTCTAACTGCGGCAAAAAAATTGCCTACCGCCGCCGCCGTAAGGGCCTGGCCTGCCGAAGTTGTTGCGAACGCCACAACGCTGGGGTGTGGGATGCCCGTTTTGCCCTTAAGTTCAGCCCTAATACCGTTAAGCAACTTGGCTGAATTTCTGGGCGGAATATTGGTGAGTGGCTGGGTGATCAGCGCCATTGGCCTATGGCGGGAAAGCCAATTGCGCCGCAGCAGCATTAATGTGCAAGCAAGGCCCTGATGGCAGATGGCAGAACGTTTTTTTGATGCTGGTTTAGAAGAACGGCTTGAGGGCTGGCTAGACCGTGGCCGGGAGTTTGTTGATGGGGTTGCCGGTGCTCGCCCCGGTTCACGCCGTCCATCCAAACGCCCCTTAGATGCCATTTCACGCCGTTCGCCAGCCCAGGAAAGCTGGCCCAACAACGATATTTTCACAACACCCCATTGGCAACGCCCTGAGCCCAAACCAGCGGTGGAACCAACTCCAGATCCAGCACCCAGCTCAAGGCCAATGCCCCGTTCCCATCGGCGCCGTAACACTTAGGTGGGTTATTTCACCTGGGCCTGCTAAGCATTAGGCAGCTTTTATCAGCACCCATGGGTCAGTTGATTGTTCTTGGCTTTGATAGCGCCGCAGAAGCCCAAGATGTGCGTAAGGAATTGGTTGCTCTGCAGCAAGACCATCTGATCGCCCTTGAGGATGCGGTGGTGGTGGAATGCAATAGCGAAGGCAAAGTTGAACTGCATCAGGCCCTAAATCTCACCACCGCAGGCGCTGTGAGTGGTGGTTTTTGGGGCAGCTTGGTGGGTTTGATTTTCCTTAATCCCCTGCTTGGTGCTGCCGTTGGTGCTGGTGTAGGCGCTGCCTCCGGTGCCCTCACCGACCTGGGCATAAATGATGGCTTTTTGCGGGAGGTGGGCGACACCCTTAGGCCAAATACAGCTGCCCTCTGCTTGATGGTGAAAGAGGCAACAGTTGATCGGGTGATCGAGAAACTACGCAGCCATGCTCCCCATGCCCATCTGCTGCAAACCAACCTCAGCCACACGGATGAGGCTCACCTGCAGGAAATGCTCGATCAAGCCACTAAAAAACTGGGCTAGGCCCTAACCCAACAGGGGCGCGCCATCATTGCGGCGAATCACCACCACCCCAGGGCGGGGCCAGGCATCACTGCTTCCCTGGGGCCAATTGGAGCCAAGGGGTACCCAGCGCAATTGCTTAAAGCTTTTGCCTGCATTGTTTTGCAGTTCAAAGCCACGGGCTTCCTTTGCTCCCCGTTGCCGCCTTCCGTTTAATTCGCCTGGATGTTGCACGGCGAGTAGAAGGCTGCGGCCATCAGCGCTGGGGCACGGACCGGTGAGTTCCGATTCCATCGGGCCGATCGCAAAGCAAAAAGCCTTGCCCGCTTGGCTGCCGCCAGTGGGCAGTACCCAGCAGGCATTGTTGCCATATTCACCACCGCTGCGGTAGTCGTTTTGCTCTTTGGTGCCGATGTCGGTAACCATCCAAAGGGCACCGCTGGGATCGAATGCAAGGTTGTCGGGATTGGCAAAGCCAAGACCCCCTTCTTGGGGTGTGCCGCCAGTTGCCACCATGCTCCATTTGAATTTGCCGCCAGCGCTTTCCCGCAGCCGCATAATCCAACCGCCATTCCAGGGGGTTTGACCCTTAGGCCCCTTAAAGATGCTTTGGTCGGGCACCCCTTCATCACCGGGCAGACCGGAGGTGAAGGCAATTAATAAATCGCCATTGCGGGGATCAATATCAGTGTCTTCTGGCCTGGCGGTGCCTGTGATGCCAGCCGCATTGGCGGCAAGGTGGGCATCGATCAAGATCGCGCCCAATTCGCTGTATAGATCGCCGAGATTGCGGTATTGGTTGCTATAGGCGCTGATTTCGCTGCTTTGTTTGAGAAGTTGGGCGCCCCCTTGTTTGCGGTTGGCATGGGGCACTAGCACCGGTGCAGCGATCGGAGCTACAGCTGTTGTGGGCAGTAGGGGCCGCCATTCACCGCTGCCATTGGGATTGAAAACAGCGCCATGGAGCACGCCGGCATGAAACAGCTCGCTATTGGCTGGATCTTTAGGGTTTTGCACCAGCCCATTGCTCACAAACTTATAGATATGGCCGCCGCGGCGATCGCAACCGGAATAAACCTCTAAGGGCTTTCCGGCATCTGCCCTGATGGCTACCGCCTCATGGCGAAAGCGACCCAAAGCTGTGTGTTTTGTGCCGGGGTCGTTTGGGTTGGCCGGATCTAGCTCCACCATCCAGCCATATTTATTACCAGCTAAACCAAAGGGATTGCCGAGGCCATAAAGCGATTGTTGCGTGCATTGGAATGGTTTGGCACTGGGGGGAAAGGAGCTGCCGTCGGCATAAACAGCCTCCGGCACCTGGGATTGAAAGTTTTCCTCTGCACTCAACACCGTCCCCCAGGGGGTGGTGCCCCCGGCGCAATTAGCAAAAGTGCCGATAATTGCCTCCCCAAGGCCATCGTTAAAACCCTGGCGCTTGCTGCTTTTAAACACTGCAACGGCAGGGCCAGTGCTGCGCAGCAGTTGGCTTGGCTCCTTAAGGCCCGCCAGGCCAGTTATGCGGCGATCGAGGCGGCCAGGGTTGCGGCGCCAACCGCCATTGCTCAAGCGTTGCAGTTGGATTACGCCTAAACCTTGATCGATTAATGCCTGTTGCGCCAGCTTTTCGATCTCAAGCCGCAATGGATCTGCTGCCGGCAAGCCCCAGGCATTGATTTTGCCGCCATGGGGTTCAAGCCCAGCCACCACGCTGCTGTAGGGCAGCTTTTCAGCTAACACCTCAGTGAATGCCTGGCGCCAGGGCAGGGGGCTGATGTATTCGAAATTCACCGTGAGCAGTGCCTGCTCCGGGCTTAGGGGGGTGAGGGCCAAGTAGTCGTTGTTGTAGCCAAATCGACTATTGCCAACCGGATCTCCCCAGCTGGCTAATAACTCTTGGCTATAGCCCTCAGGGATTTCGAGGCGATCGTTGATAGTTACAACTCGATATTGCAATAACTGCTCAGCGGCACTGAGGCCGTCGGTGGGCAATGGCAATGGAGTGCGTAGTGGTTTAAAAGCAAGCGGTTTATTAGCTACTGCCGCTACTGCAGGTTTAGCGATTCCGGCTTGGTTGAAGGCAAGGCCAGCGGCAGTGCCGCCAAGCAACAATAAAAACTCTCGCCGGGCAAGATTCATAAACGAAGCGTTTACTTCTTGTTGCCAGCGGCTACGGCTTCACGGCCACTTACTTGGAAGGAACTGCCAAGCAGTTGGAGCCGTTGGTTCACAGCAGGCACCAAATGACCGGGTAGATCCTCGGCCATTTGAGCAGGGGAAGCATCGATGGAAGGGGAGCCCTCATCTAGGGCGGCGAGCAAGTCGGCCCATTGCAATACCAGTTGTTGTTCATCCATGGGTTGTAAACCTTTTTCTAAGAGCAATTCGGAGCAACGTTGTTGGTGCCAAAGGATTGAGCGATTGGCGTTGTGTTCAGGCCTGCGGAAGGCGTAGCCGCCATCAAGGGCTGCATCATTTGGCATGCCGTCTGGGTCGCGCAGGCCAGCTTCACTCAGTAATTTGCCGCAGAACACGGCTGAGATACCAAATAAGCGACCAAGGTCGGTGAGGGTTAACCAGGGTTGGTTGGGATCCATTTGGAATTCCCATAGTGTGAACATCCTGCCGAGAGAGCAGAAAAACGCAACCTGTCAAGCCGCTTTGGCAGCATCCCCACACACGTTTAACAAAAATTCATTATTTTTTGCTGCGCAGGCGGGGCCCAGCAACCCTTCCAGTGCAGGCGAAAACACCTCTCTGATCACCGTGAGGGTTGTCCCCTGCCGGAAAAAGCGGTAATGCCTACTCCAAAAAGGTCCTGGCCTCTGGAAGCGTTCCTGCAGCCATGGGGCTTGCACCACAGCGAGGCCATCCACCTCACGAAATAGTTCGCTGCGGTTGCTGGTGAGGCTGCGCCAAATCGGTTGATGGCGCTCCTTCAGATTTTGAGCCGCCTGGCTTTGGTTCCACCAGCTTTCAGCCCAAGCCATGGTTTCACCGCCACAGATCAGCCACACCTGGCGCCTTAATAGCGGTGCCTGTAGTTCCTGCACCTCCTGTGGCGCGGCGCCCAGTTGCTGATCTGCTGCCATTGCTGCCACCTCCACCTCCACGGCGTGGCCGGTTAGCAGTTGCAAATGACGGGTGGGGCTGCCATCCCCAAGCAGCAGCAATTGCCAGGGGCCACTGAGCGGTTCACCATCGAGGTTGGGGGCCGTCCAGAGCGCTGGCGGTGAGGGTTGCAGCGTTTGATCCATCTCAGCGGCTGCTCAAGCTGAGCTGGTGGATTACCCCCTGGCGGCTGATTTGGGCTTGATCATTGCTGGCACTTTGCAAGCGCCAGCCGCTGTTGCCTATGGCATCACCAATGGCCGCTGTTACTGAACCGTTGCTGGTGTTGAAGATGGCTGTGCTGCCCCGGCCAGGCACCTGCACCACCCCAAGCAGTTCAGGTAGGGGTGGTGTTGCCGTATTTGATGTGCCGGCTGCTGCTGGCTTGGTTGGAATCGGCACGCGAATTGGCTCTGGAGTGCGCTCAGCTGTTTCAAACGAGCCGGCATCCAGTTCCGGCAGGTTGGCTTCACTGGGCGGCAGCAATTGAGGAGGCAATGGAGGCGGCAGTTGAATCAGGGTTGGATTGGGGGGGCTGATGGGACCGAGTTCCCGCAATCTCTCCAGCACCAAGAGTTGACGTTCCTGGTGCAGGTCTTGCCGGGCCTGCATCCAGCTGCGCCATAGCAGCATTGAAAACATGGCTGCCACCGCACTGGCCAAGGTGAGGCCAATTAACAGAGCCGTTGGTGTGGTGAGCTGCCAGCGCTTAGCTGCTGGCTTACTGGGAATTGATGGCGTAAGTGTTGGTGTAACGATCGTTTTTTGGCGCGCAGGGCTTCCCTCCAGGGGTTCAAATACTCGGTCCATGATCTGTTCTGCCCGCAATTCCCAATAGGAACGGTTGCGACGCACTTGATCGAGATGGCGCAGGTTGGTGGTCAGGGAGGGCGCCGCGAACGAGCCAACCTATCGATCTTTGGGGTTACTGGCGAGGGCTAATTGTTTTGCTTGCCGTTCTTGCAATTCCAAATGCAGCAATAGGGCGGTGATATCGGCGGCGCTAACGCCAGGAATACGGGCCGCTTGGCCAAGGCTTAGGGGTTGCACAGCAGCTAATTTTTCACGCGCTTCCCTCGAAAGGGTGTTGATATCGGCGTAGGCCATCGCCATGGGGATAGCCCTTTTGCCCTGCTCCTGTACCCGTTGGATTTGCTGTTCTTGGCGGGCTAAATAGCCGCTGTATTTCACATCAATTTCCGCCCCCTCCTGAACAGCTGCAGGCAGGTTGGCAGCTGCTAGGCCATGGCGAACTAAATCAGCGCTATGGAATCCAGGGCGCCGCAATAAATCGGCAAGGGTGATCGAACCGCGAATCGGAGCGCCGGTTTCAGCGATTACAGCCTCTGCTGCAGGATCATTTAGCCGCAGCCGTTGTTGTTCTAAACGTTGAATTTCAGCTGTTATGGCAACTTGTTTTTGTTCAAATAATTGCCAGCGACGGTTATCGATCAAACCCAACTCTCGGCCCAATGGAGTGAGGCGCCGATCGGCATTATCACCGCGCAATATCAAGCGATATTCACTGCGGCTAGTGAGTACCCGGTAGGGTTCCCGCAGATCTTTATTGATCAAATCATCAACCATCGTGCCGATATAACTGCCCTCCCTTGGAAAATGAACCGCTGGCTTTTGCCTCAGCATTCGTGCAGCATTTAGCCCTGCCACTAAGCCTTGGGCAGCGGCCTCCTCATAGCCGGTGGTGCCATTCAATTGGCCTGCGGAGAAGAGCCCCGCCAGCCGTTTGGTTTCAAGAGATGGTTTTAGTTGGGTGGCGGGGAGATAGTCGTAATCAACGGCGTAGGCCGGCCGCAACATCACGCACTGCTCAAGGCCCGGCAGGGTGCGTAGCAATTCGAGTTGCAACCGCTCTGGTAGCCCGGTGGAAAAGCCTTGCACATAGATCTCTGGTGTATGGCGCCCCTCCGGCTCCAGGAAGATCTGGTGACTTTCCTTTTCAGCAAACCGGACAATTTTATCTTCAATTGAGGGGCAATAGCGGGGCCCTTTGCTATCGATAAAGCCGCCATAGATAGGCGTTAGGTGCAGGTTGTTTTTGATTAGTTGATGGGTGGCTGCAGTGGTGCGGGTGATGTGGCAACTGATCTGCTCGCCGCTTACCCAGGCGGCTGGATCAAAGGAAAAGAAGCGATCGGCCGCATCACTTGGTTGTTCCTCAAGCCCAGAAAAATCAATGCTGCGGCGATCCACCCGGGCTGGGGTGCCGGTTTTTAGCCTTCCCATCTGAAAGCCCAAGGCCTTGAGTGCTTCGCTTAGCCCAACAGCTGCCTGCTCCCCTGCCCTGCCAGCACTCATCGATTGGTTGCCCACCCAGATGGTGCCAGCCAAAAATGTGCCGGTGGTGAGCACTACGGCGTCTGCACCATAAACACTGCCGAAATAGGTGTTGATGCCACGGATGCGGCCATTTTCGCCTGGTTTCCCTTCCACCTCGAGGCCGGTAACCATCGCCTCCCGCAGGGAGAGGTTTGGGGTGTTTTGCAGCAACTGCAGCATCTGTTGGGCATAGGCCCGCTTATCGGTTTGGGCCCGCAAGGCCCAAACCGCAGGGCCGCGGCTGGCGTTAAGCACCCGTTTTTGCAAAGCGGTGGCATCAGCAAGGCGGCCGATCACACCACCAAGGGCATCCACCTCATGCACCAGCTGGCTTTTAGCGGGTCCGCCCACAGCTGGATTACAGGGCTGCCAGGCGATCCGATCTAAATTGAGGGTAAAAAGGGCAGTGTTGATCCCCAGCCGGGCAGCGGTGAGGGCCGCCTCACAGCCGGCATGGCCGCCACCAACCACAATTAGCTCGAAGCTTTCAGTTGCTGCAGTGGAGAGGGTCATATTTATAAATTATGTTGCTGTTGTTTGGTTTTGAATTAAAAGCCGCTTGGTGCCGCCAGGTTGCGGAAGCGGGTGAATTGCGGTTCAAATAACAACTTGGCGGTGCCCACGGGGCCGTTGCGATGTTTGGTGATGATTACTTCGGTGATGCCCCGGTCGGGGGTTTCCGGGTTGTAATACTCATCCCTGTAAATCATCATTACGATATCGGCATCTTGCTCGATTGAACCCGATTCGCGCAGGTCGCTGAGCATTGGCCTTTTGTTAGTGCGTGCTTCTACGCCACGGCTCAACTGGGATAGGGCAATCACAGGCACATTTAATTCCCGTGCCATACCTTTTAAACCCCGCGTAATTCTTGATAGCTCCTGCACCCGATTTTCAGAACCTGAACCCTCCATTAATTGAAGATAGTCGATCACAATTAAGCCCAATTCACGGCCATGTTCTGCCATTAATCTCCGGCATAAAGAGCGCATTTCTAATACGCTAGTATTTGGTTTGTCGTCTATAAATAATGGCAATCTGCCAAGGTTGCTAATGCCTTGCCCCAGCAATGGCCATTCATCTTGATGGAGCCTGCCCGTGCGTAGGCGGCCGCTTTCAATGCCCACCTCCATCGATAACAACCTATAGGTGAGTTGTTCTTTGCTCATCTCTAGGCTGAATACACACACAGGTAAGTTGTGGAGCTGGGCCACATTTTTGGCCATGTTTAACACAATTGATGTTTTACCCATGGCCGGCCTGCCAGCAACAATTATCAAATCGCTGCGTTGTAAGCCTTGGGTCATGGCATCGAGGTCGTAGAAATTAACCGGGATCCCAGCTACGGCTGTGCCTAGGGAACGGGTTTCGATTTCTTCAAATGTGCGGGTGAGGATTTCAGCGGTGGGGGTGAGGCCAATACTTGGTTTTGCTTGGCTGATGGCAAATATTTCCTGCTCCGCTTCATCCAGCACCTGTTCCATCGGTTTGCTTTGATCAAACCCCAAGCGAATCACCTGGTTGCCAGAGCGAATCAATTGACGCCTCAGGTATTTATCCATCACCAACTTCGCCACCTCATCGATTGAGGCGGTGCTGAGGGTGCGTTCAACCAGTTCGCTTAAACGGCTGGTGCCGCCTACTTTTTCCAATTGACCGGTGTCGGCCAGCCAGGCACCCATCGCCGTGAGGTCGGTGGGTTTGCCCTGGCTGTGCAGCATCAGGGCGGTGCGATAGATCTCTCGATGGGCTCCCAGGTAAAAAGCTTCCGGTTGCAACACATCAGCCACCCGGCCGATGGCATCGGGATCTAGCAATATGCCGCCAAGAATTACCTCTTCCGCCTCCAGGTTTTGGGGCGGCAATTGATCTGGTGTGGCTTCAAACAGCTCCACACCAGTGCGTTTGGGTCGTTCCCGTTCGGGTTCGTTTATGGGAACAGAAACCATTTGCTATTTAGTGGCTCACCACCTCCAAATTGATCTCAGCTGTTACCTCGGGGTGGAGCTTCACCTGCACTTTGTAGCTGCCGGTGCGATGCACTTCAGGCACATTGATATGACGCTTATCAACCGCCTGCTTGGTGGCTGCTTCAATCGCCTCGGCCACATCCACGTTGGTAACGGTGCCAAACAGCACATCATCACCACCGGTTTGTTTCTTCACGGTGAAACGACCAATCGTGTCTAGGGCGGTGCGGAAGGCCACGGCCTCAGCCTTCAAGGCCGCTTGCCGTTCGGCTTCCTTAGCGCGGCGGTGCTCCACCTGGCGCAGCACCGCTGGGGTAACGGCAAGGGCCTTGCCGGTGGGCAAAAGGTAATTACGGGCATAGCCGGGGGCCACATCCACCAGGTCGCCGTTTTTTCCAAGGGTATAGATGTCTTCGCTGAGAACCACCGAAACGCGCTTAGCCATGGGATTTAATTGAGAGTTGTGCTACTGCTGGGTCGATCCATCAGCCTACGGCACCAGCTGGTAAGCGCACCTTTGTGGCAAGGCCTAGGGCCTTTAAAAGGCGGATGTGTTGCCAGGTGAGGTCGATTTGACCCGGTTGCAAACCGTGCTTAGCGGAGTGGGGGAAGGCGTGGTGGTTGTTATGCCAGCCTTCACCAAAGGTGAGTGCAGCCACCCAGGGGTTGTTGCGGGAGCCATCACCACTGGGATAAGCAATGCTGCCCCAGCAGTGGGTGGCGGAATTCACAAGCCAAGTGATATGATACACAAGTACTAAGCGCAGGGGGATGCCCCAGAGCACCAGGGCCCAGCCGCCGGCGCCGGTTACGCTGCCGATCCAAAAAAGCAAGCCGGCAAGGGGTAACTGCAAAACCAGAAACCACTTGTTCAACCAGCGGTAGTAGGGATCTTTGGCCAGATCACCAGTGAGCCTGGGCACGGAGGCCATGGCGGGGATTTCCTGGAACATCCAGCCCATGTGGCTCCACCAAAAGCCCCGGTGGCTGTTGTGGTGATCAGCATCCGTATCGGAGAACTTATGGTGATGACGGTGCAGGCCTGCCCAATCGATTGGTCCGTGTTGGGCGCTGAGGGCGCCGCAGGTGGCAAAGAAGCGCTCTAGCCATTGGGGGAGGCGAAAGGCCCGGTGGCTTAGCAGGCGGTGATAGCCAATCGTTACGCCGAGGCAGGCCGTGAGCCAATAGAGCACCAGCAGAGAAGCCAGGGCCGGCAAACTCCAAAATTGGGGCAGCAGGGCATAGGCCGCCAACAGATGAATTGCCAGCATGAAACCGAGGGTGGCCCAGCGGGCGCCCTTTGGCACCGTGCCCGCTTGCTCGCCTTTGCGGGGGTTGCCCAGGCTGGGGGAGCGCCTGGGGGGGGAAATGCTGGCGAATGCTGCGCTGGTCATTCAGATCGAATTCGTATTGATCATCAAATCATAGCAATACGTATTCGGATTAAGCAGGGACTTGGGTGTGGAGGAGCATTAAGCTGAGCTGCATACGAATTCCCATCGCTAACCATTGGTGGATTATCGCCAGCGCTTGGAGCATGGCCACGGCGCTTTTGCTGCCCTTTTGAGGGCCTGGCATGAACGCAATGGCTGGTCCCACAGGGTGCTGCCAGCCCTGGCGGAGCGCCTAGATCTTGGCAGGTTGCACAGCTCCCAGCTCTCAAATCTGCGCAATCGCAAGTTGGCTTCCCCTGGCCCAGAGGTGTTCCTTGCCCTCGGCTGCTGCAACAAGTGGTTAGCGCAAACGCCGATCCCCCTCGCCGAAATTGCCGATCAGCAGGAACTAAGCGATGGCATCGGGGCAGCTCCCCATGCCCTAATCGATGCCGCTGGCCTGGTGTTAGGCGCTGGTGAATTGCTGGAAATCTTTGTTGGTTTAAGGCCCCTTCCCCCTGGTTTTGATCTGCGCATCAGCGAAGCGGAATCCCCAGCCCTAAGCGCTGCCTTGGCTGATCTGCTCGCGGCTGGCCAGCCCTGGCGTAAGTGCAGCGGCCGGGTAATGGCGGCCTATGGCGTTGAAAAGCGGCAGCGCCGCGAAAAATTTGCCGCTGTGATGGCTGGCCTCCAGGATTACAACGCCAGTGAACTGGATCTGGAATTACCAGAACTGCTAACAGCGCTTAATGCGTTGGAGATTAACTTTCCCAGCGTGGATAAGTTATTGGATCGTTTGCGTCAACCGGGATAGCGGGCAAGGCGCAACTTGCGGGCAAGGCCAAGGCGCCGCAGCACTTTGATGTGTTGCCAAGTGATATCAAATTCAAACCAACGCAAGCCGTGGCGGGCGGAATGGGGGAAGGCGTGGTGGTTGTTGTGCCAGCCCTCACCAAAGCTCAAAAGCGCCACCCACCAGCAGTTGGTTGAGCGATCTGGGCAGGCGAAATTGCGATAGCCAAATACGTGGGTGGCTGAATTAACAAGCCAGGTAACGTGATAAACAACGGTGAGCCTTAGGGGTATCGCCCAAAGCACTAGGCCTAAACCACCGCCGTGGATTTGATTTGCTTCGCCAAACCAATAGAGCAGCCCACCAAGGGGTAACTGCAGCAATAAAAACCAACGATCCAACCAGTTGTAGAAGGGATCGCGGCGCAGGTCGCCGGTGAATTTATCTACATGTTCCAGGGCAGGGATGTTGTGCAACATCCATTCGCTATGGGCCCACCACAAACCCCTGCCGGCATCATGGTGGTCGTTTTCTTGGTCGGAAAATTTGTGGTGGTGACGATGCAAACCCACCCATTCCACCGGCCCACCTTGGGCACCCAAGGTGCCCATCAACACCAGCAGGCGCTCCAACCATTGGGGCGTTTCAAAGCTGCGGTGGGCCACCAATCGGTGTAAGCCAAGGGTTACGCCAAGCACTGTTACCCAATAGAGGCTTGCAAAAGCCAGTAGTCCCCACCAACTCCAAAACATCGGCAGCAGTGCCGCCACGGCCCCCACATGGTTGGCCAGCATGAACAAGAAGGTGCCTTTTTTTAGCTTTCTTTGTTTTGGCGGCAACGGGTTGCGCTTGGCATACAGCCTTTCCTGCAGTTCTTGCTCACTTAATGCGGCGGTACTCAAAGAGGTGTTAGGGGAAGGCTGGGCAGCGGCAACCAATTGAATCTCCAGAAAAAGCCCAGTTGTTGCAACCGGGGAAACCAGCTTGTTTTGTTTAAAACAACTGAAGGTTCAAATTTAACGGTATCGAGGGTGCCACCGCTGCAGGAATGTGGTTAGTGGTTAGCAATTTTTTGTTTTGTACTCCTATCCCACCTGGCCCGAGGCAAGCCCCGCCGCCTGGGATGCCGTTGCGGCCGCCCAAGCCCAGCTGGAAGCTGCTGCAAAGCAGCGCACCGCAGCGGTGCAACCCCAATTAGCCAAGGTGTTGGCTGCTTTCCAAGCCGAAAAACTTGGCAGCCATCACTTTGCTTCGGTGAATGGCTACGGCCACAACGACCAGGGCCGCGACACCCTTGATCGGGTATTTGCCAGGGTGCTGGGGGCGGAGCGGGCCGCAGTGCGTTTGCAATTTGTGAGCGGCACCCATGCGATTGCCGCTGCCCTGTTTGGGGTGTTGCGCCCTGGTGATCGGCTCCTATCGATCACAGGCCGCCCCTACGACACCCTGGAGGAGGTGATCGGCATCCGCGGCAGCGGCCAGGGCTCCCTGGCGGAATTTGGGATCCAATACAGCGAATTAGCGCTCACTGGCGAGGGCCATGTGGATGAGCTGGGCCTTAGCGATGCCCTCAGCCAGCCAACCCGCATGGTGTTGATCCAGCGCAGTTGCGGCTACAGCTGGCGCCCTTCGCTTTCAGTGGCTCAGATCGGCCGGCTGGTGGAGCAGCTGAAAACAATCCAGCCAGGTGTGTTGGTGTTTGTTGATAACTGCTATGGCGAATTGGTGGAATTTGAGGAACCCACCGCTGTGGGGGCCGATCTAATCGCTGGTTCCCTGATCAAAAACCTCGGTGGCACCATTGTTCCCAGTGGTGCCTATGTGGCTGGCGTGGCTGAATTAGTGGAGCAGGCTTGCTGCCGCCTCACGGCCCCTGGGATCGGTTCAGCCGGCGGCAGTGGTTTTGATTTACATCGCCTTTTATTTCAGGGTTTATTTCTCGCTCCCCAAATGGTGGCGGAAGCTTTGATCAATGCTGATCTAATCGCCCAGGTATTCAGCAATCAAGCTTTAGAGGTGCAACCCCTAGCGGGGGCAGCCCGCAGCGATGTGATTCAAGCGGTGAAATTTGGCGATCCCAGGGCGTTACAGGTGGTTTGCAATGCTTTCCAAAGCTGCTCTCCCGTTGAGAGTTACCTAAAGCCTGTGCCCGCGCCCATGCCTGGATATGCAAGCGAATTGCTGATGGCAGGCGGCAGTTTTGTCGATGGCAGCACCAGTGAATTTTCCGCCGATGCCCCCCTGCGGGAACCCTATGTGTTGTTTAGCCAAGGGGGCACCCATCGCAGCCATGGGGCCCTAGCCCTTGCCGCTGCCCTCACAAGCTGGTGGGCCCTTGCTCCAAACTGAGGGAGCTTTCCAGCCCATGGCGATGGCCCTCTCCTTTCCCGCTGATCTGCGTTATGCAGATAGCCATGAATATGTAGCTCCCAATGCAGCCCCCATGCGGGTGGGCATCAGTGCTTTTGCGGTGCAGCAACTGGGCGACATCGTTTTTGTTGAACTGCCCAGCCCTGGCACTGCTTTAGAGCAGGGCAAAAGCTTTGGCACCGTTGAATCCGTTAAGGCGGTGGAGGAGATGTATGCCCCCATTGCAGGTCGGGTGCTGGCCTGCAACCAGGCGGTGATCGATCAGCCTGAGTTGCTCCAAAGCGATCCCTATGGGGCCGGCTGGTTGCTGGAGCTGGAAGCCACAGATGCGGCACAGCTTGCTGCCCTCATGGACGCTGATGCCTATGGCGCCAAGGTGGAGGGCAGTAGCAAGTGAATCAAACCGATGGTTTTGTGCAGCGCCACCTCGGCCCTTCCCCTTTTGATCAAGCATTAATGCTGGAGCGGCTTGGCTGCCAAAACCTGGAGGAGTTGCTGCAGCAATGCGTTCCTGCGGCGATCCTGCTGAGCCCTGAGGAGGCCCTTGGCGGTTTACCCGAGGGTTGCCCTGAAGGTGAGGCCCTGGCCGATCTGCAAAAACTGGCCAGTGAAAATAAGTTGCTGCGCAGTTTGATCGGCCTCGGCTACTACAGCTGCCCCACCCCGGCCCTGTTGCAGCGCCATGTGTTTGAAAATCCGGCCTGGTATACGGCCTACACCCCATATCAAGCGGAAATTGCCCAGGGGCGCCTCGAGGCCCTACTCAATTTCCAAACCTTGATCAGTGAGCTCACCGGCTTACCGATCGCCAATGCCTCCTTACTGGATGAGGCCACCGCAGCTGCGGAAGCGATGGCCCTAGCTCGGGGAGTGAGCAACCGGCCGGAGTCAAAGCGTTTCCATGTGCAAGCGGATCTGTTTCCCCAAACCCTGGCGGTGCTGCAAACCCGCGCTGAACCCCTAGCCATTGAGTTGGTGCTGGAGGATCCGGCCGAGATGAAATTCAGCAGCGATAGCTTTGGTTTATTACTGCAGCTGCCAGGGGCCAGTGGTGCTTGCCCCAACCCTGGGGCGGTAATCGCTCGGGCAAAAGCAGCTGGGGCCCTGGTTATTGCCGTGGTGGATCCCCTGGCCCAGGTGTTGATGGAACCAGTGGCAAATTTAGGGGTAGATATTGCCGTTGGTAGCGCCCAAAGGTTTGGCGTACCACTGGGCTTTGGTGGACCCCACGCCGCTTTTTTTGCCTGCAGCGAAACCTATAAAAGACAAATCCCCGGCCGTTTGGTTGGGGTATCCAAAGACAAAGAAGGCAATCCAGCCCTGCGGCTTGCTTTGCAAACCAGGGAGCAGCACATCCGCCGCGATAAAGCCACCAGCAATATCTGCACGGCCCAGGTGCTGCTGGCGGTGTTAGCTGGCTTCTATGCAGTGCACCACGGCCCCGCTGGTTTGCGGGCCCAAGCCCAACAGGTGCAGCGTTTAACGGCAGCTTTGGCCAAGGGTTTAAGTCAGCTGGGTTTTGAGTTGGTAGCCGAGCCCAGTTTCGATACCTTGCGGCTGGTTGTGGCGGATCCCGCCAGCTGGATTGCCAGGGCTGAAGCGGCGGGTTTCAACTTTTTAGAGCTGGCTAATGGGCTGGGCATCAGCCTTGATGCCTGCAGCGATGAAAAGGAGCTGGAGCAGCTCTTGAACCTATTTGCCGCTGGCTTAGGGCTAGCTGCACCGCCCCTAGCAAGCTTGTTTGAGGCTTGTCCCCCTGGGG
>NZ_PXVC01000169.1 GCF_003011125.1 Synechococcus lacustris str. Tous | reverse complement strand
AATTAGAGCCGCACTTAATACTTGCAACCTTTCCCATCTCAAGCTCAATAATCCGATCACAATTTGCAACCGTAGTAAGCCTATGGGCAATCATCACTAAAGTTAAGTCCCGGCTTAATCCTTCCACTGCTTCCATCACCGCCTGTTCGGTTGCATTATCTAATGCGCTTGTTGCTTCATCAAATACCAGCACACTTGCTTTTTTATATAAAGCCCTCGCAATCCCTATCCTTTGCCGTTGCCCACCACTTAATCTAATTCCCCTTTCACCCACAAAACTTTTATAGCCTTCAGCGCTGTTTTCAATAAAGGCTGCAATTTGTGCCTGCTCTGCAGCAGCCCTCACCTGCTTCATGTTGATTTGCTCTTTTGGCACACCAAAGGCAATATTTTCTGCAATCGAGCTATCAGCTAAAAATATTGATTGCGGCACATGGGCAATGCTTGCCCGCCAAGCCCTCACCCGTTCTGGTGCTGTAGCACTATGAATATCAACACCATCAACTAGCAATTGCCCGCCACTCGGCACCAATAACCCCATCAATAAATCAACCAGTGTGCTTTTGCCACTACCGGTGCTCCCAATAATTCCGATCCTTTCTCCTTTTTTTATTTCTAAATCCAAATCCTTCAGCACCATTGGTGCATCTAAGCCATAACTAAAGCTTAAGCTTTTGATTTCAACCATTGCATTCAGCGGCAATGGCCTGTTGTGTTGGCTTTGCAATGCACCTTGTGGCATTGGTTGGTTCAGCATCGCCAACACATCAGCTACCGCTGAGCTGTAGGCGCGAATGCCAGCCCAGTTGCCATAAATCTGTTGCAAAGCCGGTAGCAAGCGTTGCGCCCCTAGGGCCAAGGTGCCCAGTAAAGGAATCACCAGAGCTGTGTCACCCCGTTGCATTTTCAGCAGCAACGCTAAGGCTGCAATCAACAGCATCCCCAGCGCCTCTAGCCCATAGCGAGGGAATGCACCGAGGAATGTGCTTTGGGCCTGCTTTATCCGCATCGGCCGATCTGCCTTTTGGTAGATCCCTAGATAAGTGTTTTGGCTGCCATCTAGCAGCACATCCCTAATTGCCCCAAGCCCCTCCTGCAATGCCTTCATCTGGTGGCGGCTGGTTTCTGCCACCAAGGCGCTGTTAGCAGCAAGCTTTTTTTTGCTTGTGRTTGCCAGCAGGCCATAGGCCGCACCAAATACCACTGCTGCCGTTAGGGCAACGCCCCAATCCACCACAAACAGGGCCAGCAATAAGCCAGCTGCCACCAGTACTGAGGTGAATAGCTGCAGGGTTGAGTTCAACACCACCACAGTGAGCCCGATCTGGCTTGTGATGCCAGTGATCACACTGCTGCTATTGCGTTGCACATGCACCGCATAGGGTTGATGCAAGCTGCGTTTATAGGCTTCACAGCTGAGGTCGCTACCGATCGCAGCAGCCACACGCCCATTCAGCCATAAATTAAGCAGCCTCACTGCTGCTGCCAGCACTGCCGCCACACCAAATATCACTGTTGCCGGTAGCAGCAGCTGCCCAGCTGTTGTTATCCCCACTGCCTTAGCTAAACCCTGCAGCACTGGTTGTTGCCAAATCCGTTGCGGATCACTTAACACCGCCAGAAATGGCAATACTGCCGCCAGTGAAAACACCTCCGCTAAACCACTAGCCAGCATCACCACTAGTAATAAGCCCAGCTGGATGCGTCTGCGCTTACTTAGGTG
>NZ_PXVC01000168.1 GCF_003011125.1 Synechococcus lacustris str. Tous | reverse complement strand
ACTTGAGGGTTCTATAAAAATATTTCAACAGGGTGATTGCCGGCATCCCCTGCGAAGAAATCCGCCATACCAGGGCGGTACAGGAYTGGCTGGCTGAGGGCCGCCAGGAAGGCGAAGCCAGAGGTGAAGCCAGAGGTGAAGCCAGAGGTGACCATCCGCCTCCTCACCCGCCGCTGCGGCCCCCTCGCAGAAGCCCCACTGCCCAGATCCAGACCCTGCCGCTGGAGCAGCTGGAAGCCCTGGCCGACGCCTTGCTCGACTTCCAGGGCCCAGCCGACCTGGCCGCCAACGCCTGAAGCGGGGCCTTCGCGTCATAGCCGATCTGCCAGATCTAAATCTGGGGCTGGCACTGGCCTGCCCCTCAATCCGCGCCGAGGGTGGTGAGAGTGCTGGCGTGAACGTTCTGCTCGCCACCAACGTGTTGCCTGAAACGATCAAATGGCTTATGGCGTGTTTRAGCAGCCAGCCAGCACGGAGACCTAATTGAAGGCCCCCCACCCGCTGCTGCATCAAGCCAGCCCACTGCATCACTGCCGCACCGCAATCGGCGCACTGGCGTAGCGGGCTGTGTATTTGGGGCTGACACCCGAGATCACCGTTCTGGAGGTGCTGGTGCATCTCAATCCTGATCAGTGAAGCCSAACCTGAAGCCCTGTTTGGCCAGGCCTAAAAYGTGGGCTGTGGCCCTACATTAATGTCATTGACATCTCCGCGACTTCGCGGTGACTCCCATGGTTCAGGTCACGGCCAGGCTTCCCGACACCCTCGGCGCCGAGCTTGATGCAGCGGCACAGCAGCTCAACCGCTGCCGAGCCGACATCATTCGTCAGGCAATCGAGTACTACCTCGACGACATCGAGGATTTGCGCTGTGGGGTGGCAGCCCTGAAGGACCCTGCCGACCCTGTTCTCGACTGGCTTGAGGTGCGAGATGCGCTGCTCGCTGCGGATTAAACGTTCTGCGGCAAAGGCGTTGGCCGCGCTGCCGAAAGCTGACCGGGTGCGGCTGGTTGAGGCCATCAACCTGCTCTGCGACACCCCAGCCGCCGGCTCTGCCCTCAAGGGTGAATTTGAAGGACTGCGGCGGTTGCGTGTAGGGAACTACCGCGTTGTCTATGAATGGCAGCGCAGYGAACTGGTGATCCTGGTGGTGCGCATCGGCCATCGACGCGAGGTCTATCGCTGACCTGCCTCCAACAAGTGCACGCAGCCAGTGAACACCGACCGCTGGTACTACCGGGTCTTCCATAGCGCCCCCGATCTGATCCGCTCGGCCTAACCCTGCCGGTGCGGCCTGAGAGCGAGCTGGCGGCCAGCAGTCAGCAGATCCTGGCCAGTCGGCCTGATCTAGACACGGTTGTGCTGCCTATGCTGGTGCAACGTTTTCCCCAGCTCACCGAGGCAGAAATCATGGTGATTGCCGGCACCCCCCGGGAAGAAATCCGCCACTACCGCCCAGTTCCAGGCCCTGCCGCTGGAGCAGCTGGAATCATTGGCCGACGCCCTGCTCGACTTCCAGTGCCCAGCCGACCTATCCGCCTGGCTGGCCGCCAACAGCTGAAGCAACACCTCTAAGGTTGTTTCTGAGCATTCGGACTTAGCGTCGCCAACGCCGCCCACCAATCCCTCTGCCTTAGCGGCCGCTGGAGAAAAGAGCTGATGGCGCTACCAGAGAAGCCTGCAGGGGAACGACTGAAGCGCTGGATCCAGGCTCACCAGGGTGAGCCTGGCCAGCTC
>NZ_PXVC01000167.1 GCF_003011125.1 Synechococcus lacustris str. Tous | reverse complement strand
GCCCACCCCTGGAGGCCCCCCGTTCGGTGGTGGTGCTGGAGGGGGCCGAAAGGATGGCAGAGGGAGCTGCTAATGCCTTGCTCAAAACCTTGGAGGAGCCTGGMCAGGGCCTATTGATCTTGTTARCGGCGGCGCCAGAGCAATTGCTGAGCACAATTTTGAGCCGCTGCATGCGGATTTCATTTCGCCCCTTGGCCCCTGCTGAACTTGCTGAGGTGGTGCCTGATCAAGGCGATCCAGCTGAATTATTGGCCCTTGCGGCMGGATCCCCAGGGGCACTGCTGGAATGGCGGCGGCGCTGGCAGGAATTGCCAGAAGCTTTGCTYGTGATGCCTGAAAATCCAATGGCAGCAATGGAYTTAGCGCGTCAAATCAGCGATCAATTGGACGGCGAACAACAATTGTGGTTAATAGGCCTTTTGCAACGCAGGCTTTGGCTAAGCACTGGGCAGGTGAAACAGCTGCAGCGCCTAGAGCGATTAGGCAAACACTTAAAAGGAAATGTGCAACCGCGGTTGGCGTGGGAAGTGGCCCTACTAGACCTGTGCGCTTARTTCCCGCTGCTGCTGTTGGGCGCGGAAYTCAGCCATCAAGGCAATGCAATCGGTTAAGTGGTTGCCAGAGGGCAACTCGAGGCAATAGCCGGCKCCGTAAACGGTTTTGATGAACCTTGGTTTGCGGGGATCTGGCTCGAGTTTGGTGCGCAGGTGGCGGATGTGAACRCGGATGGTTTCGATGTCGTCGTCTGGTTCATARCCCCACACCTCCTTGAGGATCAAAGAGGGGGCAACCGTTTGACCATGGCGTTGCAACAGGCAATGGAGCAGTTCAAATTCAAGGTGGGTAAGCCGCACCGCCTGTTCAAACCAAATCGCTTCGAAGCGTTCTGGCACCAGGGTGATCGGTCCGAAATTGAGTATTTCGTTGTGCTTGCTTGAGAGGGGTGCCCGATCACTGCGGCGCAACAGGGCCTTGATGCGAGCTAGGAATTCTTCGAGTTCAAAGGGTTTGGTGAGGTAATCATCGGCGCCAGAATTGAAACCAGTTACCTTGTCTTTGGTGCCRCCGAGGGCGGTGAGCATCAAAATTGGTATTTGAGCCGTGCGTTCATCGCGCCGCAACCTTTGGCAAAGGGTKAGRCCATCCACGTTTGGCAACATCAAATCGAGCACGATTAGATCTGGCGCGTATTGCAGAGCAAGCGCTTGACCCTTAATGCCGTCTTCTGCTTTTTGCACATCAAAACCGGAATGCTCAAGGCTGCCAGCCACGAGCTCACGCATGTCCCGGTCGTCTTCGATTAAGAGGATGCAGGGCTTCATTAATGCTGCTGGGTGAGGTAAAAGCTGGGCTTAGCTAAATCAGTTGAAGCAAAACCCAGGCATCGAGCCCAGGGCGCCTTCAAAATTACTTATTTACTATAGAGGATTAAAAATCTGATGAGCTATCACCAGGCCCTTCAATCGATCGGCTGAGTCTGGCTAGTCTTAGCTGGAGGATATTCTGATTTGCTACAGATTTGAAAATGATAAATTGTTAAACAAAAAATAAATAAATAATATATATTTGCAATTTRGATACTAGATTTTTATTAAAAATCAAAAATACTTAAAACCAATATACTTAAAACTAAGATATTTAAAACTAAGATATTAAAACCCAAAACAAATAACCGTTAATTATTGGCTTACTTGCTTGCCTGAATTACTAATATAATTATAATTAATTCTATTCAAAACTCCCCGGGCGGGATTCGAA
>NZ_PXVC01000166.1 GCF_003011125.1 Synechococcus lacustris str. Tous | reverse complement strand
CATCGCTTAAGCGTTGAGGAAGGCCAAAGGATCTTGCTCACCTGCAATGAACCTAAATACGCTGATCTGCCGCCAGGCCAGATCGTGCCTGATCTAGCTGATCAAGGCATTTATATAGGTTCTGAACGCAGTTTCTATCGGGTTTTACATGCCCACGGGCAGCTACACCGCCGCGGTAGAGCGCGATTACCACAAGAAGCAAGGCCTGTTCCCAGGTTGCGCGCTGATGGCCCAAATCAGGTTTGGAGTTGGGATATTTCCTACTTACCCACCAGCGTAAAAGGGATCTGGCTTTACCTCTACCTAGTGATTGATATCTGGAGCAGAAAAGTGGTGGCTTGGGATGTGGAGCAATCTGAATCAGCTGAATTAGCAGCTCAGCTGGTGAGTAGGGCCTGCCTAAAGGAACGGATCATCAATGCGCGGAGCAACCCTTGAGGTGCGCTTAGAAGAGCTAGGGGTACTCAGATCCTTCTCTAGGCCAAGAGTTTCAAACGACAATCCCTATTCTGAATCGCTATTCCGCACCGTTAAATACCGGCCGAACTATCCAAACCGGCCATTCAATAGCAAAGAAGAAGCCTGCCAATGGGTTTCTTCTTTTGTGGATTGGTGTTGCGATAGCAATTTGCAAAAAGCGAACCGATCTTTCTGAACAGACATGCTAATTTCATCTTTGGCGCTGGACAACCACCGCTCGCACTAATAGAATAAGTCTGGTATGAGATTGATTAATGAACCATTAACAACCCAGCAAACAAGCCTCMAAGTAACYTTGGCAAAGKAGGCATAAAACGCTTCCAAAGGGTGACATCTTTCTTGGCAGTTAACGTTTTTTTGGAGTGGCTCTGACGGATAGTTAATGTTGATGAGGAGCATCTCTGTGCGCAGATCGATGGGTGGAAAGAGAAGACATGTTCAGTACAGTTCATTAAGACCTTTTGTTATGTAATGCTTAAGAGCAAGCTTAAAGCATAGCATTTTATTTTATTTATTTCATAATTCCAATTTTTCTAAAAAATTATTATTAATGGTTTTCAACTCATGAATCAAGAACTATTAGACCAAGAAGGTTCCACGCAATGACTGCTATTTATCTTCCCGTAGAAGTTGTTAAACGTGAATTTTGGCCAAAGGCGATATTAGCCAGTTATCTTGCAGACAAAGGGCACAAGGTATACATATTTCAGGATTATCTTTTTGATAAGTATGGATATCCAGAGCCAGGCTTTTACATTGGAAAGAATTTATTTAAGACATGGGGTACATTTTTGCTTGATCAAAAACTCAAAGCAATAAATGATGGTATTAAAATGTATTTCCTAGAAGAGGAATCATTGGGCTGTGGAGATTTACCTGAGCAAGCAATTAAAGGATATTTCGAATCTCGGTTTGGGTCTCTTTCTTACATTACAGAAGCATTAAATCATCTACATGGAGATCGATTTCTCGCTTGGTCTAAATTGTATGCAGATGGAGCTAAAGGGTTTCTTCCTGAGAGCATGATTAACATAACAGGGAGCATACTATTTGCTTCCTGCAAGCCTGAGTGGAAGGAGATTTATAAATCTTTTGTACCCGCAGCTGAGCAGCCCTACGTCCTAGCTTGTTCATCTTATTCATTTTCAAATGGTATATCAGTACATGCACAATTAGAAATGGCAAGTCAACAACAGCTAGGGCAATATTCATCGGCACAGACAGAAGAGCTATTACTATCTCAAGTCGATGCAATAAATTTTGCAATTGCAATCAAGAAAATCGCAGGAAAGGCTCGTAATATACCATTTTTATT
>NZ_PXVC01000165.1 GCF_003011125.1 Synechococcus lacustris str. Tous | reverse complement strand
TCTTAATGGTGGCGCTGATAGGCTTTGCTTTTCTTGGTGAACGTCCCTCCCTAATTGGTTGGGCAGGGCTGTTGCTTGTGGCCGGGGGAGGATTGCTGTTATCGGTTGCCAAGTAGCATCCCCAACAATCAATATTAATTGAATGGTTTTATTGCCAAATCAAAACTCACTTACCTCACTTTTTTAACAGCTAGGCCTGCTTCTGTTGCCGTAACAACAGCTAACACGATTAAACCAATTAAACCAACTAATTGATTTTGGCTTTCAGCTGCGGCGTCAGCATTTTGAGCAAGAACTGCACCGGCAACAAACCAGCTGGTGGCAAGGGCAGATGTAATCCAATAGGCACGCCAACGCCTTTGATATAAATAACYGGCGCCTAAACCTGGAATCACATTCAAAAGCACTGCCACCCAGCCAGCAGAAGCGGMAAGGATTTGCTCWCGATTCGGTGTCATCTAAATAAGCTARCAGCCATCAGTTTGGCGCATTAAYCCTARGGCTGCTGCYTTTCCTGTTTCCAGATMGCCTCCAGTGATCTGCGGAACTCCCTATTGGTTTGSGGCCGTGAGCGTTCACGCTTTTTAAAAACACTGCCGATCCACCACAMCTGCAAACCAGCAAAAGCAAGGGCMACAACCCCYAGCTGGAYATAACCCCAATTRAGCTGATCCATCACATTCAACGSCGCACAGGCACCACTTGCATGCCGATTGGTGCCARGGCAATCAAGGCAAGTTTGATATGTTGAATCCCGAAAGGAATGCCAATTATTGATATAAAACAGGCCAAGGCAGAAGTTAAATGTCCGATAGCTAACCACCAACCAGCTATTAGAAACCAAATAATATTACCGATCAAGCCTAAAGGTCCTGTGCCAAAATCAAGCTTTCCAGTTAGCTCTTGGCGACTAACWGCCTCCTTACCAAAAGGGGAAAAAGAATAATTACCAATTACAAAACAAGCCCGTGCCCAAGGTATGCCAACGATTGTGATTGCAGCAATAATTCCAGCCAACCACCAACCCAATCCCATCAACAAGCCGCCAAGCACAAACCAAACAACATTGAGCAAAAAGCTGAGCATGRYTTGAACTTYCTTGGYCCATATTAGGCARAAACCCAAGCCCAAGCCACGCTTAACAATCCKTTACACTARGATTCGWGWACAARMCSCGTAGCCCCAATGAACGATTTCCTCGCAACCCTTTATYTAATCTGCTTTGCGGCCATAGCTGGTGGTGCTTTTGCCTTGATGAATCAAAATCTRCGCAATGCAGCCGCTGTGCCAGTGAGGATCGCAAGCAACCCAAAGCAAAGAATGCATCCAGAAGCGCCAGCACCCGGCGACGAAGTTATGTATGTGGATCTGAGCCGGGAAAGATTAGAAGCTTTATACCAACAGGCCGCTAAGGATTGAGCTACTTTAATTTTGATTGATCGTTAAACTTTCTATCAAGCCACTGAGTTAAAATGTATATACTGATAAACATCGGAGCGTATGCTAGCCACATATTTGGCAAATTCAATTCAGAATTATTTATTAGTACAAGCCCTAAATAACTGATGAAGCCATAGATCAACATTCTTCTTAGCGGGCCTGAAAAATTTTTCATCTTGTTTGGGTAATAATTAATCACAGATGCTAGCTGGTTTAATGCAACTAGCGGCCAATTGGTCTAACCAATTGCGCAACCAGAGCAAACTCTCTGCTTCTAACCGGTAGTAGGTCCAGCGGCCCTGCTGGCGAGCACTGATCAGACCCGCATCTTTCATCGCCTTTAGGTGAAATGAAAGTTTGGATTGAGCAAGCCCCAGATCACTAGTTAGATCACAC
>NZ_PXVC01000164.1 GCF_003011125.1 Synechococcus lacustris str. Tous | reverse complement strand
CGCTATGGGCAAAAGCTATTTTGCGGTGATCATCTTGATCGCAGGGCCCTAGGTGATCTGGTTTTTAACAACCCCACAGAACGCATATGGCTTGAGCAACTGGTGCATCCAATTGTGCGGCAAACGATGGCTGAGGAATTAAATAAATCAACTACARTCGAAACCATAGTGTTAATGATCCCACTCCTATTCGAAGCGGGCCTTGAATCACTATGCACGGAAATCTGGCTTGTAGATTGCGATGAAAATCAACAATTAGAACGCTTAATTGCYAGGGATATATGCACGAATGAACAGGCATTAGCACGTATTAATGCCCAATGGCCTTTAGCCCGTAAGCGCCTCCTAGCCGATCGCCTGATCAACAACCGCGGCAGCAGTGCTGAACTAGAAAACCATGTGGCGCTGGCCTTGGATCATCCTGAAGCCTAGATTTAGGGCACTTCACTGCTGGCGCCATGGTGATTAACTACAACGCCTCGCAACCACTGCTTAGGTGGCTGCTTTTTTTAAATGCCATCTGTTTAGCAGTGCCTTCTTTTGCAGCTGGGGAAACCGCCACAGTGCAAGAAATCCTTGATGGCAATCAACTTTATATTGATGGCAACCAAGCCCGGCTAAAACAAGCGGCCCAAGTTCCCCAAGTAATCAGCACCGGCGATAGCCGCGGCCAGCTGGGTTTTGAAAGTGGTGCCGTTGCAAGAATAAATCGCCAATCCCTGCTCAAATTAGGCAGCAGTTGTTTCCTGCTTAATAAAGGACAAGTCCTGGTGTCTGGCCGCCAAGATGGCTGCACCCGCTCCGCTCGGATGAGTGTGAGGGGCACTAATTATTTGTTGCAGGTAGACGAAAATGGCAATGCTGATCTCGCAGTTTTGGAAGGCACTGTGCAAGTGGAAGCAACTGAATCCAAAACAGCACCAGTAACAGTTCAAGCTGGCCAGCGCTTGCGTTTAAGCCCCGCGGGTATAGTGCTGGGCTTGGTGAAACTTGCCCTTGGTGATTACCAATCAATACTTGATGGCCCTCTATTTAGTGGCTACAGCTTGCCCTTGCCGGCTTATGCAAACCTTGAAAGTTATCTACGCAGCAATATGCCTGGATTAAATCTACCTATTACCCCTAGCCTGCCAATACCAACAACGCCTTCCGTGCCCGGCCTATCCCTACCGCGTTTCTTCTGATCGCAAATCTGCAATAGGCAGCGATGGCCCCCTCCCTTGGATCGAATTCACGTTTAAGCATTTTTGTTTTAAGCCTGGCGATCATTAGTGGTGGCTTGAGCGGTTGGGCTCCTCCTTTATGGCGCAGCTGGGCAATAGCTACCTACAACCAAATACTCGCTTGGGCCGGCCCGCAAACGCCGCCGGCTGGTTTGTTTTTAGTTGCCATAGACGACGCTTCTCTACAGCAGGGCCAATGGTTTGAACAACAACAAAATGCACCTGGCTGGAGCAAAGGTTTAGGCCAATTGCCTTGGTCAAGGGCTAGTTATGCCGTGTTGGTGGAAAAACTCAGGGCCGCTGGCGCCGAAGCAATCGCCCTGAATGTTTTGTTTGAAGGCCCAAGCAGCCGTAGCCCCAAAGACGACAGCCAATTGGCAGCAACCCTGGCTCGCCACAAAGGCCATGTGGTGCTTGCCGCTGAAATGCTGGAACCAAATGATTCCCAGGGGGCTGGTGGGCTCAGCCTGGCGCCGCCCCTTTTGGCACTACAGAAAGCAGCCGGGGGCAGCAAAGCACTTGGGCTCACAAACATGCTTAAGGGGGAAGACAACGCCGTTGGCCCCCACCCCGAGGCCTACATAAGCCAAGTACTTAAACCCCATGGCTTTGGT
>NZ_PXVC01000163.1 GCF_003011125.1 Synechococcus lacustris str. Tous | reverse complement strand
CCTTATCAGCTTCTCCGTTGTTCTTGCCACTAGAGCAACAAAGGGCTTCTGCTGAATAGAGAACTAAAAACTCTGAAAGTAGGAACCAGACACCCTCAAATCCAACATTGATGCGATGCCGAAGCTCCTCGTGGGGTCTTTTCATGGCAACAGCTTGCTCAAGGGCTATGTAATCCTTGATCGACCAATACCCGAAGTAGACCGAAAAAGATATTCCTTGGATGAGAATAAGTGTGTAAAGAGCTTTTCTAAACATCTCAGCAATGCCTTGGCTCGTTCCAAAATTCTCTTGTCATTCTGCCGTTCAGCCTGAATGGCTTCACGAAGATTCATTCAATAGGGAGTAGCTTTAAGGAAGGTTTTCTTGATATAGCAATGTCTTCAACTGTGTTTGTTAGTTATTCCAGCGTTGACGCCTCGCTGGCCAACTCGATCTATAACTATCTGAATCAGCACGGTATTCGAGCTCTTAAGGCTCCAGAAGACATCCGGCCCGGTCAGGACTGGGCCAGTTCAATAGCCGCCATGATCGATAACGCCACTCATATGGTCCTGATTTGGACTAGCGGATCAATGGCTAGCAAGGAGGTGGCCAAGGAGCTAACCCTGGCKATGCAAAGCAACACGGTGATCATTCCCTTCCAGGTTGAAGACCTTGCACCTGCTGGTGCCTGGCGCTATCACCTCGCAAACCTGCACTGGYTGCAGGCTCACAACACTGATCACAACACGGCCTGCCAAAGCCTATTGGAGCAGATCAAGGGAATACAGCCTGCCGCTAAGCCGGTACCGACTAAGCGTGGCACCAAGGGCGCAGGAGCACTGATCGCTCTGATGATTAGTTTTGGCGTACTGCTTCTCAACCTCCTTGCACTAGTGGTTGGTGTGTGGTTCGGTCTTAGCCAACCGATCCTTCAAAACGGCATCGCAACCCTGATCGGCACGGTTTACAGGGCCATCCCACCCCTATCGATGGGGCTGTATGTGGCAGCTTTGGTGCTTGCCATCACTTCGTTGGTGCGACATCGCGGCAATAAAACTCAGGCGATATGGTCAATCGTTCTAACCGCTGTTCAACTGCTGGCCTACGGAGTTGGCGCTGCCACTGGAATCCTGCCGCGCTGATCTGATATTTAAAACGTTGGTTGCTGCAACAGCCTGAGGTCACCATCAGCATTAAGCAGAAATTTCTGCTGAGAACCACTCAGCTGCATCCATGCACCGCTTGTGCGCCCTTCAAAAGTAACGGTCCGGCGCCGCGGATTTAGGCCATGTTGGTCATACAAAGTTTGCTCACGCCGTGTCCAGTTGAGAAAACCTTTGGCACGAAATTGCTTTAGTTCACGGGATGCCCATAGTTCTGCTTCCTCGCGGTTATTGCAGAAACCCTTATTAACCTCCCTTACGCCATAAACCGCAGGCATGTAGCGAATAGTGGTAAAGGGTTCAATTGGTTCATCGGCCCAGGCTTCCCATGCAATGCGCTCAAGCTCCAATTGAGCCATTGCTGCAGCTTGATCCAGCTGTRTGCACTGCTGCAGTTCAGCTGGATCAGGTTTTAGTTCAGCTGTCAGTTTTTGGAGCCAGTGATCACTAAGTGGATCCCCAAGCTCAAATGAACGAATTAAACTTCCAACTTTTGATGTGTTGGAAGCACCTAGGAGTGCTGCAAGTTGACCAGGACGTAGGTCGCGCTCTTGACGCAAAGCGGCAAAAAAACGCGAAACATTGCTGCTATTGCGAACAAACGTAGACATAACAAATTTGGATAGCGTTCCTACTCATCAACCCTTCAGGGTTCCAGGATTGACCACCTTGCCCAGCAGGAACGGACGGCAGGTTGGTGACCGGCAATCCCCTGGAGGATTA
>NZ_PXVC01000162.1 GCF_003011125.1 Synechococcus lacustris str. Tous | reverse complement strand
ATGCCTGTTTTTCAAGTTCTTTTTGCACAGCTTCTGGCCATTCAAGCCAAAATCGACCATCAGCACTAAAGGTTCTGTTTTTTAGTGAAAGATCATAGATATTCTCTAGATGTATGCCCCCATGGATCAAGGTGGCCTGCATTTCGTTTATGGAATTTGGCTGTAATTGTTCAATTATTGGCAATTTATTGCCCTGGGCTGCCCATGGCATTGGCAAAATTTTTGCCATGGGATTTTGCTCCATGGGTAAACGCGTTAATGAGATCAAGCTGCTAATAGGCACCAGCAACACAAGCGCCAGCAGCAGTCCACCAAGAATTAGGGCGCCCCTGGGAAATCTGCGCTTAATAGTTGGCATCGTTGCAGGTACCCTTCAGCAAATCCAGTATTGCAATGAACAGCCAGCTTCCTATGCAACGGGTAGCGATCACCTGGGTGAACCACTGCGGTGCTGCATTGGTGAAAGTTGTGCCCTTTTCTACATTTGATAGCGCCGTTCAAATCGGTGTGGGTTTTTCTCCGGTGGCAGATGCTTTCTGCGCCGATGGTTCAGTTGATGCAAGCCATAGCCTCGCCCGCCCCGACGACGATTTACGCCTAAGAGCAGATCCAAAAGGTCTTGCATGGCTTGAACCATCAACTGGTTGGGCTTGGGCGCCTGGCCAGCGTTGGCAGCGATCAGGTGAACCCTATGCCGCTGATCAACGTAATTTTTGTGCTCAGCAGCAACAGCTGTTGCATTCGGCAAATATCACTTTGATGGCCGGGTTTGAACTTGAGTGGTTAGTGGCAGGCCGATCTGAAGATGGCTCCTTTCTGCCAGCGGTGCTGGGTGGTCCCTACGGGGCGGATCGCTTAATCGAAGGTTTGGATTATGCAACGGCAATACTGAATGCTTTTGATGCTGCAGGTTTGCCCTGGTTGCAATTTCATCCTGAATATGGATCTGGCCAATTTGAATTTTCTTTTTCCCACACAACTGCTGTTGAAGCAGCGGATCGATTGGTGCATGCCAAATTGCTAATTCAAAGGGTAAGTAACCGTTTTGGTTTGCGCTGTAGTTTCAGCCCTAAACCTTTACTTGGCCAGGTGGGAAATGGCGGCCATCTACACCTGAGTTTGCAACAAGCTGATACCCACTGGCTGCAGGGTGGAGCGGGCATAGGCGGACTTCAACCCCAAGGCGAAGCATTTATTGCTGCCCTGCTTAACCATCTGCCGGCACTATTGGCATTGGCTTGCCCCCTGGCGGTTTCCTACTTGCGCCTCGCACCAAGTTCCTGGTCTGCCCCTTTTCAGGTGTGGGGAGTGGAAAATCGAGAGGCGGCCCTCAGGCTCATACCCACCGCTGCCGATGGAGTTAGCGCCCATTTAGAGCTAAAAGTGGCTGATCTTGCGGCGAACCCATATCTATTACTTGGTGCTGTTCAAGCGGTGGCTTGGCAGGCAATTCAGCAGCCAGCCAAACCGTTGCCTGCAGCAGTGGTGGGAGATCCAGCCCTATTGCCAGATGGGCTGGCTAAAAGATTGCCCATAAAYCTCACTGAGGCATCCGCCGCTTTTGCTGCAAGTGAATTGCTACAAAAATCRATGGGTTTGCTTTTGCATAGYTCACTTGTGGATAGCCAAAAGGCAGAAATTAAACGCTGCGCTGGTTTGTGTGATGAGCAGCTGGTGGTAAGCAGCCGTTGGTGGCCAGTTGTGGGAGCAATATGAAATGCCAAAATTATGGGTAATGCATAGATTGGCGTAAACCAAACTGATTTTGATGCAGCGCACAACCTTCCCCACCCCTTTGGCTGGCATGGCAGCAGGCACAGTTATTAGTTTTTGCGCCTTATCAGCTTTTGTTCCCCAAACTTTTTCAAGCAAAATTAAGTTAAATCTTACCC
>NZ_PXVC01000161.1 GCF_003011125.1 Synechococcus lacustris str. Tous | reverse complement strand
GCTTTAAAACCGCTTCTTCGCTGAATGTTTCATGCACTACGCAGCTGCCTGGCCAAAGCACAAGCTCGCGATCTGTTTGTTTCTCTACCCACCGGCCTAAATTTTGATCTGGTGCAAACACGATTCCCCTGCCTTTGGGAACCGATTCCACCATTGCAACGGCATTGCTACTGGTACAAATCAGGTCGCTTTGGGCTTTGATTGCTGCCGAGCAGTTTATGTAGCTAATCACCACATGATTTTGGTATTGGGCCCGAAATTGGCCAAATTGTTCAGGGGTGCAGCCGTCAGCTAGGGAGCAGCCTGCGTTTAGGTCGGGCAGCAACACTATTTTGTTGGGGCTAAGAATTTTTGCCGTTTCAGCCATGAAGTGCACACCGCAAAAAACAATCACATCTGCAGTGGTGGCAGCAGCTTTGCGGGAGAGCTCTAGGGAGTCGCCAATGAAATCAGCCACATCTTGGATTTCKCCCTCTTGGTAGTAGTGGGCAAGGATCACAGCATTGCGCTGCTGCTTTAAGGCCGCAATTCGCTCTATTTGCTCGCTGATGGGGCTGCTGCTTACGAACACGCGAGAGGCTGCCGAGGGAGGATGTGTGCAGCCTAGAAAGTTACAAGGGAGTAGTTGTGCTGCAACTGGCCATAGCCGGAGATCTCCATGGCCAGTGGGACCACCATGACGATGGGGTGTTGGCCAARCTTGCCCCTGATGCCCTTYTGGTGGTGGGCGATCTGGCAGACGGWGATGTGCGCCTGCCATTGCGTTTACGCAAATTGAGCCTGCCTGTGGCCTGTGTTCTYGGCAACCACGATGCAGCCAAAGACAGTTCAGGCCGCACCYTKGGWCGCATGGAGCAAGCCCTYGGTGCCTTGCATTGCGGTTGGAGTTTGCGACTTCTGAAYCCGCCTGGTTTGGCGGTGGTGGGCGGCCGCCCCGGCAGTGCGGGTGGGGGATTTCATCTCTCTCAAGCMGTTAAATCCCACTGGGGAATGATGAATCTTTTTGATTCAGCTGATCGCATCACCAAAGCGGCYTTAAGCGCGCCCATTGAATTTCCCCTTGTGCTGCTCTCCCATGCAGGACCAAGTGGTTTAGGTAGTGCTGCCGCTGATCCCTGCGGTAAGGATTGGAAGCCCCCTGCCTGTGATTGGGGCGATCAAGACCTGCAGGAAGCAATCTTGCGCATTCGCAAGCAGCGGCCAATTCCCTTGGTGGTTTTTGGTCACATGCACCATCGCTTGCGGCGGGGGGCCGGCAATCGCCGCACTTTGCATCGCGATCGCCAGGGAACCATTTATCTGAATGCAGCCTGTGTTCCACGCCACCGCCAATGCGATGAGAACGGTCCGCTGCGGCATTTCAGTTGGGTTGAATTAAGTGATGAGGGGGAGGTTTTACTTGCTTCTCACCGTTGGTACAAAGCCGATGGCAGCCTTTTTGAAGAACATTGCCTCCCCTTGGTGGGCATCGGCTCATGTTGATCATTGCCTGCATTAGTGGYCATGGCTTTGGCCATGGTTCCAGGGTTGCCGCCCTCTTGGGCGCTCTGCATCGGCTTGAACCCCAATGCCGTTTTCTGCTTTCAACGCCGCTGCCCGAGGCATTTCTAAAGCAGGCATTTGCGGCCATTCCCCATCAACAGCGCAACTGTTGCTGGGATGTTGGTGTAATTCAGGCAGATGCCCTTGGCAGCGATCCCGCTGCAACCCTGCAGGCCCTTGAGGCATTGGAGCCCTTGCTTGCAAACCAAGTTGAACTGGAGGCGCAAGCCATTTCAGCCATGCTTTTACCAGGTGAAAAAGCTGTGGTGCTTGCCGATGTGGCCCCTGCGGCGGTGCTGTTAGCAGCGGAGCGTTTGGCTTTGCCCTTGGTGTGGCAAGCGAATTTTGGCT
>NZ_PXVC01000160.1 GCF_003011125.1 Synechococcus lacustris str. Tous | reverse complement strand
CCCCAGATTTGGGCTGCCTTCTTAGCGCTATAGGAGTTGGTACCCCAACCAGCACTAACAGATGGCACCCAGCTCACATTGCTTGGTTTCCACCAGCCACTAATCGCAAGCGCATTCACATCAAATTGGGTGAGGCCGGCAAATGGGTTGGTGGCCTTTGGTGTGCCAACTGGGATATAACCCAAGCCACTGGTGCCGTCGTAGGCGCCGCCGCTTTGTGAGTAGGCATAGGCAGCAGTTAGGTTCCAATTTGGCGCGGTGTAAGCCAGCTGCACCGTGCCGGTGCCGCCTGAATATTGATTCGCAATACCGCCAGGATCAAGGCCCGCTGAACCCGCGCCAGGGGTTACACCAAGGGCAGGATTCGCGCCGGAGTAGCTCGATTTGCCGTTGGCTGCAACATAACTAGCGCTAGCGCTGAATCCTTTATCAGACCACCAAATACCAGCACCGGCGCCGAGGTTGAGGGTGTAAGCACCTGGTGCACCGGCGTAGGTAAAGAAGTCGAGAATTGTGTCGGCTGGATATTGGCTTGGCCACACCGCCAACATGTCGTCTTGACGCACCCTTGGACCCGCCGTAACGGTGAAATTAGATCCAATTGGGAACTGGTAGAAGATCCGATCCACACTCCAAATGCTGCCAGTTTGTGATTGGTCGAATGCCACCTCAGCGCCCATCGCTGGATAGGGGTAACCACTCCAAACACTGTCGGAGAAGTTACCGGCCCGCAGGCGAGTGCGCAGTAAATCCTTGCCACTAAAACTGGTATCAAGATTCAGGCGCACGTCGTAGTTGAAGCTCACTGCCTCGCCCAAAGGCACCTGGCCTTCCAGCAATCCCTTGAGGAACTTGCGCGCTGCTGCTTTTACCGTTGGATTCGTTTGCTGCAGTGGGCTCAAGGTGCCGTATTCAGCTATCGATAGATCCAGCGGGTTTGTGAATGTGCCYGCGTTTGTGAATCCACCAGSMGCTGTATTTGCAAACGTGCTGTATGGSGCAGTTGCWACATCGCTGGAATAGCGAATCAGCCCGCCACCTTTAACTGCCCGKGAGGCATTACCCAATGCCACCAGGTTTTGCATATCYTTTTTATCGATTAGGAATCCACCCAGGCTTGGACCAGCTGGCAYTCCACYTGGTAGTACGCCATTGCCACCATTGGGGGTTGTATTTGCCATCACGCCCATCAAATCTGAAGTAACAACCGTGCCGTTTGGCAAGGCGTTATTTAAAAAACCATTAGAACGCAAACCAGCAACTGAGAGGTTAGGAGTAAAGAAAGTGCCTCCAACATAATTACTCAAGGTTGTGCCTGGTTGACCCACAACTCCAATGGAATCACCGCTAAAACCACCAGTCCAGGTRGCYGCCTTAGTAAAGGCTTCTACGCTGCCATTTGGTGTRCCCGTTGCTGAATAGCTGGCRCCGCCGGGGGTAAMGCTATARGCATTGGTTTGAACGGCGCTTTTAAAYGCTCTCGATTCAWCTATCCCAAMACCCACTTGAGCTTCTGGGCTTGTTCCCTTATTAGCGCCGTCGAACTTTGCTGTGCCAAGCCAAAACACCGMTTGACCTTTCAACTTGGTRGTAGTTGAAAACTGGGTTGCMGCWARWTCTGCWRYTTTTGYTTCTAARCCATCAACCTTTGCTTTTAATACCGCTAGCTCTTTYTCAAATTCCTTAAGCAAGCGYTTTACCTGCTCTGTCATCTCCGTTACACGATCCAAGCAAGCATTCAGCAATGCCGCCGCCTCATAGCGRSTCATCGCCTGTTTGCCTTTAAACGTGCCGTTTGGATAGCCAGCTACGCAGCCATACTTAGTWACCARGTTCGACAGTGCCTGATAGGCCCAATCAGTGGGTTGCACATCAGAAAACTGGCTAACACYTGTTACCTACC
>NZ_PXVC01000016.1 GCF_003011125.1 Synechococcus lacustris str. Tous | reverse complement strand
CATCAATAAAGATTATGCAGGGTGCTTTCTTCTTAGCCTGTTCAAATAAATCCCTTACCCTTGCGGCACCGGCCCCCACAAACAGTTCAACAAATTCTGAGCCGGAAATAATAAAGAAGGGCACATCTGCCTCGCCAGCAACCGCTTTTGAGAGCAGTGTTTTGCCAGTTCCTGGAGGGCCCACCAGCAGCACACCTTTTGGAATCCGTGCACCAATTTCGGTGTAGCGYTCAGGTTTTTTAAGGAAATCAACTATTTCGGTTAGTTCGGCTTTTGCTTCATCCACACCAGCCACATCAGCAAAAGTTACCCGTGATTGCTCATCCGGCACATAAACCTTGGCTTTGCTTTTAGTGAAGCTGAGGGCGCCCTGGGCGCCACCGCCGCCACCCATGGCCCTRCGGGCAAAGAATTGCAACACCACAATGAAAATCAGTGGTGGCACCACCCAGCTCAAAATTGTGCTGATGATGCTTGGTTTTTTAGGTGGCGATGCTGCAAATTCCACCCCATGCTGCTCCAGCCGTTGGGGCAGCTCCATATCAAATATTGGTGTGGTGGCAAGCACCGCTGGTTCCCCTTCAACGGGGTTAGCCAATTCGTAGCGAATTTGATCTTGGGTGATGAAAGCCCGCTTCACGGCTCCATCATCAACTTGATTTATGAAYAGGGAATAGGGCACGCGCGGCACCTGCTGCAGGCCCTGGTTRGGCAGGAAGCTGCTTAGTAGCAGWAGTAGGCCAAGGCCAATCAACACCAGGTTSACCACCCCAAAGCGTTTRTTGGGGCTGTTGTCGTCTTGGCGAAGGGCCATAGCCATCAGTGCTGATGTGAACCAAGCTAAGGGCCCCTGCGCCGCCTTTGGGTGTTGATACCTCACCATCGCTTCTATCGGGCTTTGCTTTCAACCTGCTTGGGGCTGCTCAGCATCTTTATGTTGCCGCCTCAGCTGGCCCGCCCCCTAACCCATGGCGGATTCTTGCTGTTGGCTTTGCTGCTGCTGGTTGGTTTAGCTGCKGGGCAMGAGGCAAGCAGTAAYAAGGCYCCYAAACGTGCAAATTATGYTGATCTTTTGTATCCAATAATTGGTTTTGSGGTAATAATCGACCAGGCAWTATTAGCCTCCGGTGGCTTTAARGGYTTTGATGGGGCGATTACTYTGCAGGGCCTATGGGCGCTTTTTGCATCGTTAAGTGCAGCWAGRATAGTGCATTTTTTRTCCCTAGAAAAACGAGTAACAAGTGCTGTTTTGCAGGGGGCAATCGCCGGTTATTTRATGCTCGGCCTTGCCGCTGGCATCGTATTTAATGTTATGGAAGATTTGATTCCAGGTAGTTTTCATGCCATTTCTTCTTGTGTTTCCTCTRGYATTTYAAGTTCAAAGATTGATTTTATATCTTTRAACTATTTTGCTTTTAGCTGTTTATCAACGGTTGGTTTTGGCGATATAGTTGCAACTAATCACCCTGGGGAAATGTTGTCGGTGATTGTTGCAGTTGTTGGGCCGTTGTATTTAGCGGTTGTGATGGGTTTATTGATTGCAAGGGTTACCGCCAGTGAAACCAGCGCTGAGGTTGAGGAATCGCTTGAGGAGATGCGCTAAAATTATGTATATGAACTTTTGATTTGTGCTTGCCAAAGTAGATCTTGGCCGAGCACCTGAAGGCTTGTGGCTGAATATTTTTGCTCAAATGTGTTTGGAATGCTGCTGAGTCCCAAATCCCCCAGGGGGGTGCATGCGGCGATGCCACCTAATAGTTTTGGTGCAATAACAGCCGCAATATGTTGAACGCAACCTTGCCCTATGGCGCTCGCTGCTAACTCGGGGCCGCATTCCCACAGCACCCGATTGCAATCACGGCTAGCTAGGGCCTCCATCAGTTGTTGTGGTTTGCATTGATTAAGTTGCAGCCTTTCTATTCCCAACTGATCTAGAAGTGCGATTTTTTCTGCTGCTGCCCCAGGGCCATGGGCCACGAGGGTGGGCGCTAATTCCTGGTTCCATAGTTGGGCTTTTGGGGGGAGATTTAATTCCCTGCTAACCACCACCCGCAACGGTTCCGGTGTGCGCCGCCCCCTGCTTGTAAGCAAGGGATCATCTGCCCTAACGGTGCCGCCGCCAACGATCACCGCATCACAACGGCTGCGCAATTGATGCACCCAGCTTCTCGCTTCTGGGCCGCTTATCCATTGGCTTGCTCCATTGGGCAAGGCGGTGCGGCCATCAAGGCTCATGGCCCACTTCAAAATGCCTTCTGGTTTGCCTGTATTGATGCGATGCAGAAAAGCACTGTTTTGTTTTTTTGCCGCCTCAGCCCCTTCGCCAAGTTCAACCTCAATGCCWGCTTCACGCAGCAGCATTAARCCTTTCCCTGCCACTAATGGGTTTGGATCTGCAATCGCTACCACCACTCGTTTCACACCGGAGCTGAGCACCGCATCCGTGCAGGGTGGGGTGCGACCTTGATGGCAGCAGGGYTCCAGGGTTACGTAGAGGCTGCCGCCCTTTGCTTTGCTGCCGGCCTGTTGYAAYGCCATTAATTCGGCATGGGCTTCCCCTGCCTTGCGGTGATARCCCTCCCCCACCAATTCACCAGCAGCGCTGAGCACCACTGCCCCCACCAATGGATTTGGGCTTGTGAGCCCATCCGCTAAACCCGCCAGCCTYAGGGCCCTATCCATCCAGAGCCGATCAAGCCATTGGCCYTCCATTTAGAGCGGTTGGTTTGGCAATTCGCGCCATTCCTTCACCACAAAAGGCGGCACCGGCAATTCAGTAAAAACRCCWGGAAGCACCAGCCTTAGAGGCCGGTTTTTTTTGATATCACTCAGCAATGGCGCAAGATCAAATTCCGCAGCKGCATCACGGCTATCAGTGCTGAGGGTTGGATTGTTWAGGGTGATATCAGTTAGCGCCCAATGGCGTTCACCGCTGAACACCTCTAAAGCGGTTGGGTGATTTAAACGCACCTTGCCGGGGTAACCCACCACCCTGAGCCTTAATGGCCCGCCGGCTTCACCTTCGCGGTAGGCCACCAGCTGCCAGGCTTGGTAATCCAAATCCCGCAAACTTTCAATGCTGCGTAGCACTGGCACACCATTGCCATCGTTATGGCTTTGAAGTTGGGCCGCAGCTTGATTGCCACAGGGAAGYAGCAGTAGGGCTAGAGCAATAAAAACGCCGAGGATTCGTTCCATTTTTATCAATGCTCTGCACCTGGAATTGCTTGCCAATTGGTGTGGGTTGCCCATAGGGCCCAGATCGCCATCGCCCGCAGGTAGTGGCAGGCGCGGAAACTGTTTTTCGCTGTGATCGCCTCTGGGGTGCGGAATTGCAAGCCCCCTTGATACACCTGCTCCAGCACCGCATCACAGATGGCAAACGCCGTAGTTGGCTCRCCCATTAAACGGTAGTARGCGGCAAGGCCAAAGTTGATTCCCGTCCACACCTCGAGGGGGTGGGTGCCATTGGGATCGAGAGCACTACCATCGCGRCGCAAACCATTTGCAACCCCAAGCCGGCCCCCTTCAAAACCTTCAAAACAGGCTTCCTTGATCGCCGTAAGCGAGCTRATGGCATTGGCATCGCTAACAACAGGCGYTAATCCCAGTAGGCGTGCATAGAAATCACCGCAGAGTTGATCTGCCATCACTACCGGCGTGCCGCTATCGGCATCGATCTTGTAATACTCACCATTCCAAAGCAATTTGTCGAAATTTTCCCTGGATTGCTCCAGCCATTGGCTGAATAAACGTTGCTCCAGCGCTGTATCAAGCCCTAATTCAAGGCTTAGCGCTTGGGCCATCGCCAAGGCTGCTTCYAGGGCAGCAATCCAAAGGGCACCGCAATAGGCGCTCACCCCCTGCAATGCCCAATCATCAAAGGTTTGGTCTGGGGCGCCGCCGTTATCGGGCAGGCCGTCGTTATTGATGTCGAATTCYTTGAGATATTTCAGKGCCTGCACCGCCGCAGGCCARCAGCTGGCYAGGAAATTGAGATCTTTGCCATCGGGTGCCAATTTATAAGTGCGCCACACCTGTAAAACAAAGTCGCTGGCTAGATCTTTCCAAAGATTGCAATCTTGATAGGCGGTGTAGTTTGTGGCATCAAAAGGTCGCTCGTTTGGGGCACCTAAATCATGGGGTGTGGCACCAGCTAATTTGCGTGCCGCTTCCACCCGGCCTTTGCCTTGGGTGAAATACCAGCCGATCGGCCTCAGGTTTGCATCAGCTGCTGGGATAGCCCTTGCAAAACTGCGCAGCACAGCTCGATCTAGGGCAGGCCATAGTTGCAGTAGGGCAAATGAGCCATATAAACGCACGTCTAGGCTTTCATACCAGGCGTAGTCGAGGCATTCGAGCACACCAAATCGACCCTCAGGATCATCTGCAGTGGCGGCTGTCCACAGGCTGCCACCACTGGCAAGGTCGTAGAGCTCATTAAATAAAGCCATGCGCAGCTTTTCCGGTAGGTCGTTGCGCTGCAACACCGGCGCTTGCCAATTGTTGATTTGTTCCCGCCATTGCGGCCATTGCTTTAAAGCTTCACTTGCYATRGCTGCTGCATTTGTGCCGCTGCTGCCGTGGAAATCCGTATAACGCCTCAGGGCCTGGCAGCCGGTGGCAAAGGCYGTTACCGGTAAATCCCAGCTGATCACCACCGGCAGCTCTAATTCAGCGCCTGGTGCTAATTCAAAACTGATGCTYAAAGCAGCGCTGAGGGGATCATTGCTGGCGGCGCTGCGGCGGTCGTTATTACTGKCGGGGATAGTGCCATCAAGGCTGAATTGCTGCCAAAGTTCWGCGCCATCACCATGGGGATTCCAACGGCTGCAGCGTTTYAATTCAACRCCTGCCGGKAGGGATGGCACCGCTAGRCACCATTGACCTTCCCCTTCTTGGATTGGATTACTGCGCTCGCCATCCATAAGGATGCCGTTCATATCTGCTTGATCGATCCAGCGATTGCTTTGGCCTTTGCTTACGCCAATCGCTGGGATATAGGAATGTTCGGGGCTGCCATCATCACGGAAATGCACCTCAGCGCTGGGGTCGGTGTTTTTAAACCAGCCCAGGGTGTTGCGCCAGCTGAGCAGCAACGAAAGCTTTAGCGGTTTTTTGCTTGGATTTTTAAAATGCCAGCGAAACACTGCAACCGGCAGGCTTGTATCKCGATAATTGCCGGGCAATATCGGGCTGAAACTTTCGCATTCCACCTCTGCYTTGAACACGTTCCTGTAGTGGAACCAGCTGAGTGGATATCGGGCGCTATAGGTGCCGGTGTTTTGGTTTGCGCTGCTAGCTGGATACCAGCTCCAGGCGGAAAGGGGTTCKCCCGCCTCTGGGTTTGATGCATCAACYGTGGGTTTAACGGCCAGGCCATGGGCCTTGCTTGTGCTGCCATCGCTTTCAAATAGTGCAAAACCACAATCCGGCAGGTTGCCAAACCAATGCTCTCCCCCATCTAGGTGCCAAAGGTTGAATTCACCTTTTGAATTGCGGCCAATGCAACCAGCACCAAAACCGCCCAGGGGTGCCCCATGCCAAGGGCCATCATCCAAGTTACTGGCATATCGCACGGTGTAAGGCTTATCCCAACCAAGCCCAAAGGGCCTGCTCCAGCTAGCGGTTTGAGGCTTTACAGCCGTTTTACGTTGCAATATCAACTTCAGGGCTGAGAGGCCAAAGGGCGCCATGGGGGATAAAAAGGTGCACCTAGCTTGTCAGATCTGAGCCGCCATCAAATGTTGCTGTTTCTGTCCCTGTGTATGGGKCAAAATGCAAATCACTAGTTGAGATCACCCTGGCCGATGTAAATCCTGCCGTGAGCTTGCATGTGATCGGCACAGATGCGGGTGGGGTGTTGAATTTGCCCCAATCCCTGCAGCTTTTGATTAAGCAGGCCGCATTGGTGGCAGCCCCCAGCCGCTTGGCCTATGCCCCAAGCAGCGGGCAGCAATTGATTTCCACTGATCACCCTGCGGCGGCCATCGAAGCAATYGCCGCTGCTTTGGCAACTTCTAAGCCAACGGTGCTTCTTGCCAGTGGTGATCCGCTTTGGTTTGGCATTGGTCGCCTGCTGTTGCAGCGGTTTGAACCCGCCCAGCTTTGTTTTCATCCAGCACCCAGTTCGATGCAACTGGCCTTTGCCGGCATCGCKCGCCCTTGGCAAGATGCCAGTTGGATAAGCCTCCATGGCCGCGAACCGGAGGCKTTGGCAGCCGAATTACAAAAGCGTCCAGCTGCCTTGATAGTTCTCACCGATCCCAACCGGGGCGGCGCCGAAAGTGTGCGTTTGATCCTGCGGGCTTCCGGCTTGGAGGCCGCCTATGGCTTTTGGTTGTGTGAACAACTAGGCCATCCGCAGCAACGGCTGCAACGCCTAGCCCCCGATGAGCCRTTGCCCGATCCGCTTGATCCGCTCCATCTGGTGCTGTTGCTGGCMGAGCCGCCTGCTGACATTGAGGCCGCCGGCCTGCCCCTGTTTGGCCTCGAGGATGGCTTATTTCTGCAGCAGGCCGATCGCCCCGGCTTGATGACCAAGCGTGARGTGCGGATTCAACTGCTAGCTGATTTGCAATTGCCGGCCMAGGGAGTGCTTTGGGACATCGGYGCTGGYGTGGGCAGCGTTGGCCTTGAGGCCTTGCGGCTGCGGCCGGCGCTGCAGCTGTGGGCCCTGGAATGCAGGGGTGGCGGAGCTGCATTGATAGAAGCCAATGCCCGCCGTTTGGGGGTTCAACCCGCTGGGGTGTTGGAAGCTAGTGCCCCTGAAGCCCTGGCCCAGCTGCCTGATCCCGATCGGGTGTTGATCGGTGGTGGTGGCCGCCAGCGGGCTGAAATCCTGGCGGCGGTGCTCACCCGCCTGCGGCCAGCAGGTGTGGTGSTGTTGCCCCTTGCCACCCTSGAGGCCCTTGCTGAATTGAGGCCCCTRTTAGTTCAATCCGGCTGCCAAGTATCAATCACACAACATCAAGCCTGGCGWGGTGCACCGCTTGCTGATGGCACCCGKTTGGCGCCGCTCAATCCAGTTTTGGTATTGCGGGGCTTCCGGCCTTGATGCCTAAGGCAGCTGCGCGGCCAGCYTCTAAYTCGATCACTTCATCAACMGGTTCAATCGGAATAATTTGAGGACAAGGTAATTTCAAGCATGGAGATTGATTTGCTTTTACTTCAACAACTGTGCCGTTTCTGATAAATACTAAATCCAATGGCGCGCATTTATACATATTAAAAGCCACCACYCGGGGCTCCGCAAAACGAAACCACATACCCCTCCAGGGGCCGAGGGCTGGKCGATTGCTTAGGCCGAGCACATATTGCTCATATGTTTTGGGTATTTCTAAATCGATGCAACCTTGGGCCACGCACCAGCGCGCTTCCGTTGGCAGGTATTGRRCTGGAGTTGCATTAATCGGTTTTGCGCTAATGCAAGAAAGGCATAAACTTGCTGAAAATAGTGTTGCTAATTGCCTCTGTTTGTTTGWCATGATGGTTTTTTAGGAATCGKTGCTGCGTAGGCAGTAGCCGTGGCCCCGCACCGTGTGGATGAGGCGCTTTTCACCATCGGCTTCCAATTTGCGCCGCAGGTAGCGCACATACACCTCAATGATATTTGCTTCGCTTGTTTCAGTTAGGCCCCACACCTGCTCCAAAATCGTTTTTCGGCTTACGCATACCCCTGGCTGCTCAATTAATATCAGCAGYAATGCATATTCCCTTGCCGTTAGGCCAAGGTCGCGRTTACCMCGCCAGGCGCGCCGTTCTTTTTGATCTAAGCGCAGGTTCCCGAGGCTTAGTTGGTGTGRATTGATTGCTGCAATTGAWTTGGGAGTTTGTTGGTGCAGCTGGATCTGATGGCGCAGCCGTTGCAARAGGTCGCTGGGTGGTGCATCAGCTAACCAATAATCATCGGCGCCCCATTCAAGGCAAAGGCTGCGGGCGGCAAGATCATTGTGGCTTGCTTCTAGCAGCAGGGCTGGTGCATTTTCCTCGCCGTAGTAGTTGCGCAACTGCACGCAAATAKCGCARGCATCTTTAGATATCAACACCGCCGCTAATTGCACACCAGCGAGCAATTTGGGCACTTCCGCCTGCTTGCAACTGAYGCTGCTGTAGCCAGATGCTTCCAGGCGATCTTTTAGTTGTTGCGCTGCTGCGCCAACCAATAGAAGTGCTGCCGGTTGATCCACGTTTAATCCGGCAGTGCTGGTTTTGCCACATGGGGTAAACCCCAGCCCAACTTTTCACCTAGCACCCTGAAAAATTCATGGTCTTGCAGGCGAATAAAGCGGGCTGGTTCATCACTGCGGCGAATTAAAACACGGTCTTCTGGCCACACATAACAACCGGCGCTGCCATCTACCACCATCATCAAACGCTCTGGAGTAGCAGGAAAAACCGTWACCGGTTCGCTATCACTAAAAACCAGAGCCCTTGAAGCAAGGGAATGGGGGGCAATTGGCGTGAGTTGCAGCACGGGGCAATCGGGGGTGATCACCGGCCCGCCAGCGCTTAGGGCATAGGCGGTGGAGCCGGTGGGGGTTGAAAGGATCACCCCGTCAGCTGAGATATCAACGGGGGCATGGCGACCGATGGCAATTTCGAAATGGCACATGCTTGTTAAAGGTTCCCGGTGCAGGGCCATTTCATTGAGGCAAAGCACCTCCCAACGCCGCTGGTCGCCCCGCAACACACTCACCACCACCATGCTGCGCTCTTCAACACTCCAGCGGCCAGCAATTATTTGCTCAAGGGCACCATCGAGATGCTCCAGGTAGGTTTCAGCCAAAAAACCCATGTGGCCAGTGTTGATCGTGAGCATCGGCACCGCCACAGGGGCGGTTTGGCGGGCAGCCGATAACACCGTGCCATCACCACCTAAAACAATGGCCAGCGACATCTCACGGTTAAATCCAGCTGGCACACAGGCGGCATAGCCCAGCATGCGCAGGTGTTGGTCGGGGTTGGCAAAACCCACCATTCCACCGGCACTACTTACCCGCACCACATCCCAGCCGGCTGCTTTAAGCCGCGCTTCGATGCGATCGGCGGTGCAAACGGCKAGGTCTTTACCGTCGTTAACGATCAGTCCAGCGCAGGACATTTCAGAACTGCTCTAAAAAGCGCAGATCACTAGTAAACAGCCTGCGGATGTCGTCTATGCCATGGCGCACCATGCAAAAGCGCTCCACACCAAGGCCAGCAGCAAAGCCACTCCAGCGTTCTGGATCTAGGCCAAGCCCCTCCAGCACTGCCGGATCCACCATGCCGCAACCCATTACCTCCAACCATCGGCCCCGCCACTGCACATCCACCTCCGCACTTGGTTCGGTGAAAGGGAAATAACTAGCGCGAAAGCGCACGGGCAGATCACCAAAAAATGCTTTTAGGAAATGGGTAACGGTGCCGCGCAGATGGCTGAAATCCAAACCCTCATCGATGGCTAACACYTCCACTTGGTGAAAAACYGGCGAGTGGGTGGCATCCACGGCATCACGCCTATACACACGACCTGGGGCGATCACCCGCACCGGTGGTGGATTTGCCTCCAGGTGACGAATTTGTACCGGTGAGGTGTGGGTGCGCAAAAGCCGATCACCGGGGAGGTAAAAGGTGTCTTGCATATCCCTTGCCGGATGGTTTGGGGGGATATTGAGRGCGGAAAAGTTGTAGTGGTCGGTTTCGATATCAGGGCCTGAAACCAAGCGGTAACCAAGGCCGCARAAGATATCAACGATCGCATCTGTGGTGCTCACCAGCGGATGCCTATGGCCCGATGGCACGTAACTAGGGGGGAGGGTTACATCAAGGGTTTCACTTGCAATGCGGCTGGCCATCGCCTGCTGGCGCAAATTCTGCAASCGTTCCTGCAGCAAGCCCYGYAGCTGTTCCTTCAGCACATTTGCCCTTTGGCCCACCAGGGGGCGTTGCTCGCCAGGCAATCTGCCCATGGCCGCCAGCACCCCTGAAAGCCTGCCCTTTTTGCCRAGCAGATCAATCCGCAGTTGCTCTAAGGCCGMCCCATCGGCGGCAGCTTYGATGGCAGCCGCTGCTTCTGCTTCTAGAGCACATAGCTGGGCRGTTATGTCCTCTAAATTGAGGCCGGTTACCACGGTTTTAAAGCAGAGCTTATAACTGTATGCGCATCCTGATCAGTAACGACGACGGCGTTTTTGCCGAAGGCATCCAAGCATTGGCAAAGGAAGCAGCCCGCCGCGGCCATCAGGTTTCCGTGGTTTGCCCCGACCAAGAACGCTCCGCCACCGGCCATGGCCTCACTTTGCAAAGCCCCATTCGGGCTGARCGGGCGGATGGTTTATTTGGCTCTGGCATTGAGGCCTGGGCCTGCAGTGGCACCCCCTCCGATTGCGTGAAATTAGGGCTGGGCAAACTTTTAGCGGAACCACCGGATTTAGTGCTCAGTGGCATCAACCACGGCCCCAACCTTGGTTCTGATGTGATGTATTCCGGCACCGTTGCAGCTGCCATGGAAGGCACCCTGGAGGGGCTGCCGGCCATGGCGATCAGCAGTGCCTGTTTCGACTGGCGTCAATTTGATGRAGCAGCYGAGAAAGCATTGGAAATAGCTGAAGAAGCACTGGCTGCAGGCTGGCCCGAGGGKTTATTGCTCAATTTGAATGTGCCTGCTGTTCCTGCKGAACGCATCGGCGCCATGCGTTGGTGCCGGCCTGGCGTGCGCCGCTACATCGATCAATTCGACCAACGYCTGGATCCAAGGGGTCGCACCTACTACTGGTTAGCCGGTGAAGTGCTTAATGATGTGGATGCAGCCGGGGCAGGGCCAAGGGAATGGCCAACGGATGTGGCCCAGGTGCAGGCCGGCGGCATGGCCCTAACGCCRTTGCAACCGGAATTTTTCTGGCGCGGTGATCTACCACCTATCGCCTTTGGATGCGTTGCAGTAGCCAAAGGCTGATCCAAAGGCCAATTAAATGGCCAGTGAGGGCTTGGGTATTTGCCATCACCGAAAACATTTCTAGGGAGGTGATGGCGTTATTGCCAAGCCCGCCACTGCCGGCAAAACCCGGTTGTTGGATTGAGGCTTGAAATGTGAGGCTGCCAGCTAGGGCTTGATAACCAATTGCCGCCAGGGTTACACCCGCCAGGCTTGCCAACAGATGGCGTTTTACCTGGGCGGTGGTTTCAGCTTTGGATGGCCTTGCGGTGGTGCCACCAGCTAGGGCGCGGCTGAGCCGGATTAARCCCCAGTCTTGCCARATGCTGTARGCCATTACCAACAGGGCGAGCGTTGTTAGCGATAGGCCAGGCCCTAAGCCAATGGCSCGATCGCGATTGCGAATTAGRTCGCTGCCGATGCTGTTGAAGGCAAGAACGCCAGCACACACAACGGCCATTGCTAGCTGGCTCCAGAAGGCAACCCAGCCCATGGMCCGAAAGGCGGCTGCCATGCGCTGGAGATCGAGGCGGTCGGCCATGGGGTTTTCCCCAAGTTGCCATGGGAGGATAGATCTGGCACGGCCTGTGGCCTTGATTTTTTTACGCTCCCCCCAGGACGTCGATACCCCAACGGCCCTTGCCCTAGGCAGTTTTGATGGCGTCCATGCCGGCCACCGCCGTGTGATGGCAGCCGTTGTGGAAGCGGCGCGGCAAAGGCCCCAGCTGCTGCCAACGGTGCTTACTTTTTGGCCCCATCCCCGCGAGGTGCTTGCCGGTGAACGCAGGCTGCGGCTTGATCTGCCAGAGGAAAAGCTGAGCTGCCTAGAGGAATTAGGAATTAAACAATTGGTTTTAGTGCCATTTAATCGCGCCCTAGCTGCTTTAACCCCCGAGCAATTTGTGCAACAGGTGTTGCTGGATCAATTAAAGGCAGGGGCAATTGCCATCGGTGAAAATTTCCGTTTTGGCGTTAAACGCAGCGGTGGCCCTGAGGATTTGGTGCGCCTCGCCGCTGCCGCTGGTGTAACCGTGGAGGTGCTGCCGATGCTGGCCGACCATGGCCTGCGCGTTAGCAGTAGCCGCATTCGCCAGGCATTAGCTGAGGCTGATCTAAAGGAAGCGGTGCGTTTATTGCAGCGGCCCTATCGCTTTCAGGGTTTGGTGGTGCGCGGCAGGGGCCTTGGCCGCGGCTTGGGTTGGCCTACTGCAAATCTGCAGGTAGACGGCCGCAAGTGCTTACCAAAAGAGGGTGTTTATGCCGCTTGGGTGCAACGAAGTGATGGTAAAAACCTTGCTGCAGTAATGAATCTGGGGCGTCAACCCACCATCGMCCCCCAGGCGCCTTCCGCCGTTGAGGTGCACCTTTTGGGGGTTGATCTGCAATTGGAAGGCGAAACGCTCACAGTGGAACCAAGGCAGTGGCTGCGGGGCCAATRCACATTTGCTTCATTGGCGGAATTAAGCGCCCAGATCGCAAAGGATGCAGCAGCAGCTGCTGAGTTTTTAGCTTCCGATTKCTGATCTAGGCGCTTGGGTAGGCATGGGTGAGTCCCCAGGCGATGAAGGCAGCGATGCCGCCCAGTAGCACCGCACCCCAGATCAACACCGTGGTGGGGTTATCGGAACTGCTGTATTGGGGGAGAGTTTTAGGTTCTTCTGCCACCACAAAGGTGCGGGGGATATTTCAGGCTAAACAGGGAACAGCGCGTTGGCTCTAATTGTTGTGACATCCCCTTGCGTTGATCCAGCGGTGTTGCGCCTACTGGATGCAAATCTCGACCGCGCCCGGGAGGGTTTGCGGGTGGCGGAAGATTGGGCCCGCTTTGGCTTAAACCGCCGCGACCTGGTGGCAGCCCTTAAGGATTTACGCCAGCAACTGGGTAGTTGCCATTTGCCCAGCTACCGCCAAGCGCGCCACACAGCTAGCGACAGCGCAGCTGGTTTAGGCCATCCAGCCCAGGCGCAACGTTTGGATTCCCAAGCGGTGGTGGCCGCTAATTGCGCAAGGGCCCAGGAGGCCCTRAGGGTGCTGGAGGAATTTGGCAGGGCCAGCAACCCTGGCCTGGCTGCTGTGGCAGAGGCCTGCCGCTACSGTTTATACGATTTAGAAACCCAGCTTCTAGCTGATCAAAGCCGTGTGGAACGGCTGGYGGCGGCCAGGTTGTATTTGATTACTGCAGAGGTGCCCCATTTGCTTGAGGTGGTGGAGCAAGCGCTTAAGGCTGGGGTGAAACTGGTGCAACATCGCAGTAAAAGCWCAAACGAYCTGCAGYGCTACCAGGAGGCCCTTGCCCTGCGGCAGCTATGCAACCGCTATGGAGCTCTTTTTATTGTTAACGACCGGCTAGACATTGCCCTTGCGGTGGATGCCGATGGCGTGCACCTCGGCCAAACAGATCTGCCGCCAGCGATGGCGCGGCGTTTGCTGGGCCCCGATCGTTTGATTGGCCAAAGCAGCCATTGCCTTGAGGATTTGMAAAGGGCCCAAGCTGCTGGTTGCAACTACGTKGGTGTGGGACCCATCTATGCCACCCCCACTAAGCCTGGAAGGCAGCCAGTGGGTTTTGATTACTTGCGAATTGCGGCTGCAACTGCCCAAGTGCCGTTTTTTTGCATCGGTGGCCTTGATGCMAGCAATTTGCAGCCAGTGTTAGCTGAAGCTGGCGCTACTGCTGGTTTTGCCGTGGTGCGCGCGGTGATGGAAGCGGCCGATCCAGCTGCAGCAACTAAAGAATTACTGGAGCTCATAGCTAATGACTGAATGCCAAATTTGGCTTAATGGTGAGCAAAGCAGTTGCCCCGTTGGTTTAAAACTGCCTGAATTGCTGCAATGGCTTGGCTATAAACCGCAACTGGTGGTGGTGGAATACAACGAGGAATTATTAATAAGGTCTTGCTGGGCTGATCAGCTRATCAAAGCTGGCGATCGYTTGGAGGTGGTAACGATCGTTGGGGGTGGGTAGATTCCGTAACAACGAACCCGCTCAGCTTTCCTAGTATTTGGCTAGTTATGGCGCCCTAGGTGTTGCTCACTTTTTTAACCAACCGCTTTTCAAACCGCCGGATCATGCGTTTCTTTTCGCTTTCATTAATGCCAGTTATTGCTGCTGGTTTGCTKTTTTTAGGTAACCCCCAGCCWGCTGATGCTGCCAGTGGTGGCCGCATCGGTGGCGGCAGCTTCCGTTCCTCTAGCCCTTCATTTCGCAGTGGCGGCGGCTATGGCGGTGGTGGTGGCTACCGGGGTGGTTATGGCGGTGGCTACGGAGGTGGWTTTGGTGGCGGTGGCATTGGTTTTCCATTCATCGTGCCGTTTTTAGGTTTTGGCGGCGGCGGCCTATTTGGCTTTTTGATCCTGATGGCAATTGTTGGGGTGGTTGTTAATGGCTTGAGGGGTGCCATTGGCGGCGGCGTMAACCCTGGGTTACCAGCTGAACGGGAAATTGTGGATGGCCCCGTAGCGGTGGCCCAGCTGCAACTTGGCCTGCTCGCCAGTGCCCGCTCATTGCAACAGGATTTGCGTCGYTATGCGCGCACYGCAGAYACCAGCAATAGCGCTGGCCTGCAACAGGTATTGCAGGATGCAACCCTTGCTTTATTGCGCCATCCCGACCAATGGGTATATGCAAATGTTGAATTGGGYCAAGTGCCTTTTAATACGGCAGAGGCCACATTTAATCGCCTTTCAATGCAGGAACGCAGCAAATTAAGTAGTGAAGTAACAAGTAACTTTGCTGGTCGCCGCCGCGATGAAAATGAAGCAAGCATCGTTAAGGCTGGTGATGCTGATGCKTCCAATGATTACATCGCCATAACAATATTGGTGGCTAGCCGCCGACGTATGACGATTAAATCTGTAGATACAGCCGAGCAGTTACGCGATGCCTTGGGGGTGCTAGGAGCAGTGCCAGCCAGTGATCTATTGGCMYTAGAAGTGATCTGGCAGCCGGATGCGGAAGGCGATGTATTAAGCGCTGATGAGTTGATTACCGCCTATCCACAACTGAAGCACCTTTGATAATCCGTAATGCCGCCATTGCTGCACCATAACCATTATCGATATTTACAACGGCAAGCCCCGGCGCGCAACTTGCCAGCATTCCATGCAGTGCTGCCGTTCCACCGGCGCTTACTCCATAACCCACGCTCACTGGCACGGCAATGACCGGCTGGGGCAGTAAACCCGCAACCACRGTTGGMAGGGCACCTTCCATGCCAGCGCACACAATCAAAACCTGATACTTATGAAGTTCGGGTAATTGATGCATGAGCCGATGCAAGCCAGCCACGCCCACATCGGCAATTAAATCAGAATAAATACCATGGCAGGCCAAAGCAAGTTGTGCTTCAGAAGCAACGCTGATATCACTGCTGCCACCGGTGAGGATCGCCACATCACCAAAGCCATCAATGCCGGTTTCAGGCAACTTGCCAAGGCTTAAACAGCGCGCCTGAGGATAATATTTAATATTTGGTATTTTAAGTGCAATTTCAGYGGCTTTGCTTTGATTAATTCTAGTGGCAAGCATTAATTCACCCGCAGCCTGCATCTCAATGGCAATGGCAATTATCTGTTCTGCTGTTTTATGTTCTCCCCACACWGCYTCTATCATGCCAAGCCGATTACGGCGATCTAAATCTAAACGATGCAATATTTCACTCTGATCATCTTTCATGATTTTTGCCAAATCTGTTCAACAAGGGCAGGGGTTTGCCAGAGGCTTTGATTTTTTTTKGCTTGGCTAATTTCTGCTTCAAGGGCCTCCTGCTGGCTTTGTGTCCAAACACCATCAGCAATTAGCTGGGACGGGTAGCTAGTAAGAAAATCCTCTAGCCATTGGGCTTTTGCCTGGCCGTTAGTTGTGCAGGCAAGCARGCTGCAACTGCTTACTAGTTCAAAACCCTGCTGCTGCAAAAGYGCTGGAAGCCTGCTAGCCACATTTGGATCACCACCATGGGATTGCCAATGCTGAATGCAACAGTTCACAAATTCAGCTARAGCTGCGCCATGGGGATGCAATGAAAAGGTATCCCAGCGAATGTATTCATGAATAACTAATTTGGCGCCGCGCTTTAGGGAGCTTTTGATTAATGCCAATAGGGGATCTAGATCAGTAAGAAACATGCACAACCATCGGCACCAGGCACCATCCCAGTTTTSATTACCAATCAGCGTAGGTGTGGATGCTGTTAAATCATGCAGTTCAGCTTTTAACTGTGGAAGCTGYAATTCAGCGGCCTGTTTATTTAAATGTGTGATGTARTTAGCGRCTTGATCGATGCCTAGCACCTGCCCTGTTAACCCCACCAGTTCGGCTAAATCAAAGCTGGCAAAGCCTGGGCCGCAACCAAGATCCAAAAGGTGATCACCGCTTTTAAAACCAGCTTTATCCCAAGCAGCCATGGCCTCTGCTTGCCAGATTTGATGTTGACGGCCAAGCCGTTCTAGTTCTTCGCTGTGGGTGCCGAGCACATAGGTCATGGTATTGGTTGCAAAGATCCRGTGCGTTGTAGGGGYAGGGGTTTTGAGGCACCACTACCTAAGCAACGTTGCAAAACCCCATCAAATCGTTGCTCAGTTTTTTTAATACTGCCAGCTGGAATTGCATCCCATTCAGATTGGCTCAACCAACCAATTAAAACCACGGCCTGTTGGCGATCGCGATCCCAAAGTAATTCCCTGCCTTGGTAACCGCTCTGTTGCTCAAGCCATGGTTCCCATACCTTTTCYTCTGCCATGCGCCAACAGTTGGTTTGGTCTTTTGTWACCGGCATTTGTAAAACCTCCACCACCCCCGCATTGGGATCAAGTTCCCGCAGGGCCATAGCTGGGCTTGTTGTTATCAAAAGGCAAGCAAAAAAGCYYAAAAGGATCAGGCAATTATCCGCCAGCATTTTTAACAAGGCACTAATTTTCATAGGCGCACCAGTAGGGCAACCGCATGGCAAGAAATACCTTCTTCCCTACCTTCAGGGCCTAGTTTTTCATTTGTAGTTGCTTTAACACCCACCTGATCGGCACTAAGGCAAAGCTGGTTGGCAATGGCGGCGGCCATCGCTTCAATGTGCGGCTTTAGTTTGGGCCTTTCGGCAATGATCACAGCATCAATATTGCCTACCTGCCATCCTTTAGCTGTTACTAATGAATGCACCTGTTTTAGTAATTCAAGGCTATTRGCGCCTTTCCATTTKGGATCATCAGGGGGAAAGTATTTACCGATATCGCCCAAGCTCAAGGCGCCAAGAAGGGCATCCATGATTGCRTGCACCAGCACATCAGCATCACTGTGGCCATCGAGTCCTAAGCCGGCGGGATGCTCTAGTAACTGGCCACCAATGATCAATGGCCTMCCTGCAACTAGGCGGTGAATGTCGTAGCCATTGCCGATCCGGATATTCATGGTTGATGGTGAATAGAAAGATCTTTGGGGGTGCTTTTTCTCCAAATGCAATGGCCAAATCTATTAATATGGCTTAATAAATTTTGATCTAATTGATGCATGATTACAAGATCTATGCGCCAGGGCAATAGTAGATCATCCACTGCACKTAATATTAGYAARCGGTTGTTGTGGTTRAGGTTTTTGCCTTCTAAGCATAGATCAATATCGGAACCTGGYTTGTAGCTAACCATTGSCCTTGAGCTAAGTAGATCCCGCAGCGRATTCCAAGCTAATTCAAAAGTGTATTCAAATGCCTTGATTAGCCCCYGCTGTTCACGCCCATTGAGCTCCGGCGGCTCAAAAAAAGTTTCCAGCTGCGATAAGGCAAGCTGAAAATTGCTAAAGCRTTGTTGCCAKCGAATATCTTCTGTCATCGCTTATACCTAATCATTGCTGCGCCTGCCATTTAGCCCACAGGTCGGGCCTGCGCTCGCGGGTGCGTTGTTGCTGCTGGGCGCTGCGCCAGCGGGAGATGGCAGCGTGGTCGCCACTGCGCAATACSGCTGGAACRCTAAGCCCTTGAAATTCAGCCGGACGCGTGTAATGGGGATGTTCCAATAAACCAGCGCTATGGCTTTCATCAATTAAACATTCGGCGCTWCCAACGGTGCCGGGTAGCAAACGAACCACGCCATTAATAATMGTCATCGCTGGTAGTTCGCCTCCAGTGAGCACAAAATCMCCAAGGGAGATCTCCTCATCRGCAAGGCTGCGGATGCGTTCATCAAAGCCCTCATAGTGGCCGCAAATCAAGATCAGTTGCYGATATTCCCCGGCCCACCTTTGCAGGTCGGCCTGGCATAGCGGTTTGCCTTGGGGTGTCATTAATAGGYTGCGCCGTGCTGGCCCCTGGGGAATAGCGCCGTAGGYAGCAAAAACGGGTTCCGGCTTTAAAACCATCCCAACACCTCCGCCATAGGGTTCATCGTCTACTTTGTGGTAGCGATCTAGSGCATAATCACGGGGATTATGGCAGTGAAGTTCGGCAATACCATTGCTAAAGGCGCGGCCAATTACTCCTARTTGCCGCAATGGTGCAAATGCCTCCGGCACCAGGCTCAACACATCAATGCGCATTYGCTTATCTGTTGGGATCATTTCAAGCCACAGATCGGCTAACCCGGCGGATTTCCGAGCAAAACTGTGCTGCTATTAATTGATCACCATGCCAAATCAACACATTGCGCAGGCGCAGATTTGGCTTRCTAAACSARATYGTTTCCTCTAATCGTTGTGSRCCAATCTGCTGGCTTAATTCCAGTTGGCCAGCGCGCAGCTGCCAGGAAGCTTGATCACCTGCTGCAGTTTGCAGCTTGCCATCACTAAAAAATTGCAGTTTTTGCGGAGTTTCCCCCTTGGCTTGGAACTGCAATGTTCCCAAYTGATCTGGTTCAGTGCTGGCGAGCCAGCYCCAYTGCAGATCAGCCCKTTCACTTTGTTGCCAATCCTCATCACCGCCAGCCGGCRTATATTTGGAACGCAAACAYATCCATTCACCTGCGCAAAGGGCTAACAGCTCTGCAGCAGAGCCCGGCTGGAATTCAGTGGYGGCAGCGATCACGGCAGGTTAGGTGCTACACCCATCCTGCCTGGGGCCTYCCCCTTCATTCCCCTTGGTAGCCAAGYTCAGCTAGGCGGCCTGGTTTTTGGCGCCAGTGGGGCACTACCTTCACAAATAATTCCAGGTAAACGGGGCCATCAAATACCTTTTGCATTTGCAGCCGGGCGCCGGTGCCGATTGCTTTGAGCATCGCGCCGCCTTTGCCGATCAGGATCCCCTTTTGGCTGCTGCGCTCCACCATCACGGTKGCCAGCACCGCCGTGCGGGGGCCATCTTCTTCTAATCGTTCGATTTGCACTGCTACCGAATGGGGGATTTCTTCGCGGGTGAGATGCAACACCTGTTCGCGGATCAATTCAGCCAGAAGYAGGCGTTCCGGTTGATCGCTGATGGTGCCAGCYGGATAAAGCATCGGCCCAGGCGGTAGYAGTTCCGCCATGGCTGCCACCAATGCAGCACAGCCYTCACCGCTGGTGGCRCTGAATGGRAATAGGGGCGCCAARGGCAAAGCTGCTTGGTAGCTGGCAATTAGTTCTGCCTGCTCTTGCGCTGCCACCAGGTCTTGTTTATTTAGGCCTAGCAGCACCGGTTGGCGGATTTGCTGCAGCAGATCAAGMACGAATTGATCACCACGACCCATGGGCACRCTGCCATCCATMAGGGCAAGCACCACATCCACTTCACCAATGCTGTTGCGGGCGGTTTGCACGAGGCGTTCACCCAGCAGGTGGTGCGGTTTATGGATACCTGGTGTGTCTAGCAGCACCAGTTGAGCCGTTTCTGTTGTGAGAATTGCCCGCAACCTGTTKCGTGTTGTTTGGGCTACMGGTGARGTGATCGCTACTTTTTCTCCCACCAATTGGTTCAAGAGGGTGGAYTTACCCACATTTGGCCTGCCAATTAGGGCAACAAAACCGGAGCGGAACCCATCTGGCGTTGGGGTCCATTGCAATTCAGTGCCGTTTGGTATTGGGATCTGCATGCACCCAGTGTGCAGGTGCAACCAAACCAGCGGCTAAAACCCATAACCTGGATTGATGGTTTCAACCCTTGAGATGAGCTTTGAAGAGGCGATGGAAGCAGCTGCCCTTTGGTGTGGCGCTTGGGAACAAGGGGACCTCAGTGATGAGGTATTAGCAGACAAAGTGGCTGATCTCGTTGCTAGCCGTGATGGCGCCCGCGGCTTTTTTGTGGTGAGTTTGCCAGCGGAAAATCCCTTGATGGATCGCCTACCCGAACCATTAGTGATGGCCCTGCGCTTAGCGGGTGAGGGGGTGGTGGATTTAACCGTTCGCAACTTAGCCATGAGCACTGCCATGGCCGTTTATCACCTAAGGGTGGGCGCTGATGAACAGGCTTCAGGCTCCAAGCGGGTGCAAMGGCGCAGTATTGAGCTACTGCARCAACTTGAACCAGCAGCTGTTAAAAACCGGCTTGAAAYYCTATTGGCTGCCACCAATGGCGAKGGCAGTGATGTGGCTTTYCTTSAGCGTTGGCAATACGACGCAGAACAAAAAGCCGCCATTAAGGCGGCTGTRTTGTCTGTTGCTGAATWAATAGAATTTAAAGCGCTAACTACTAGCAATCAATCSCGGCGGCTGCCACCATTAAGGGCGATTATGAGGCGCAGAATAAAGATAAATAGATTGATGTAAGTGAGATACATGCCAAGGGCACCGGCTAAATATTGGTCGTCGCGATAGGTGCGGGGCATTGTRTAGAAATCTACAAATGCAGCTCCAACAAATAACACCGTGCCAAAGCCGGCAATCATTAATTCAAATCCACCACCCATGAACATACCGGGGGCAAAAATACCGCCGATAAGTTGCACAACCATGGCGATTAATAGCCCCACRATGCCCAAACCCACCACTGCCGTGAGGGATTGACCAACGCTRTCGCTCATGCGACGGCCCACAATCGATGCGATCACAAATGTGATACCAGTAGCTAACGCAGCAATCGCAACCCCGCCAACACCAGCAGCTCCGCTCAGGGCCATGGCCACTAAGCCGCTGAGGGTGAAACCGGTAAGCAGGCTGTAAACAGCTAATAGCGGTAAGGCAGTGGCGTTATTAGCTTTRAGCGCTACGTTTTGCGCCACAAAAAATAGGATTAAGTTGCCGATTAAAGCCACCCAAAAGAGGGGCATGAACAGGGGCGTAGCGATCATTGTTAAGCCACCAAGCACCCCCACTGAAGTGAGCACCATGCCGCCRCCCACATAGGGCAGAGCGCGGTTAACAACATTTGGCCCCACTAGGGCGCTGCTTTGCGCTTCCTTTATCGCTTGTTGAAAATTACTGCTGGCCGGCATGGCTTTTCACCTAAGGGAACCCCCCTATGGTGGCAGCGAAAATCAGTTTTTGCCGTGCGGATCACCGYCTTGTTTGGCGTAGGCCTCCACCAGCCCTTGCACCAATGGATGGCGCACCACATCAGCTGCACTAAGCCTGCAGATTGCAATACCTTCCACCCCATCAAGCACTTGGGCCGCTTCCACTAGCCCACTGGGTTCTCCGCGGGGTAAGTCAATTTGGGAGGGATCACCAACTACTACCATSCGCGAATTTTCGCCCAGCCTGGTGAGCAGCATGCGCATTTGGGCGCAGCTGCTGTTTTGAGCTTCATCAACAATCACAAAGGCATCCGCAAGGGTGCGGCCGCCCATATAAGCAAGCGGTGCTGCTTCAATAATTYCTTTTTCTACTAGTGCCGTTGTGCGTTCTGGGCTAAGCAAGCTGTGTAAGGCGTCGTATAGGGGGCGCAGGTATGGCTCTACCGCTGTTTCCAGCGCGGGCCTGGTGAGCACAATCCTTTCAACCCTCCTTTCCTGCAGGCAGCGCACCGCTTGCACCACAGCTAAAAARGTTTTACCTGTGCCKGCAGGCCCGAGGGCCAAGGTGAGTTCATGGTTTTCCATCGCCTCCACATAGTTRCGTTGCCCCAGGGTGCGTGGCCTTAATAACTTGCCGCTTTGGCTGCGGGCTAAAACCTGTTTGCTTAATAAACGTTGCTCTGATCCATGGCCTTTATTTAGTGCCTGCAGATTTGTATTTAAATCAGCGGCAGTGATTGTTTCTCCGGCAGTCCATTGATGCCGCAGTAATTCCACAACGGCGGCGGCCTGCTCTAATTGTTGTGGCTTGCCATCAATATGTAATTGCAAACCGCGCAGCACTAMTTGTGCGCCGGTTGATTCACTGATCTTTTTAAGGTTTACTTCTGCCTCGCCAGCTAAAGCYAAGGCAGCAGCTTGATCTGGAAGATCAATCGCGAAACGCTGGCGCCCTTCCATGGGGCTGATATCAGGCTTCAGCTTCCACTACAGGGGTTTCKTCAGGGGTAACTTCCGCGGCAGCAGCAGCAGCAGCAGCTTCAGCTTTGGCAGCCTCTGCAGCAGCAACTTCTGCAGCCTTTGCTTCAGCAGCAGCCTTTGCGGCAGCCTTTGCCTCTGCTTCGCGGGCAGCTGCCTGTTTTGCCTTGCCAACGGTTTCAGCTGGCCTGATTGTTTTGGCGATCATGCCGCCTTTTTCCAGGAGGCCCCGCACGGTGTCTGATGGTTGGGCGCCTTGATCAAGCCTGCGGCGCAGGGCTTCGGTATCAAGGCGAGTTTCATTGGTGCGTGGGTTGTAAAAACCCAGTTCCTCAAGGGGACGTCCGTCCCGGCGGCTGGTGCTGTTACAAGCCACGATCCGGAAGCTCGTTTCCCGCTTCTTACCGAAGCGCTTCAGGCGGAGCTTGATCATCGTGACTAATCGKGCGAAAACTTGAATCAACCACCATAACTGTTAGCGGTTAAAGCTGACCAAATCCCTTGCGCTTTTTGGCTGGTTTATAGGCCTTTGCCGCCTGTTGAGGGCCACCCATTCCTGGAAAACCACCCATGCCAGGCATTCCACCCATGCCAGGCATCCCAGGCATGCCACCGCCGCGGCTCATTTGTTGCATGAAACCGCGCATYTTTTGGAAATCGGCCAGCACCTTATCCATGTCGCCTGGTTTATGGCCACTGCCTTTGGCAATGCGCCTTCGCCTAGATGGTTGCGARGCTAATAAATCCGGATTTTCCCTTTCYTCTTGGGTCATCGAGCCGATCATCGCCTCRATGCGCTTGAGCTGGGCTTCCCCCTGCTTGAGCATGCCGTCGTCGATCTTGTTCATGCCCGGGATCATTTTCATCAGTCCGCCAAGGGAACCCATGCGTTTGATCAAACGCATCTGTTGCACAAAATCAGAGAAGTCGAAGGAGGCCTCCTGCAGCTTGCGCTGCATGCGCTCCACATCAGCGATCTCCACCTCCTTTTGRGCCCTTTCCACCAGGGTGAGCACATCTCCCATGCCGAGGATCCGGCTGGCCATCCGCTCCGGATGGAAGGGCTGGAGGGCCTCCACCTTTTCGCCGGTGCCGATGAATTTGATCGGAGCACCACTCACCTTGCGGATCGAGAGGGCAGCGCCGCCACGGCTATCGCCATCGAGCTTGGTGAGCACTGCCCCCGTAAGACCCACCTGCTCATGGAATGCGCGGGTGAGTTCAGCGGCCTCCTGGCCGATCATTGAATCCACCACCAGCAACACCTCATCGGGCACCACTGCGGCGCGGATTCGCACCATTTCCTCCATCATCGCCGTGTCGATCTGTAGCCGCCCGGCGGTATCAACGATCACGGTGTTGAAGCCCTCCGCCCGGCCCTTAGCTACGCCGGCAGCGGCAATATCCTCCGGTTTTGCATCAGCCCCAAGGCTGAATACCTCCACACCGATCTGACGCCCAAGGGTTTGCAGCTGGTCGATGGCTGCGGGCCGATACACATCAGCGGCTACCAACAGCGCCTTGCGACCCTGYTCCTTGAGGTGCAGCCCCAGCTTGGCTGTGGCTGTGGTTTTACCGGCGCCCTGCAGGCCAGCCATCAGCACCACAGTGGGCAGTGCCTCGGCCTGGGCCAAAGGCGCATTGGCGCCCCCCATCACCTCCACCARCTCGTTGTGCACCAGCTGGATGAATTGTTGGTCGGGGGTAATGCCGCGCACCACCTCAGCGCCTAGGGCTTTACTGCGCACATCAGCAACAAAATCCTGCACCACCTGCAGGCTCACATCCGCCTCGAGCAGGGCCCTCCTTACGTTTTTWAGCGCCCCATCAACATTGGTTTCACTGATGGCAGCTTGGCCCCTGAGGCCGCGTACGGCATCCTCAAGCCGTTKGGAAAGCTCTTCAAACATCAGCTGCCAGCGCGAAAATCAGCCAATTGCCAGGGCCCATTGGCGCCATTGCGAACAAAAACATAGGTATTTGTTAAGGGGGTGGGGTTTTGTTTTTTTAACAGCTTGCCATCGGGGCCAAGCAGTTCCTCGGAGTAGAGGATTTGGGCTTKGGCTTCAAGCCGCACTGGGCTGCTGCTGATGCTGCTGWATTTATCCAKCTGGGCATTTACCTTCAGGGTTAAGCCAGCTTTGGCATAGTCGGCCCGATCGGCAATCACGTTATCAACCAGTTTTGGTAAGGCCAGTTTGCTTAGYACCGCTKCGTTGTTGCCCCCTGCCAGCATTTCAGCTTTTGCTTTTAACCATTGCTCTAAAACYGTTTTGCTTGCTTGTTCTGGAGATTCAACTGGGGGCTCTGGCTTCGGTTGCAAACTTGGTTGCAAGTTGGGTTGGTTTATTGCAACCGGTGGTGGCGGCAGCAACAGGGCTTCCTTGGGRATRGGAGGCGGATCTTGTTTGCGGCCGAGATTCAAACCAATGGCGCTGGTTGCCACCATTGCCACCCCTAAAACAAGCCAACGGTTGATGTTGCTGAGGTTTTGCAATTTGGCTATGGSTACTTCCCATGGCTCGGACTGCCACCAATCCCTAATTTGTTCTAGCAGCTGGAACTTTTCTCTTGGTTGTTCAGGCTGAATTAAATCGTTTAATTCGTTTGCTTCTTTTTGCCAGATTTGTTCAGGTTCAGCGGCACTTGGGTTTGGCAGCAGCTCAAAGCTGGTGATTGGTTCGGTTCTTTGATCGATTCCATGGGCGCGGCGGCGGTCGCCCCTTTCGATATAAGCCTGCACATCACGATCGGCAAAATAGGCCTCCAGATCTGGGTCGGCCTCAAGGTCGCGGTAACAGGGCAACACCTGTCTTTCGAGCCAATCGCGGCAATAGGCGCAAACGCCAGCTARGGGATCATYCCCTTGTTCCCTGGCCCAGTGCTGCAATTCAGGGTCGCTGCCCCGCTGGAAATGGGATTGGGCAGAATCCGTATTACCTAAAAGSAGTTCTAAACAGGCAATTTCAGGTTCAACTCCCACCTCATGGAGGGTTTTGAGCCGCCCCAGGGCCGCTTCGATCCGTTCCGGTTTGCGTTGGGCAAAACCAGATGCTGTWAGGGCATAGGCGCTRAGGAAATCAGCAGTTACRGAACCCGCCTCCGCCATTGTGAGGAACAGATCGATCTGTTCTTGCACGGTGAGGAAATTACGGATCTGTTGAAAAAATGATTGGAAGGCTTCCTGGGAAAAATTTGGATCCTGTTCGCCATCGAGGCCACCGCGGCGGCTAATTAGTTCTTGCAGAAGCTGCTGGCCAAGCTGACGCTGCTGGTCTTCGATTAGGGGTCTACTCAGTAAATCCAGCACCCGATAGGGAAGCAGCTCTTGCAGATCAGCCTCTAGGGCCAAACGCCGCTCCAACTGTTGCCCCATSCGTTGCAGCAATTGAATGCCCTGTTGCAGCAAAAGGGCTGCTGTTTCGTAGTGGCGYTCGCGGCGCCTCTCAGCGCCACCCTGCTGGCAGGCCAGGGCAGCTAGCAGTGCGAGATCAGCCTCACGGCTGCTGCCTAGGGCAGGGGCTTGGGGTGGYTGCAAAGCCCTGCGGGCCCCTTCAAAAGCTTCTAGGGCTTGGCCTGATTCCATTAAAAGAATCAAACCGCCCACTTCCAAATTAGACGGCACCTCCAGGGCGGGCAGGATTGTTGAGGCTTCGSTTGTTTGTTCCGTAAGCAGGCATTCGTAATGCCTGCGTTTATCCATATCGGTTAGAAGATTTGCGCTTGCCTCAAGCAGCTCAGCCCTGGCGGTGAGMGCTTCGCTGCTGAAACCCGGCCCAGGGGGACGATCTAAGCGCTGCTGCAGGGTGCGCAATACGCCATCGCTTGCAACTACAGGGCTAACTCCCAGTAAACGGAAATGGTCGAGCGGTAGCTCCAAGCGCTGGATGCTTATACAAGAGCGAAGTTTACGTTGGTTCAACGGTAAAGTTTGTTTTTTGATGGGGCCCAGGTGCCATGACCAGCGAAACCGCTGCTGCCGCAGGTTTTTCTCCAGCGGCGCTCGGTGCGGAGCTGAACCGGGAAGACGGCTTGATGCTCTACCGCGACATGGTTTTAGGTCGCCGCTTTGAAGACAAATGCGCGGAAATGTATTACCGCGGCAAAATGTTTGGTTTTGTTCACCTCTACAACGGCCAAGAGGCAATTGCCACRGGCGTTATCAAGGCAATGAAGGCCCAGCACGATTGGTTCTGCAGCACCTATCGCGACCATGTGCACGCCCTCAGCGCCGGTGTGCCAGCAAGGGAGGTAATGAGTGAATTATTTGGCAAGGAAACCGGCTGCAGCAAGGGCAGGGGTGGTTCGATGCATCTTTTTTCTAAAGAGCACCATTTATTGGGTGGCTATGCCTTTATTGGTGAAGGTATCCCGGTAGCACTTGGGGCCGCTTTCACTAGTAGATATAAGCGCGATGCCCTTGGTGATAGCAGCAGTAATGCGGTAACAGCAGCCTTTTTTGGCGACGGCACTTGCAATATCGGTCAATTTTTTGAATGCCTAAACATGGCTTCGTTATGGAAATTGCCGATAATTTTTGTGGTGGAAAACAACAAGTGGGCCATTGGCATGGCCCATCACCGCGCCACCAGCGACACGGAAATTTGGCGTAAAGCCAGTGCCTTTGGCATGGCTGGGGAAGAGGTTGATGGCATGGATGTGTTGGCCGTTCGCGCCGCCACCCAAAGGGCCCTTGAGAGGGCAAGGGCTGGGGAGGGCCCCACCTTGTTGGAATGCCTCACCTATCGCTTCCGCGGCCATTCCTTGGCTGATCCMGATGAACTGCGTGATCCAGAGGAGAAGGCCTTTTGGGCCCAGAGGGATCCCATCAAGCAATTTTCAGCCCTATTGCTCAACCAAGGCAMAGCCACCGCTGAKGATTTGGCTGCAATCGATGCYGAGATCGATGTTGAGGTAAGGGAYTCAGTGGAATTTGCCCTGGCGGCTCCTGAACCAAACCCCGATGAGCTAACCCGCTACATCTGGGCTGAGGATTAATTCCAGGGTGGCTTGAAATCAGAGCTGGGATGGCACCCTGCGGGTGAGGTTGCGCAATTTACGCAAGGCCTTYAATTCAACYTGGCGCACCCTTTCCCTTGAAACATCCATCAAACGGCCAATTTCAGCAAGGGTGTGGCGTTGTTCGCCGGAGAGGCCAAAACGCAATTCCAGCACTTGCCTTTCCTGGGCTGTGAGATAGGTGAGCCAACGGCCCAACTGCTCATGGTGCATACGGCGTTCCACCGCATCTAGGGGTTCTTCTTGGCGGTTATCGGCGATCAAATCACCGAGAAAACTGCGGCCCTCATCACCGCTGATTGGCGCATCCAGGCTGGAAGTGGTGAGGGATTGACGCAGCAAACCATCAAGTTCCTCCACTTCAATCTGCATTTCTTCRGCTATTTCACGGCGATTTGGCATTGCTCCCAATTTGTGGGCCAAATCCATCGTTACCTTGCGCACGGTTGCTAGCCGTTCGCTCAGGTGCACCGGCAGCCTGATGGTGCGCGATTGGCAGGCAATGGCCCTGGTCATGCTTTGGCGGATCCACCARAAGGCATAGGTGGAGAACTTGTAGCCGCGGGTGGGATCAAATTTCTCAACCGCCCTTTCYAAGCCCAAGGAGCCCTCCTGGATTAAATCCAACAGCTCCATGCCCTTGCCTTGATATTTCTTGGCMACACTCACCACAAGGCGCAAATTTGCCTTCATCATTCGTTCCTTGGAACGGCGACCCACCCGCACCAATTTCTTTTCGTGGATGGTGAAGTTCTCTTCACCTTTTTCAACCAGCAGCATCATGGTTTGCACCTGATTGCCCAGTTCGATTTCTTCGGCAGGGGTTAGAAGCGGAACCCTGCCAATGCTTGCCAAATACCAGCTGATGGGGTCGTTACCCCTTTTGCGGCTGCTCTCCACAACGGAAAGCGGGGTGGCAGTCATTRGAAAGCTYATTRGTAGGCAAAAACTCCCATGCTTTTGCAGTTTCTTGATGTGTTTTCAGTAACCTTTTAGATTTGCACGGGTAAATCAACACAATTGCACTTATTTCTGCTGATTTAATTCAGAATTAATCTCAATATATTGCATTTATTGCAACTTAGATARGCTTTTTGCCACCGCCAGGGGGCTGGCGCAGCCCAKGCCTTGTTKGGCAAGCCTCAGGCCCGCTAGCCCATGGCGCAGCCCCGCCAGGGCTAGCAATTGGCCTGAAATTGCGKTKGARAATTGCTTTTCGCTTGCCATGCCAAGGGCGCCAAGGCCGCCGGCATAGCCAGCAAGCACATCACCCATGCCCGCCCTTGCKGCCCAGGCACTGGTTTCCAAAAGCTGATAGCAGCAACCCTCGGGGGTTGCGATGCAACTGTGGGCGCCCTTCAAGAGCACCTGGGCACCMGTTAGTTGTGCTGCTGTTTTTGCTGCTYCCAGCGGTGCTTGCCCTGCCAATTGGGGAAACAAGCGCGTGAATTCGCCTTGRTGGGGAGTGATCCAGGTGGGGCCATGGCGGTTAGAAAGCCATGGGATTACCTGCTTTCCCATCGCCAAGTGATTCAARCCATCGGCATCGAGCAGCAGCAAGCCAGGAAATTCTTGGAGCCCAGCYGGAAAAGCTGCTGTTGTTCCTAAGCCAGGCCCYAGCACCACCGCATCCAAGCGCTCTAAGCCCTCAGCCCTAGAACGCCAGAGCACRTGGGGMAGYAGTTGMTCTAGCTGCTGGCCTTGGCCTTGCTSTAGCGCCGCCTCTAGCCAGCCCACWCCGCTGGCACTGGCTCCTTCAATGCTTAAACGGGCGGCCCCTGGATATCTATTGCTGCCGGCAATAATCCGCAAGCGGCCGCGGCCGTGTTTCGGGGCCCAGGCATCTGGTATAAGTTGGGGGGCCAAGGGGCCATAGGCATCATTTCCCCAAAGCCCTAAAACCGCTTCGCTAGCAATGGCGGTTAGCGCAGCTGCTGGCAAATTCAGCTCGATCCGTTCCTGTTCACCCACCCAAGCCATGGCGCTGTCTTGCCATAGGCCCTGTTTCCAGAGRCCCACCACCAAGCTGCGACTGCAATGGGCAGCAGCTTCTCCCAGCAATACGCCCCTATCRCTACAGAGGCCACTGGGACCATCAATGCTCCAGATCTCAGCGCCGCAATGTTGGCGTTGCCCCAAGCTSTGAGCCACTATTTCAGGCAGGGCTCGGCTTTGACCGATGCCAAAAATTGCATCGATCCATAGTTCAGGTCCTTTGGGATCAGGGGGCTGCTCCAGCTTTGGCAACCCCAGCCAGAGGCAATGGCGTAGGTGGGCCGCCGTGAGTGGTTTGTGTTCAGCAAAGGGACTCCAGATCCGCACCGGCCAGCCCGCCAGCCACAGTTCCCTTGCCAAAACCAAACCATCACCGCCGTTATGGCCTGGCCCCACCAACACCACCAGCCCACGGTTGCGCAGGCCTGCCTCTGCTTTTAGGCGTTCGGCTAAGGCCAAACCGGCTTTTTCCATCAAKGCCGCCACCGGTAGGCCGCTATCAAACAGTTGTTGCTCCAATTGCCCCATCTGGTTGGCCGTAACCAAGAGGTGGTTGGCATTTGCGGCGGGCCACACCATGGAAGAGGCAACATGGGTACATGACTACTTTGTTGCCAACCGCAAGCGCAACCCCCGCCGTGGAGGCGGTGCTGGAGCGTTTGCGGCTATGGCCAGGGGAGCATCACATCGCCGTGGGCCTCTCCGGTGGGGTGGATAGTTCCCTCACAGCTGCCCTGTTGCAGGCAGCTGGCTGGCAGGTGGAAGGCCTCACCCTTTGGTTGATGAGCGGCAAGGGTGCCTGTTGCGCCGAGGGGTTGGTGGATGCCGCTGCCCTATGTGAATCCCTTGGTGTTCCCCACCATGTGGTGGATTTTCGCGAGCACTTCCAGGCTCAGATTGTTGACTTTTTGGTGCAGGGTTATCAAGCCGGCGTAACGCCCTTGCCATGTTCCCGCTGCAATCGGGAGGTGAAATTTGGGCCGATGTTGGCCTGGGCGGAAAAGGAATTGGGTTGCATGCAAYTAGCAACGGGGCACTACGCCCGCCTAAGGCCAGCGGCGGCTGCCACAGCTGGCCGTACCCAGTTGCTAAGGGGCCTTGATAGCCATAAAGATCAGAGCTATTTCCTTTACGACTTACCCCAACAGGTGTTGGCCCGTTTGGTGTTTCCTTTGGGKGAATTAAACAAAACTCAAACCCGCCAGGAAGCTGGCCGCTTGGGTTTAAGAACGGCCACCAAGGCTGAAAGCCAAGATCTTTGCCTGGCTGATCACCACGGCTCGATGAAGGCTTTCCTTGATGCCTACCTGGCGCCGCGCCAGGGCCAGATCGTGCTTGCTGATGGCACTGTGGTGGGTAGCCACGATGGCATTGAGCACTTCACGATCGGTCAACGCAAGGGCCTAGGCGTTGCCTGGAGTGAGCCACTGCATGTGGTGAAACTGGATGGGGCCATGAACCAGGTGGTGGTGGCGCCGCGCCGGGAGGCCGGCCGCATCGCTTGCCAGGTGGCTGCAATCAACTGGGTTTCGATTGCACCTCCCCAAGCCGCCTTGCAGGTGGAGGTGCAGGTGCGCTATCGCAGTGCACCGGAATTGGCACTGCTTACACCGATTTCAGATAGCACCTGCCAACTGCAGTTTTTAGAGGAGCAATTTTCAATCACGCCTGGGCAGGCGGCGGTGTTCTACGCCGGAGAGCTGTTGCTGGGCGGTGGGCTGATTCAACGGGAAACCGCGATTCAACGGGAAACCGATTGAAGGCTTCTATCACCAGTGGGGATCACTGCTGAATTCCACCTGCAGGCTGCTGCTGTGGCTTGGCACTGAGCTGATACACGCCCGCACAGTTTCGCCATCTACATCGATTTCACAGGCACCACAACTGCCGCCAAGGCAGCCGGTGGGGATTGAAATGCCTGCCGATTTTGCAGCCGCAAGCCAGTGGGCGCCTGCTTTTGCTTCAGAAACCTTTCCGTTTGGCCAATGGATTTTTATGGTTTTAACCGCCATGTTGTGGTKTTTKGGGAATTAATAGCGGTTCGATATCCACRTGGRYTTCAAAGGCATCGGCGAGGCGATCGAGCAATGCATCCCGTTGACGGCTGTGGTGCGGTTGCTGTTCGCTGAGCATCGCTAAGCCCTTGCGCTGGCGCAATTGATTTAACCAGCGTCGCCGCCAGGGGCCGTTCTCAAATACCCCGTGCAGGTAGGTGCCAGCCACAGTGCCCTGCACCCAGCCCAACCCTSGATCGGCGCAAAGGGGCTGGCAGGGCTCAAGTGCAATCGTGCTGCCGCGGTGTAGCTCGAAGCCTTCGATYTGGAGGGAGTCGATTGCTGAAGTGTGGTTGTTGAGGGTCGGCCACAGGGCTTGGCTCGCGCGCTGCCGCAGGGCCTTCTCGCCGCCGAAAACGGTGCGAAGCGGCAGCAGGTTGAGCCCTGCGGCTTGGGTAGGGCCATGGATGCTGCCTTCATGGCCATCGGGGTCATGCAGCTCACGGCCMAGSARCTGCATGCCGCCGCACACGCCGAACACATTGCCKCCCCCAGCTGCATACAGCTGCAAAGTGCTGGCAAAACCGTTTTGTTTGAGGGCCTCCAGATCCCGCAGCGTTTGCTTGCTGCCTGGCACGATCACTGCATCGGCTTGGCCGAGCTCTTCTCCGGGTGCCACCCAGCGCAGTTGAACCGATGGTTCGGCTTCCAGGCTCCAGATCCCGCAGCGTTTGCTTGCTGCCTGGCACGATCACCGCATCTGGTTGGCCGAGCGCTTCTCCAGGTGCCACCCAGCGCAGCTGAACCGATGGTTCGGCTTCCAGGGGGTCAAGGTCGGAGAAGTTGCTCAGCGATGGCAGCTTCAGCACCGCGATCTCCAGCT